>DYOB01000223.1 GCA_020720765.1 Borreliella garinii
TTCAATCTTGCCAAAGCGGAAACACGCGCAATGTCTTTTTCTCTTCCAGCCCTCAGCCGAACAATATTCTGGGATAGATCAAAAAAAAGCTGGGTATTGGCAATGGAGAAAGGGAAAATCTCATTCGCCTGCAACAGAGAAATATTCCCTTCTGTGTCCTCGGTATAGCAGGCCAGCCAATACGAACCAGGCAACAAACCATGAATAGCAAAGGACCCAATATCCCAGCCGTATTTCGTCCGTGGTGCCCGTACTCGCCAAACCTTATCGGCCTCGGAAAGCAAGGTGCCGGCAGATGGGGCAGAGGTGAAAAGGGCAAAAACCGTATGCTTGAATTTGGTGATTGCAAAGTCATACCACTGGACGGCAACCATGGGATCGCAAAAGGTATTGATCCAAACAGAAACAGGGCCAAAGGGCAACAGATCACCGAGAACCATCACGTCGGAAAGCTCAGGATCAAACAGCCCGAACCCCTCCTTGTCAGTCCTGAACCCATTATTATGCTGGTACACCCAGGCAGACTGACGCATGGATGCCCGAATATCAAAATTGTTCCAAGCCCTGTTGCTGTCAGCAATACGGGCAAAAATCCCGCAGGTTCCAGGCCCGTTTGAACTCTCTGTATAAGCCTTGCAATACCCCTCAAGTGCTGGGCCATAGCTCCCAATGTTCCGGATAAGATCACCCCGACTTGATGAAGTATCGGTTTTTCTTACAGGGTCAAGGATGGTACATGATCCACCGTAGCTGCTGGCTATTACATCACCCACCACAAACCCGGTGGAGACGGTGGAGTACAGCCGACCACGCTCAACGTCAATAGCAGTGACCGAGCCACCCACATGAGAAATTGATGCCGGCAAATAACCCATCGGATATCCATTCTCAAGCCCAAAATTCGGATTGGTAAAGATCACATTATAATATTGCGACTGACCAGAACCAACCGTAATGGAGTACATCAACCGCCTGTGAATGTCAGAATACGAATGTCCATTATCCTTGTGAGGGCAAACCTGCTGGACACCCATTCGGATATGAGGCGGGGCAAACCCAAAAAACGGAGAACCAAACAGCGCAATATCAACTGCATACCAGGCGGCCAGTTTTTCAGGCGTCGATATGTCAAAGTTTTCCGACATTCCTTCAGGCCACGCCCATTTGAACGGATAATAATTCGGGTCCCAGAAATCGCCATCATGAACAGAACCAGCCCGCACCTTGGCATAGGTTTTATAAAACTCTGTCCGCCAAGGATGCCCATGTACCGGGGCCGGGAGGCTTTGAAACATATCAAATTCATGACGGTAATTATCACCGTTGGCATATGAATATGCAGTAACGCATTTCATTCCTGGTCGCCAAGGTGTCTTGTCCGGAAATGCCTGCCAACTTCCACAAACCACCCCATCACCAGCTTGCACGGCAAACGGTGCGCCAGCCACCGGAAAAAGCTGAAAAATATCCGGAGGGCTGTTTATATCATACGGCGGCATAAACGCCGTTGATCCTGGCCACAGGTCAAGCGTTGCCCCTCTGTAATCCCAGGTATGATCGCCATGCAAGCAGACTACAACATGGGCGCTCATAATTCCTCGACGTTAAAATACTGGTCAAACTCATAAACGTCACCCGTCAAAGTCCAAGCCCGAAAACTCAGCTTATATGGAGAAAGTGCAGGATCGCCACCCATGACCCTGACGGTCATTTCGGAGTTACCAACAAGCGACAATGCGGCCGCAGGATCAATGAGCGAAGAATTATTATCAAGCAAGTTTCCATTTTTATCATAGCATAGCACGCTGCTGGACAAAAGATTGATCGAGTCCCCTTCGGTCATCACGCTGGAAAAATCAGCAGAAACCCAAAATTGTTCAGCCGGTTGTTTGAAAAAATCTGCCACGATTACACCCTGACTATCTTAAAATCAGCGAACCACTCCAGTGTCATAAGTTGTGTCCCCATAACTAAAATAGCAACTTGCGGCCCTGACACAACCACCCCGCTTAATATGCGTTCGCAAAACCTCCAGCCAGTGCTTGGGGCCAACAGATAATCATGGGTTCCTTCTTCTGCGGGGGTGATGCCTGCTATATTGATAGTCGGGTTTGCTGTCGCTACCAAAGATTTGTACCAAAACGATAATTTCAAATTGCAAACATCTCCAACATTAAGCCCGACGCTTGAAAACAAGTCTTCTGTCGGGCCTGAATCACTTCCAATATATCCTTCGTTGACAGTTTGGAAATGAATGACATTCAGCGTCTTACCGCCAACAGGCTGATTGAGCAATACAACTGCATTGCCGCCGTAATCATTCCAGCCAGTCAAATCGCCAGTATGAAAATCGCCATTCGATAAAATATTGATCGTCTCTCTTTTCTGAGACAACCCAGCCGCAACCCGCATGGCACCACACCCAAACAACCCATTATTTTTTTGCATTTCATATTCTCCAAAAAAAAAGGCAGGGCTTGGAAAATCCCCTTTCCACCCTGCCTCTAATTTTTATCCCAAAAAAACCTTCGCTAATTACCCATTAGTGACCATCTTCACGATCTTTATATTTTTCTTTTCCCAGACACGAAGCCAATTGGCGGCGAGGGCAAGGTTAGCATTTGATGGAGTTTCGCCGGTAATAGTGTTTGAGGTGAACTTAACCCCCCTCGGGTGCATGATATAGTCACGGCGATAAAAGATAGAGGTCAGGCCACGCTTCGGAGTGCGCTCTATCTCCATCGGGACTTTCGGTGAACCCTCACCCATGGCAATGGCTCCAGCACCGAAAAGATAAGAGGTATATTTGTAGCCGCCAGTAATGGCAGTAACCGGGCAGGTATCGTCAACGATAATGCGGCGGCCCAGGAACGTTGGGAAAGCATTTACCCCGGCCCGAGCGCCACCGGTAATAGTGGAACTGGTTCCGTCAGAGTTTTGCACCTGGACGTACTCGATCATGTTTTGCTTTTCCAGATTAGAAAACGGTACGC
>DYOB01000224.1 GCA_020720765.1 Borreliella garinii
ATGAGTGGCAGGCTGGCTATTGACCATCTGCCGGAGCCCTGATTGATGGCCTTTCTGAACGAATCCCATATCGAAGAGGCGGATATCGCCTTCTTCACCTCCCGTTTGGGCTACGGTCATCTCGACGCCAGCCAGAAGGCCCTGGTTGGGCGGGCATCCCTCAAAGAGGTGGTGCTCAAGGATCGGCTTCTTGCCGCCTTGCAGCGCCTAAATCCTGAGCTGCCGTCCATGTGCCTGGAACACGCCGTGGGCGAACTTACCCGCAGCCGGGCCAGTCTGTCGCCCCTTGCGGCCAACAAAGCGATCTACCAGCTTATCCGGGGCGGGGTGCCTGTGACTTACGGCAACGAGGATTTCCGCGAGGTTCATGATTATGTGCGGGTTCTGGATTTCACAACCCCCGCGAACAACGATTTTCTGGTGGTCTCCCAACTCTCCATTGAATACCAGGCCATCAACGGCATTACCCGCCGACCGGATTTACTCCTCTATGTCAATGGGCTGCCGTTGGTGATGCTGGAGCTGAAGAACGCCACGGTCAAAGTGAAGCAGGGGTATGACGACAACCTGCAACGCTACCGGGAAAACATCCCCCAGTTGTTCTGGTATAATCTTTTCGTCGCCATCTCCAACGGGATTCAGACGCGGGTGGGCAGCTTCAACGCCCCGTGGGAACATTTCTTTTCCTGGGTGAAGCTGGAGGATAACAGCGTCAACCCGGAACAGGAAAACCTGCCGACTGTCGAGGAAACAAGCCGCCGGGACAAGAACCGGTTGAGCCTGCAACGCTTCTGTCAAGGCTTATGCGACAAGGACAACCTGCTCGATTACTTTGAAAACTTTGTCCTTTACCACCTGGACAAGACCAAGATCATCGCCAAGAATCACCAGTATCTCGGAACCAACAACGCGGTCAAGGCCCTGGAGACGCGGGCCGGAAGGCAGGGCAAACTCGGTATCTTCTGGCACACCCAAGGTTCCGGCAAATCCTACTCCATGATTTTCTTCTGTCGCAAGGTGCGGCACAAGATTCAGGGGGACTGGTCTTTTCTCATCGTTACCGACCGCAACGATCTGGACGACCAGATCTTCCGCAATTTCCTGGAGACCGAAACCCTGAGCCTGCCTGCCGGTGAAAGGCCGGACCAAAACAGCTTCAGGGCCAAAGGAATACGCAGCCGGGAACAACTCAGGGAGGGGCTGGATTCCAATAGATCCTTTCTCTTCACCACCATCTTTAACTTTGGGATCAAGAAAGGGCTCACCTTCCCCCGGCTCAGCGAGCGGGATAACTGGGTGGTGATTGTTGATGAGGCGCATCGCAGCCAGTACAAGGCCCTGGGCGAGAATATGCGCATCGCCCTTCCCAATGCCCAGTATATGGCCTTTACCGGCACCCCGCTCCTGCGATCCGAGCTGACAAAGGATTGGTTTGGCCCCTATGTCTCGGAATATAACTTTGCCCAATCCATTGAAGATGGGGCCACGGTCTCCATTTTTTATAAAAAAAGCGTGCCGCGAGTGGAGCAGGTTAATGCCGATCTGAGTGATGATGCCTTGCAAATTCTGGAAGAGGAACACCTCAGCGCCGAACAGCAGGAACGGCTTGACCGGGAATATTCCACCTTGCTGGAGGTGGTGCGACGGGATGACCGTCTGGAGGAGATTGCCAGGCATATTGTCCAGCACTTTCCCTACCGGTTGGATGTGGACGATGAAGAGGGCAACCGCAAACCGATGAAGGCCATGGTCATCTCCATTGACAAGTTTACCACGGTCAAGATGTATGAGAAGGTACAGTATCACCTTCAGGAAGAGATCAAGGATTTGCGTCGCCAAGTTGCCCAGGAAAAAGATACCGAACGAAAAAACCGTTTCAAGCGGGCGATTGCCTTTATGGAAGAGACACGGATGGCCGTTGTCATCAGCCTGGAAGGCAGTGAGAGGGAGGAACGGGAAAAGTTCGCCAAAGAGGGGCTGGACATAACGCCCCACCGGAAACTTCTGGAGTATCCGGATGAAGATGGCCGCAATATTGAGGATTATTTCAAAGATCCCAACAACAGCTACCGTATTGTTTTTGTCACCGCCATGTGGCTGACCGGCTTTGACGCCCCCACGGTCTCCACCCTCTATCTGGACAAACCCATGCAGAACCATACCCTCATGCAGACCATTGCCCGCGCCAACCGGGTCTATGAGGGAAAGAAGAATGGTCTGGTTATCGACTATTTCGGGGTGTTCCGAAATCTGAAGAAGGCCTTGGCAGCATATGCTGAAGGGTCTCGGGGCAAGAAGACGGAAAAAGATGGTGATGGCCTGGACGAGTTCCCGGTAAAAGAATTTGCCGAGTTGCTCAAACTGATTCAAGAGGCGATTGACCAGGCCAAGGAATATTGTGGGACGCTGGACGCGGACATTGAGGCAATCCTGCTTGTTGGTGAAAAGGGTTTTAAGGAGGTCTCACTCTTTCAGGATTATGCCGACAAGATCTTGACGAAAGATGAATACCGGACACAGCTTGGTCTGTATGTCAACACCATTGATAGTCTGTACGATTCAGCCAAGCCGGAGATCTATGACTATCCGGAAATCAAAAAGGCGCGTGATGTCTTTGAGTATCTCCGCCGGATAGTGGAGCGTAAAGTTGACCAGGATGAGCAGGTAGAAAGGGCGAAGCAGCGGCTGGATGGTTTGCTGGATAGCTCAGTGCTCGGCAAAGGGGATCTCCAGACAGCGGAAAAAGGTCGCATGGAAATCGGCGAGGGTAGCCAGATTGATCTGGGGAGATTGAACTTTGAGTTGCTGCGGCAGGAATTCAAGGAAAAACAGCACAAAAATATCGAGTTTGCTGATTTGGCTCAGTTCATGCAGATCAAGCTGCGGCAGATGATGAAAGAAAACAAGACCAGGGGCAGCTTTCTGGAGCGATTTGAAAAAGTGATACAGGAGTACAACTCCGGTTCTATTTCCATCG
>DYOB01000225.1 GCA_020720765.1 Borreliella garinii
CCAGGGCGCGGGAGTGCTGCGTGAGAGGTGATTTTGACTGCGCCAGGGCTGCTGTGCAAGAGGGGCGCGGAGGAAAGCCTCCTTCGTCCACCGGCTGGTGTTGTACTCGCAACGGGGGTGTTTTGCCGAGCAATCATCCGCAATGCAAAGGACAAAAGTTGTATACGACAGAGGAGCAGGCGCGACAGGCTGGGCCATGCCGGATCGAATGATTCGTTCAGTTACCATGACGAAAAAATGACTATGGAAATCACGGTTATCCAAGATGGGTACCATCGAAAGATGGATAAAAAGGTGGCTCTCTTCATTTTATGGAAAGCTCTTGAATGTAAAATGGTAACTGCGAAAATTCTACATTGTTAAAGCGAAATAACGTTGATCCCGGGCTGTCCTTCATAAGGGTGGGGATGAATGGCTTGATTCCATAAACTGCCATTTTTGATGATCTTGCAAAAAGTCCGAATTGCCCTGTTGTTATTTTGATTTGCGGGAGAATGTAATGGCACCAAGTTGTTAAGGGTAAAGATTGCTTGTTTATGCGTGAAATGATGGGAGTTTTTTAACTTTTTGCAAGACCATCATTTTTTCTAATCTCTATCAAAAAAAGGAGGTGTCGCATGGCTGAAGTGGCAAGTTATCATGTGCTTGTGTATGGCGGGCCGGATGGGTATCAAACCAATCGCGCTCAAATTCAATTGAGTGATGCCGCAGGTAAGACATTGGCCTGGTTGCGTTTTAACGATCCAGGGATGTTCTATGAGGCTGACTCGGATAGTGGAGGCATTATTAAAATGCATTTGCCCTCCGCAATGTTCCAAAGCGTTCTGGACGTGCTGAGGAACGAGAAGCCGATCAACATCTATTTCGCCCAGGGCCGCGGCTTCTTTGGGACATCCACAAAGGAACCTGTTGGCGAAGGCGAGTAGCGGGCTGAACATCCGCTTGAGGGACGCCGCAAAAAGCGCGGTTCTCCCTCAAGCGGAACGTTATTAGGCCACAAAGAAAGGATGTGTTGTATAGAACAGCATTTATCGACGGGGTAAACAGTGTCTGTGCTATATACGGCTCAGTAGCGGACATCATTAATCAAATCAATGAAAGGAGAATACAATGGCAAGATTTGGCGTTGAAGGCATTCGCTACTTCAGCAATGCACGAGCTGCTGGTGTCAGTACCGCCGGCGATTTGACCTATACGTTTAATCGCTGTAACGGTTTCGACAGAGAGCTACGAGCTGCGGGTCATACTCGTAATTTTTATTGGGCAAACACAGATTGCTGGGAAACGGACATCCGTGATTCCGATACGGGCGGAGATGATGTCCACTGGGTTGATGCTATAGATATCTTTTGGATTGAAACCCATGGTAACCATACAGCAGATGGGCAAGCAAGGATGCTCTACGACACTCCACGCGACAACTGGCGAACCTTTTCGGGACAATGGCAGCTTGGAGAGAACTGGAATGCGGAGTGGGTCATGGCGTATTCCTGCCATACTGTCGACCTTGGCAATGTGCCCGGCCTTTGGAATATCTTTGCCGGAATGCATATCTACTGCGGTGCATGGGATGACATGTGGGACGGCTGGACCACCGAAGAATGCGGTGAGGATGTAGGTGACAATCTGACAGATGGTGACACGGTATCAGAGGCGTGGATCGATGGCGTGTCAGACTGGTGGCATGATAACCACCCAATCACAGTCTGCGTGGGTGACGCAGCCACTTGGAACGGTGGCGATATCCGATGGGATCGTAGCTACCTTAACCGAGATCACCTGTGGGGGCATGGCAATGTTGAACCGGATTTGCCGCCATCTCAACAGGCTTGCATATTATGGCGTTGGGCGGAGGGCTGAACCATGGATAAAAAAACATTAATCGAAAAAATGGCTAGTAGTGTAAAAGATGTTCCTTCGGAGACAAATGTCTTTGCTGTGCGGCAGTATCCCATTGATGAATTGAGGCGGCGGGCCAAAAGCTTTTTAGCTATGGTCGGTGAGGCATATAACTTGTCATTATTACGAGGTGATTGGATAGAAAAGCAAGATCGTACCGTCATTCGTCTACCACAGGAAGCCAGGGCAGTGGTCTTTCACGCATCCGGTGCGATGAAGCTCATTACCGGTCTAAAGCCCATGGAGTCGTTGTTCAAAAAGACACAGGATCGGGAGCGGCTGATAGATATGGTCGAAGAGGCTGCTGGCCGGCTGAATATTTCAGGATGGGTCAAAAAAGAGGAATCGCTGGCTTTCGAGCGGCTGTGGCAGATCAAGGCCTGTGCTGCTGACCGGAAAGGCGAAACCGTGGAACCGAAGCTTTGTCGGGCGATCGGGGCTTATCGCCACTTTGTGGCTGATCTACCTGTATGGGGAGCGGCTTCGGTTTCCATCAATCTGGCTGCGGAAGGAAAGCTCGATTCATTGACAATCCAAGTGCGTGAGCCAACCGATGAGGTGATCGATCGAGCCAAAATCCTCCCCCCGGATGAGGCAGCCCACCAGATCTTCCTTCAGTTGGAGACTCTGATGGGCAAGTCGAAGATCCCCGTCAGTGAAGTTGCCAAACCAGAGTGGCTGCGCTTTGGCTACCTTAGCCTGACGAAGCGAAAATCCCAGCGGATCCTGGCCCCGGCTTATGTCGCATCTATCAGAATTAATGGACAGGAGGAGAAACAGGCATATCTATTTGCCGTATCGGCCACTGAGAAAACCTATTTGCCGCTATGTCTATCAGGCAATGAGGCTCCCCCGGCTCCCTTGCGCTGTGCCGATTAGCGGGCTTTGGAATCGGGGAATACCTCGTCATTGTTCAACTTCTCTTAGGCTTCGTATTAAGACTAACAGAGGCGGTGTCCGGGGTGGCATGCTTCCAAAAAGGATGGATTTTTAATTATGGAATATGGGGCCGGGCTCAAATAGCGCAAGTGAAATTGCCTAACGAATAAGGTTAGATCGTGAGAGCG
>DYOB01000226.1 GCA_020720765.1 Borreliella garinii
GCCCCCTAAATTAGTGAGGAATTACCGATGATACCAGTTAAAATATCTTTGAGCAATCACCTTAAAGGGGATACGTGGGAGCAACTCACTATTGGCCCGATTCTCATTAATGGTGCGCAACCATTGGCAGCGGCGGCGTCATGTAAGATGCAGTTTCGCAATGCTGCTGGAGTTCTTGGGATGACTTTTTCCTCCAGTCCGGGGGCGGGTGAGTTTCCAATAACCATAGTGAATGCCGCTACATGGCATTTCTTGGTTCCAGCTGCAATCGTTGATTTATCTCCTGGCCCTTGGTTGTGGGATTTTCAAATCACTGACGTGAATAGTGTAGTAATTACTCCGTATAATGGAAAATTAACCATTGTCCAGGACGTGACCCATGAGTGATATTACAGCACCCATCACAATCGTGGAGCAGGTTATTACTGCGCCAATTACTTTTGTTGACCAAGATGTAACAGCTCCACTGACTATTGGGACGCAAGGGTCACAAGGAATCCAAGGAGTTAAAGGCGACACCGGAGACCAGGGGCTACAAGGCGCGCAAGGTATCCAGGGTATCCAGGGTGTTCCGGGTGTGCAAGGAGACGCGGGCGATACCGGGCCGCAAGGGTTACAGGGTGTCAAAGGCGACACTGGTGATGCTGGCCCCCAGGGGCTGATTGGGCCACAAGGTGCGAAAGGGGATACTGGCGACACTGGCCCCATTGGTTTGGTTGGGCCACAGGGTATTCAAGGAATCCAGGGGTTGAAGGGAGACGCTGGAGACCAAGGACTCCAAGGTGCGCAAGGCCCGCAAGGAATCCAGGGAGAGAAGGGCGACACCGGCGATACCGGTTTGCAAGGCGTCCAAGGCCCACAAGGAATCCAAGGAGTTAAAGGCGATATTGGAAATCAAGGCCCCATTGGCTTGACTGGCCCGCAAGGAGATCAAGGTATTCAAGGAATCCAGGGCATCCAGGGCATCCAAGGAGATCAAGGCCCTGCCGGAGCACCAGCCCCCACGGCCTACAATTACATCCAGACCGCCGATGACACTTCTTATACGTATTATGGATTTTTCTTGTCCGGAAACTGGAAATTCAAACGCAAGACCCTCGCCACGGGTATCTGGATGGTGGCATCCGGGGCCGGAGACTATGACACTGCCTGGGCAGACCGGGCTAACAAAACATATGGGTATTGATCATGGCAAAAACTGTTACGATTTCTGAATTACCACCAGCAACAGGACTCATAGCCGCCCCTGTTGCCGGTGGATCATTGGTGGCTGGCACTACCTACTATTACAGGTTAGTAGCACTGGAGTATATTTCGTCTGTTCTGCGGTGCAATAATAATTACGCAATGTCGATATTATCCAACGAAGTTTCGGCTACCTGTGACGCTACCAATAAATCGGTTAAGCTCGATTGGACGCCATCCACCAAAATAAAATCATCTAACTATTTGGCGTATATTTTACTCAGGACAACTGTAGCCGGCAATTATAGTGGGACGGGGAAGATGATACGAATAGCTTCCACTGATCCAGGAACAGCAACAACAGTCGCTGATGCCATAACCTGTACCGATGCCGGTGCACAAGTCCCTACTGATTTTCAGGTATTTCCATTAGGTGTACCTATGGTGGAAGTTGATGGGGGTACGAGTGGCGATAGAATTGATGAGGAATTTATCTATAACGCTTATGTCGCTCAAGGGAAGGGGGCCTTTGCATCCAGAGATGCTCTCACAAAAAACAGTTCGGGCGCTCAATATTTCTTTCGTGGCTGCTTCCGAATCAGTTTCACTGAAGCAACTTATTGGAAAATAAATTCTGGCCGAACCGTATATGTTGAAGGACGTATCAATCCGAACACAACTTCTAATTTTCTTACCGGTAGTGATGCTGGCGGGAATGGTAGTATTTTAGGATCGATGGGAATTAACGGGGATGGCGGAAACCGAATAATCGGTACTTTTAATATCTACAACTCTAAAATCGTTGATTTAGCTGCTGCTACCGGTAACACCGGTGGCGCTTACCTAAATAGTGGTACTTCGTTTAATGGTTTCGATGGGCAGGCTGGATCATCTATCAAAAAATCCAGCTTGTTTGTTTATGGATCTAATACCAGTCTGTATGGAATAATCACTATTGATGATTGTCAGATGGAAATGGATGGCAGGATAGAGTCTGGAAATGTGGTGATAACGAACTCCAAGTGGCGTGGCAATAGTCTGTACTCCTATGTTAACCAGTATGTTCAAGTAAAGGGTGTTACATTCACCGCATCAACCCAGGAGTTGTTCTTTCATGGGTCTACCGAAAATAAAGTTGTTGATCTGGTTAACTTCACAGGGACATACACACCTTTGAAAAGCGGTTCAAGCGCAAACCCCACCGCTTCGTGGTATTACCGTAGATGGACGCTGAATGCTACCCTGATTGACATAACGAACAGTCCTATTGCTGATGTCAACGTATCGGCATTTGACGTAAATGGGGTAAGTAGTATCTTTGAGGATAGCGCGATATTATTTAATAACTTTAACCAGACCGCTACTTCGGCTACAACCACCACCACCCCATCCACTATATCTATTGGGGATATTATCTTGTCTGGCCCTGAGCGGTTGGCCGTGACGAATAAGTCTGGAACCACCCTCACTATTACCAGAGGCCAGCAAAATAGTGTGGCAATCTATCATAGTGCGTACACTAAAAAAATCTACATTCAGAGAAATGCCGTTGTCACTGGAGCGGATGGGAAGATCCAGGAGCAGTATCTAACGGCGGAAACTTATCATGGAAAAGCGACTGGTGCTCCGTATTCTTATGATACTGCTATATATACGCCGCACAAAATAGTTATCCGTAAATATGGGTATAATTTCTTCGGTATAACAACAACTGTAGCCGA
>DYOB01000044.1 GCA_020720765.1 Borreliella garinii
TTATAGAATGATCAACTTGGTTGTTCCTTTTTCACTCTACCCCAAAGGCTACCACCTCACCCCCGATACACCCCTGCCTTTTCTGGCCCTTGCCAACCAGAAAGTTCATATAGCCTCTACCATATGGGCATTTATGCGACCAAGGTCTTCTCGAGTGGTTTACCTTAGCTTATGCTGAAGTTATTAGTGGAAAAATGGATATGGGAAAGAGTTGTATAAGGTTCAAAAACCCCTCAAAAATCCCTATGGAGCTGGCGGGCTTGTCAGCAGCATAACTCCCGGCCAGTGGGTTGAATATTACGAGAAACAACTACACAAGAAGTGATATTTTCCACTACTGGAAATTTCACTACCTTACATTAAGCATAGAAAACTTCAACCAAAAATAAGCCGGATGCGGACGCAGTAAAACCAGCGTCTTCCCTCTTAGCAGTTTCAAAAAGTCCGGAAATGGAATCAACAGTCCGTTCACCCCTGCCAACTTCGATCAAGGTCCCGGCAAGGATGCGGATCATCTTATGAAGGAAGCCGTCGCCGTAAAAATCCAGGATAACTTCGCTACCTTCTTTTCGGATTTCCAGTTTAGAGATGGACCGCAGGGTGTTTTTCTTTTCCTTGGCCCCTGCAAAGAAAGCCCGAAAATCCCGTGTCCCGGTGAAGGAAACCGCTGCCTTCCGCATCAGTTCCAAATCGAGGGGCTTGGGCTCCCAGAAGGAAAAGTTCCTAAGAAAAACGTTGGGCTGCACGTCATTCCAGATTCTATACCTGTAGTGCTTTCCCTTGGCGTTGTATCTGGCATGAAACCTCTCTTTAGCGGGCTGTATTTCAAGGAGGGAAATATCCGATGGTAAAAGTTTTCTCAGACTCTCGGCGATGGCTCCTGCGGTCAGGTCTGCCGAGCTCTGAAAACTTGCCGTTTGCGCTAACGCATGAACTCCGGCATCAGTCCTTCCGGCGCCTTCGAGGGTTACGGATTCGCCAAGGACCTGGGCGAGAAAAAATTCCAACCGCCCCTGAACCGTGTTGTTCACCGAAGCCTGTTTCTGCCAGCCCCGATAACGTGTCCCGTCGTACTGGCAGACGAGTCTAAAGTTCTGCATCATTCCTGAGGGTAATTCAAGTTTTCCGGTTTTGGATTATCCAGGACCTCGGCCAGGAATTTTTTAGCTTCCCATTGGGCCATCTCCAGGTTGTGGTCCCTCCAGTTACCGCAATCTTTAGCCGCGGCACCGGGAATCTCTCCTTTAAAGCCGATTATCCACTTCATCATATCTCTAACTGCGAGGTAGGCATCACTGCTGGCCAGGTCGCCCCGTAGTATCATGTAACAACCCGTTCTGCAACCCATGGGTCCAAAATAGATGGTACGGTCAGCCCATTCGGCATCATTCCGGAGAAAGGTCGCACCCAAGTGTTCCAAGGCATGGAGAGCAGGAACGTCCATCACGGGCTCACGGTTGGGTTCTTTCATCCTCACATCAAAAGTCACTATTTTTTCTCCACCTACCACATCCACCCTCGAAACAAAAACTCCGCGGGACATACGGATATGGTCTATGGTAAAACTTGCAATTTTTTTTATATCCGACATTCTATTCTCCTTTCTTCTTCTCTAAAATCAATCTTCTGACCATTAAGGCTGAATTTGCCGCCGCAATAGGTAGAAATTCGGCAAAACTCATGGGGCTTTCTGTCCCAGCGATATCCGAAAGCGAACGGGTTACCAAAAAGGGAACTTCAAAATCCCTGCAAACCTGGCCTATGGCTGCAGCCTCCATTTCCACGGCTATGGCCTTGGGAAAGTTCTTCAGAATCAGGGACACCTTCGAAGGGTCGGCAATAAACGAGTCCCCGCTCACAAGCAATCCGCGGTGATGGCGGGTTCCCGGGGGAAATGAGCCTTCCTCGATAAGCGTTTCAACGACAGATTCCGCAAGATCGCACAATTTCTTTTCTGTCTCGAAGGTTTGGGGCAAACCAGGCAACTGCCCGTAAAGGTAGCCAAAAGCTGTCACATCCACGTCGTGGTGTGCCAACTGGTCGGGAATAAGAATATCTCCGAACCGTTGGGTTCCCGAAAGAAGCCCACCTGCACTACCGGTATTCACCACCCATTCCGGTTGGTATTCCCGCAGAAGCAGGGAGGTGGCCGATGCCGCCGAAACCTTGCCTACCCGGCACTTCACGAGAACGACCTCGTTATCATCGAGAATTCCCGAATAAAAAAGCGTCCCGCCTATCTTCTTTTCCTTTCTCTGTTTTAGAAGCTCCCTGAGTTGGGAAACCTCCTCATCCATGGCACCAATGATTCCAATCATGCTTATAGTATGCTATATTTACCTGGAAATGTCTTGGATTAAAACCTTTCTCTTTTTAACCTTACTTCACATGCACTTCTCTTGTATGGCACCTTCGCTGGCTTTCCCAGACAGAAGCCTGGATACTGTTGTTTACAACCAGCCCGATCCACGTCCTTCTTCCTCTGTATTCCGTGTGACAGGTTATCTTCCGCTTTACAGTGTCAACCGCATCCAACCTGAAAGCCTGGCGTTTCTCACCGACCTGGTATTTTTTGCCGCTGAACCGGGTTACGGCGGTGAAGTAGTGACCCCGAGGGTCATACCCGCACATTGGAACAAACTTCAGCGGGCAGGCAGAGACTACGGCGTTCGCCTACACCTCGGTGTGAAGGACCTCAGCGATCTGCCTGAAGGAAGGGGCCTTGCCCAGATTGCCCAAAACTCCAAATCCCGAAAGGTTTTTGCTCAGAGTCTGAGGGATGTCGTTATTTCCCGCGGTTTTATCGGAGCCGATATCGACTGGGAATACCCCAGGGGCGAATCCATAAAAGATTTCACCCTTCTTCTTCGGGAGCTTAGAACAGAATTTGAACCCTACGGTCTTGAACTCAGCATAGCCGCAAGTCCCTATGTACCTTTAGAGAAAGAAGCCTACATTCTCGCCGACCAGGTTCATCTTATGAGTTACGACGACAAGGGAGCCCACAGTTCCATGACCCAAACCCGACAGCACCTGCTTTTTACGCTGAAAAGGGTCCAGCCGAACCGGCTGCTTTTAGGGTTGCCGTTCTACGGGCGGGCATCCGGCGGCGTAGGCTGGAGTAAAAGTAAAAGTTATAAGGATATTCTCCAGGAATTCGGACCTTCCTCTGATATGGACTCAATCAGCGGCTATTTTTTTAACGGCCTGGATACGATTCAAAATAAAACGAGACTCGCACGAAGGATGGGCCTGGGAGGAGTCATGATCTGGGAATTAGGCCAGGACGCCCACGGCCAGGACAGCCTCTTGGCAGCAATACACCAAACCGCTCTTGAGTTTTATCCTTTTGTGGCACTCCGCCAGAGGGAACCCGAGTATTTCCTATTTAGGGAATAGAAACTTGAAAACATCGGGTGCACGTTCCGCCCATGCCATTTCGTTGTGACCGGCACCATTGTCCTGGACCCAACGCATATCGACACCTTCGCGCCACCCCAACCCTATCAACGCGTTACGCATTTCAAGGGAGCGCGGCAAGAAAAGTGCATCGACGTTTTCGGTACCGCAATCGAGCCAGATTTTCATAGACTCCCCTCTTTTCACCAGTGTCTCGATGAGCCAGGGGTACATATTATAGGGTTTTGCTTCCCACTGGGAATCCCCGGGTTTGTAATTGCCCCCCGAAAGGGCTGCTACTTTAGAGTATATTTGAGGGTATGAAAAAGCTGTGCTTAAACTTACTCCCGCACCAAAACTTGATCCTCCGATAGCCGTATTGTTCCTATCCGGAAGTGTCCGATACTTGGAGTCAATATAAGGTTTCACGACCTCGGCAAGGTAGCGCCGGAATTCCTCGTGGTACCGCTTGGCCTGATCAATAAATCCCTGTTCCAGGGTCGGGGTCATTTTATAAAAGACACTTCCCCCGACGTATTCTTCGGCGCGCCGGGAAGAATTCGCTACACCGACGATGATGACGGGTTCCATTTTCCCTTCGCGAATCAGACTATCGGCTACGGTGTTCAATTTCCACCCGCCGTAAGGAAGCCCTTCACCCTCCCAAATATTCTGACCATCCTGCATATAAAGCACAGGGTAACGTAAACTCGGGCGAGTGTTATAAAAAGGCGGAGTGTAGACCGTCACCTCACGAGGCCTTATTGCCATCGCAGACTGTACCGGAGGTCCCGGGAAGAAGGTAACAAATCCCTTCTCAGATTCATCCTGTCCCAAAACACTCCTCCTTGGTTTGCCAGGGGTCATCACCGGGTTTAAAGAATCCAAGGCAACACGGGGAATCTCCTGCTCGTAAATATAAAAAAAATATTCCATAAGACCAGGTTCAGCAACTGTATAAGTTTTGTAAAAAAGCCTGGACTTGCCGTAGCGGTAGAGGAAGTCCTTGTCTGATTGATTATTGATCGGGGCACTCAGGGAGACTTTTTCAACCGGATTTTCAAAGCTGTAATAAATAAAAGTGACCATGTTTCCGCGCACTATCGGGATTGTCTTGTCTTTCATCCAACTTTGCCACCTACGGACTATATCCTCGCTTGCAGCCACCTCTTCGAGCGGCAGACTCTGGAGAAGTTCGGTCAGCTCTGGCGGGACAGCCTCGGGGCCGAGTGCCGTTACACCCTCGGCGTACTTCACGCCGAAACTCTGACACGACATTAATATAAGAGCGAACACGCCGATGTTGATGATAGTTTTCATACTTTCCTCTTTCCCAATATACTTATGTATCGGATCATTCGAAAAAAAATCCAGTCTCTTGATAAATATATCGATATACCTGACAATCATTTTATGACATCTGAAACTACACTTCAAATAACTCTCGTGCTTTTTAAACCCGACGCAATAAGACGGGGTTTGTCTGGAGAGATACTAACAAGATTGGAGAAAATTGGGCTAAAAATCCGTGCGCTTAAACTTGTCCATGCAACTCCCGAACTTGCCGGGCAGCACTACAGCTACGAGGACATCGCTGTTCGGCACGGTGAAGCTGTGAGAAACCAGCTGATAACCTTTATCACCTCGGGCCCGGTACTTGCCCTGGCGCTTGAAGGAGACCAGGCTATAGAAATTGTACGAAAGCTCTGCGGTCCGACAGAACCGCTGAAAGCACCCCCGGGAACTATCAGAGGAGACTATTGCCACCAGAGTTTTGCCCTCAGCACCATCGCCGGACAATCCATCCGCAATGTGATCCACGCTAGCGCCAACCCCGAGGACGCAGCCCGCGAGCTGGCGCTCTGGTTTGATCCGAGTGAATACTGTTCCTATAAACGCAACGATGAAGAGGAACATCTCTTTTAGCTTGCAGATTTCCGTATTGTGATCTGGTCAAAAAAATAAAGGAGTGATAAAGTCAAGGTATGAAATTACCCCGCATTATTAAGGAATTCTTTGAGTATATCGGTGCCAATAAGAAGCTCTTCTTGATACCTGTCGTGATCTTATTAGTCCTCTTCGGCCTTGTCTTACTCACGGCTCAAGGTGCGTCGATACTTAAAGCGGTCTACCCAGTCTAATGGTCCTCGGACTCTCTGGCTTTTACCACGATAGCGCCGCCGCAGTCACCGAAAACGGCCGCATACTCGCAGCCGCCCAAGAGGAAAGATTTTCGAGACGGAAAGGTGATGAACGCTTTCCTGTTCAAGCCGCGGCTTTTTGCCTTCAGAAGGCCGGAATAACCGCTAAAGACCTTGAAGCAGTAGTTTTTTACGATAAACCCATTCGAAAATTCGACAGGCTTCTTGCGAGTTTTATCCATCGGGCTCCCTCGGGCCTTCCTCTTTTTCTCCAGGTTATACCCACCTGGCTTAAGTCGAAACTCTGGACCGAGGAAGAAATCCGTAATAAACTCGCGCTGGATGATTCTATCCCCGTGCTTTTTACCCTTCACCACCAGAGTCATGCGGCCAGCGCCTTTTATCCGTCTCCGTTTGAAAATGCCGCGGTCCTCACCGTGGATGGAACCGGCGAATGGACGACCACAGCGATAGGCATTGGCAAGGGGTCCGACTTAAAACTGTTGAAAACATTGGAATACCCTCACAGTCTGGGGTTGCTATACTCGTCTTTTACCTACTACTGCGGATTTCGGGTCAATAGCGGCGAATACAAACTGATGGGTTTGGCCCCCTACGGTAAACCGCGTTTTGTTGATCTTATCACCGAAAACCTTATCTCCTCCAGGGAAGATGGGGCCTTTGTGCTGAACGAAAAATATTTTAACTACGTTTCCGGACTTCGAATGATCTCATCAAGGTTCGAAAAACTCTTCGGACGTCCTGCCTTGCGCCCGGAGCAGAAGGTCGAACAATTCCATATGGACATCGCTGCTTCCATCCAGAAGGTCTTGGAAGAAAGACTTCTCGCCCTCGCCATCCACGCCCGGCATCTCACAGGCCTTGATAATCTCGTGATGGCGGGCGGTGTCGCTTTGAACTGCGTAGCCAATGAGGTTCTTCTCAAAAAGTCAGGGTTTAAAAACTTATGGATTCAACCGGCAGCAGGTGATGCCGGAGGAGCCCTCGGCGCTGCTCTGGCGTATGAACACCTCTATAAAAACAGAACACGACCACATCTGGGAATGGGCGATGCCATGAACGGCAGTTTTCTCGGCCCAGATTTTACCGCCACAGAAGCTGAGGAAACACTCAAATCCGCAGGAGCTGTCTACGAAAAACTCACCCCTGAAACACTCCTGCACGAGGCCGCTCAGTCGATTTCCCAAGGCAAGGTTATAGGCTGGGTTCAGGGAAGGATGGAATACGGCCCTCGCGCCTTAGGCGGACGTAGCATACTCGGGGACCCTCGGAATACGGAAATGCAGAGCCGCATGAATCTGAAAGTAAAATTCCGGGAGAGTTTCCGGCCTTTCGCCCCCTCCGTACTCGCTCACCGGGCCGGGCAATGGTTTGATCTGGATACAGCGAGTCCTTACATGCTTCTCACTGCGCCGGTCAGGACCGAAAAAAGGTTGGCCTTTGAGCACAAGGACCAATGGGGGATCGATCTCCTTAAACTCCAACGCTCCCAAATACCGGCCGTCACCCATGTGGATTTCAGCGCAAGGCTCCAGACCGTCCATCATGAAACCAACCCCTTGTATTTCGACCTTCTGACGGAATTCGAAAAACAAACGGGGTGTCCGGTGGTCATCAACACGAGTTTTAATGTCCGGGGAGAACCTATCGTCAATACACCATCCGATGCCCTGAGGTGTTTTCTGATGACAGATATGGACGAGCTTTTTATAGGCCCGTTTCGAATTCGGCAAAAAGATCAAACGCAAGAGATCCGCGAAAAGGCAGGAACGTTAGAATGGAAAAAGTCACTCATTCAAGACTAAGGGTTTACGGTTTTGCACTCTCCTTGGGTATGTCCCTAACCGCCTGGGTTCTCTGGTCTCGCGGGGCTGGCCTTTGGGTCATCCCTCCCATGGTGATCGGGTCCCCGGCACTCATCCTCGCTCTTTTCCGCCCCGGTCTCTTGCTATCACCCTATAAGGCCAGCAGGTCGTGGGGAAACCTTTTTGGAAATATTTTGGCATGGGTGCTTATGACGCCCTTGTATTTCCTCCTTTTCACGCCTCTAGCGCTGATTTTGCGATTCTTTGGAAGCGACCATATTGGAAAACACGGAAAAGACCCTTTATGGAAACCTGTGCCGGAACGCGATAATAGTGCTAGACAAATGGAAAAGCTCTGGTAAAAGAGTCAAGATTCCCCTTGTGATTTTCTTATAAAAGTGGTTATAATCTATGTATGGATTCCACACTCCTCTCCAGAAGAGTAACATCCGACTGGATTGATTACCGAGAGAGACTCATTACGCCCAACCGACTGAGAAGCTACCTCCGTCTTGAGCAAATTCATATTTTCCGTTTACAGGAATCCATTCAGACTTTTGGTCACGTCTTGGATTACGCCCGTAGGAGTTTTACCCATATTTTTTCATTCCTTTCCAAACTTGTAAGAACCACCCCCACCCAAAATGAAATGCTGGGTGAAGAATCCAATCTCCGGATCCTCCTCTACGGACTTGGCTTGCAGAATGCATATGCTGCCGGGCACTTAAAATCCCAAAATGAAGATGCAACACAGGAAGAAACTCCCCTGACTTTACACCAAATCATGAACAATATTCAGGAGCGGATTCAGAAAGACCCTGAAGTTGCAAAATTGCCCCATGTCAAGTCGATCATCCAGGAGTTCCAGGCTTATAAAAAGGAGCAAACCTCGTTCCGTGAGATGAGCCCTAACATTAGCGATGACCGCGCACCTTTGTTTTTTACCGCTTATAAACAACGCGTTGAACAGATCACTACGGCTATCCGTTCAAAGTACATCGTACTCCAAGAAGATGAAGGCCAGGAAGCCCAGGATAATCTGCAGAAAAAAACCGAAACAGAACTTATGAACGACGCGTTGGCCAGGGTTGTTCTGGCACAGGCACAAGAAATTTCCAAAGTTAGGTCGACCCTTAATCTTGCCATTCAAGAAGGCCGCGGCTTTCGGGAAGATATGCTCAAACTCGCCGAGAAGCGCGATATCCTTTTATCCCTCGTCGAGGAACAGGAAAATATCCTCGTAAAAATGAGCGGCCCTGAGAATCCCGGAAAATTCACCAGGAAACTAACGGTAAACATTGTCAGCTATCTCAAGTCAGCCGAGAAAACTGATTGAACAAACATGTACGGATGACTACTCTTGATCAAGGAGTAGGATATGGCCTTTTCATTGTCCCTTTACCCATGGATTTACCTCGCTCGATTTAACGGCAAAACCTGGGATGAACAGTATGTTGAACAACCTCATTTCACCCCGGAAGAGGAAAAATCCCTCAGTGCGGATAAGCTTCACGAGCTCTACGTCCGGAGAAATAATATCCCCGAACTCCCCTTGGTCAATTATACAACACAGTACGGTCTTGGATGTTTTGAAGGATTGAAAGCCTTTCCACAGAAGGACGGTGGAATGAAAATTTTCCGACCCGACCGCAACGCGGAAAGAATGCGTAAATCCATGGAAGGCTTGATGATGCCGGGTTTCCCAGAGGAGCTTTTTGTAAAAGCGTCTCTTGAACTGACGGCAAAAAACGGTAGCCTTGGTTTTCAACCCCTGTACAACCCCTCTTGGGAAAAAGAATCCTACAAGGACGGCCATTCAATTTATATCAGACCCTTTTCCTATTCAGAACCCGCCATCGGTCTAGGAATCAGTAAGAACCCTTGGGTCGTAATGATTCAAACGCCCGTTAGTTCCTATTTCAACGCACCGAACAGTAAAGCAGTAACTACGCACAGGATTCGAGCCACTCCCCATGGTACAGGCTGGATAAAATGCGACGCCAATTATGTCACAGCCATCCTCGCAAAAAAAGAAGCTGAAACTGCAGGTTATATGGAGGCCATTTTTCTCGACTCCACTGAAAAGAAATATATCGAAGAAGGCTCGAGCTGTAATATTTTCTTTTACCTCAAAAATGGCACCTTAGTCACACCCGACTTAAAAGATACGATCCTACCAGGCATCACAAGGCAAAGTGTTATGGTCCTCGCACAAGAAAAGGGCATAAAGGTTGAAGAAAGGCGTATATCTATTCAAGAAGCCATGGAAGAGTCCGAGGAAGTTTTTGTGACTGGAACTGCCGCCGGCGTGTCCCCCATCGAGAGCCTGACCCACGAAGGGAAAACCCGTGAAATGCTGTATGGTGTAAGCGGTGAGGTTTCGAAGAGCCTGGGTTCACATCTCAAGGGAATCCAATACGGTGCGGTTACGGATAAATCTGGATGGATGTTTAAGGTTTAAAAACTTTCACTGTCCAGGCTGAGCGGCAGACTCGGAAAGATCAGAGGATCAAGGTCACCGCTCAAAAGTTCCTTCATGTTGAGGCCAACTAGTCCGTCTTCCGGTAAGCGTACAAGCTCCTCGGGGTTGGAACCGAACCTGCGTCCCAATGCATCCTCGACGGCCTTAGCCTCAACGATAAGGTTTAGAATCTCGCCAAAGGCGGGGTGGTCGCGGTCTTTTCCCGCCAGGGCGTAAAACTGTGCTGCGGCAAGGTTATTCATGACTTTATAGTAGCTCACTGCTAATACTCTATCAGCATCCCTCTCCGCCGGTTGCCAATTTGTAATTCTGGAAACAACCGAACGCAACTCGTCATAAAGTTCCAGAAAGAATTCGTTTGCTGTTCCGTAATTTCCCAACCTATACAAGGTCGATGCAAGCGAATACCTGAGGTTTTGGTTCCCCCTTAAAGAATTAGTCCTTTCCAACCGGAAGAATTCATCAAGGGCATCCGAAAATCGGTTTTGTTGGTACAGTGAAACAGCACGGCGGTATCGCTGTTCGATAGAAAGCGCACCAAACCCAAGTGCTTTATCGTAAAAGGATAGTGCTACGTTCCATTCTCCACTATCAAGAAAAAACAAATCCCCGAGGTAACCGAATAACCGCGCCTGGTCCTTTTCTCCAAACCAAAGTCCAAGTTCTTGGGAGGACTCAAAAAGTCCACGAGCTTCTTGAAAAGTTTTCTCAGCCTGGGTTGTGGCTCCCGACTGTCGCTGAATTTCTCCGATTCTCACCAGAGTTTCTATTCGAGTTGCAACCCTTTCAGATTTTCTCTGCTGAACGGGTTCGAGAACACGGAAATAATAGTCAGTAGCACTCAAGGCTTTTTGTTCTTCAACGAGCTGTCCTGAAAGTCTGAAAAATCTGCCTAACTCAAAATGGATCTCAGGAACAGAACCATCCGTACCCGCCTGGGCTTCCAAGAGCCAATCCCTAAAAGTCTGGATGTCTTCCTGGGTGACCTCATCCACGATCGGTGTTCTGCTCACAAGAAAACCTTGACCTTTTATGAAGGGTTCGCTTGGGTACCACATCGGAAAACCGTCTTCCATTACGAGCCATCCGGAACGGTCGCGGCTGAACTCTCTATTGCCAGTAAGCGTTCTGCCATCTTTCAGGAAGGTGACGAGAATCTCTTGGCCGGGAGCTATGCCCGCCTGAACAAGGTCTGCTGTGTACCATCCGCCTCCTCCGGGAATGATCTGCATACGCGCAGGGTTCTCGCGGGGTCCGAAGGGTTCCCTCAATTGACCAGAGGCTGAATTATAAGAGACATAGACCTGGGGCCAGAATTCTTGGTCGCCCAAAGCGTTTTGGTAAGATACAGGGTAATAGAAGAAAATTTGAAAATCTTCCATTCCAGTAGCGTCCCGGAGGGGGAGGGTCTCTTCGAGTAATGCCTGGGAACCTGTACGGCCTTGGGTCAAACTATTTCGAATTCGGGCTTCCTGGTTCACGGGAAGTGCCAATTGCGCCAATCTTTCATTTTCCCTGTCCATAAACCATCCGGCCCACTTTGCTAAGAGCAACCCGCCCGGCCTTAGTTCGGGTTTTTCATTCATGCCCTGCTGTAACCGGCGCATTTCTGTCAGTGCTTGGGAATAACTCCCCGCTTGCGGAGGTTCTTCGATAAAGTACTCGATCCATCTGAATTTTACGGCGTTATCATTTTCATAAACCGTCATGTATTCGGTGTAAACGCGATTGGCCGAACGCCTCAATGTGGAATAATCCCTGTTGGTAAATCGAATAAGGCCTGGTCTGCGTTCGTCTAGAAGTGAAGCTGCCCAAGCCCGGTAAATATCTCCCATAAAAAGAAGCGACTGTTTATCGTTTTGGATTAAATCCAGGGCCCGTCTAAGCAGGTTTTCTGCAACAAGATAGTGCTTGTCCGAACTCGTTCCGTCGAAGCCTGAAAAAGCCTCCATCTGAGCCCACTGGATGAAGGCTTCACGGTATGGACGCAGAAAGAATACACGTTTTACCTCTGTGATTTCCGCCTTTTCTGGAAATCCAGCCGAAAGGATATCCGCGCCCGTGTACCCCATGCGCTGCAAATCCTGGATAACTATTTCAGGTCTCTGAGGTAGGAGGGAAAGCTGTGAATTACCCAAACCGTAAGCAGGACGCAAAAGCTGGAGAAACTTAATCCTTGCTGCGTCAAGGTCACCTTGACGTGTGTACTCCTGGGCATATATTAAATACCAGGGAGGATAATCGTTCATCCCAAGTGCTTTTAGGAAAAAGTCCTCCGAAAGGGTTTCATCACCTTTTTGAAGTGCGGCAAATCCCTCCTCGTAGAGTGAATTGGCCCTAATGGGACGGTAGAGGAAAGTTCCCAAAAGAAAAACAAGAAGACCTAAAGCGGCCGTCAGGAAGGCGAATCTTAATAAAACAGGGAGAAGTACGCGTCTGGCGTGATAGATGATCGAACTTTGTTGGAGCTGTAGGAGTTCGCCGCTACCTTTTTCATAACCTGCGGGTATTTCTATCTTTCTCTCAAGCAATTTTCCCGCAAGACCCGCCATAACTTTTATAGAAACCCCGTTAAGGATCTGCCGAACCAAGTTATTTGCGTCTTCAGTCCTTAATTCTTTTTCACCGAGCAGCTCTTCTACTGCAATTTTCAGGTTAAGCGGATAAAGATTGAGATTATCCTGAAGCCGTTGGAATTCCTCATCAGTGATGGTGATGGGCCGTGAAACCGTATCAGGGGCTTGGAAAAAAGCTGAAGGATTTAGGACGGCTTCGTCGTTGACAAAGTCATCTGTAGAGCCGCTATATTCGGCCCCAAAGTCATCCAGGTTGAATTCATCGACTTCCGCTGATTCATCAAAGGATTCAACCTCGGATTCCGTAGCCTCTGCGAGCCCCATCATCTCGCTGTCGATTTCTCCGGTCAGATAATCGTTGTCTAGGGAAATATCCGTTCCATCGCCCCAAATATCCGCACCTGTAAAATCATTTTCAGAGACTTCTGCAGTGTCTTCTGCTTCGCTTGCTTCTTCTACCTCTTCAGCATCGAAAGACTCCGGTTCAGCCTTCAGAGACTCCGTTTCTGTATCGTCACCTCCGAAATTGCTGAAAAAATCATCTTCTAATATTTCCCCTGAACCGGAAGGGGGGGCAAAAGGCTCTTCAACTACTGATTTCTCTGGTTCGGGGTCGTCCAGACTTCCAAAGTCCATCCCTTCCAAGTTAAAATCCGACCCTGTATCCGGTGCTTCTTCAGAAATTTCAGGTGTATCAACCATGCCGCCCGACATTTCGTTGAGAAAATCCATTCCATCATCGGGAGCGGTTGTTTCACCCATCCCCGAGATCAAGTCGTCGAGGCTGAGTTCCGAGGATCCTGTATTCCCGGATGAAGGAGAGTCGCCGAAAAGGTCGGCCATTATGTCGGGTTGTGCGTCTTCGAGAACATTTCCAGGGGTCTGACTTTCGTCAGAAACAGGCATATCGACTAGGAGATCTGCCAGACCCTGGTCCACTTGGGATTCGGGCGGACGTATATCCAGGGGCGCCAATCCCTCATGTTGTCGCGCCTCTGGTTCTCCACCCATTTGGTAGACGAGAGTTTTAAATTTGTCGATCGCGGCGATACTCGGCATAGTTTGAGGACTCTTTCTCTATAGTATATCGGAAGAATCTGTTTCAAGGTCAGTTTTCTTTTTTCCGATACTTGGAAGGTGAAAACTCCCAAACTGTACTTTTTTATCTTCCTTTTTCTTTGCATTTCCGGTTCGCTTTGGTCGCAAATTCCCATAGACATCACCCAGGATATGCATATAAAAATCACTTCCACACAAAAGGCAGGCCCGCCGGAGCAATGGGGAAGGTACCTTTTCCTGACCTACCAAGCACCACTTGGTGTTCTTCCTCCTCGGTATGTCGCTGCTGTTTTCCGGGAAGACAGCGGCAACCGTCGTCATATCTTTTCGGTCAACCGCGATAAAGTCTATTATCTATTTTATTCCCTTCCCGAAAAACACGCATCGCCGGGGAGCACCGTTGAATACAGGATCAATGTGGACGGAGTCTGGGTGACCGATCCGCATATCGGACAAAACATGGAAGACGAACAAGGTGTCGTTTTTTCCGTCTTTCCCATCCCTCAATACCAACTCCTCGCCCCAACCCGTAGTCCTGTGGTCAATGCTGACGGCTCGGTTCGATTTAGCTACAGGTCGAGGCCCGGAAGCACAGTTTATTTTGTGAGCACACTGAATGATTGGGACCCCTTTATGCACAGGATGGATGAGGACTTGAACGAACCCGGACTCTACCAGATCCGTTTTCCGCTTCAGAATATGCGCGGCCGCATAGGTACTGTTTACTATTATTTTCTTGAGGGGGTCGAGAAAACCCTAGACCCGCTGAACCCTGAAATCGGGATGGATGATAATGGACAGCAGGTCAACGTCTTCGTTTATAGACCCGCAGAGATTTCCGGTTTCCGGCGAAGAGGAAATTGACCCCTTACGCTCGAGCCTGGCAGTCAGCCCGCCTGGATCCTGGATACCTCGATCTGGCGGACTCCAGGTTTCACCAGAACGGGTACATACATCCACCCGAGTCATTAAACCAAGCCTGGCAGAAATACCTCAATACCCGTTATTACGAACCCGAGGCAAAGGGGCCTTTAGCCTCACGCGACGCCTTGGTAAAATGGTACCTCGACCGGGGTCTCCGTCTCCACCCGGATTCTATTTTCATGACTCCCGGAACCAGTGAAGCTTACCGCCTTCTTTTCACACTCAGGCTAAAAAAAAATGAAACGGTTGCACTACCAAGACCCGGGTATCCCCTATTCGAACACCTTGCAGCACTTTCAGACAGGGAAGTGGAATATTACGACCTGGATTCTGAATCGAACTGGAGCATAACTCCTGAAAGCTTTAAGAAGTTGAGTCCAAGAGTAAAGCTCATTGTCCTGATCACCCCGAATAATCCGACGGGAAGAATTTATTCAAGCCTTGAATTGGCCCATATGGAAAGATACCTTTCCAGTACCGGCGCAGAGCTGATTATCGACGAGGTCTTCGAAGCATGGTCCCACATCGGGGCACAAAAACCTGCAGCTCTTGCCTTTCCCTATTCCAGGGTTTGGACCCTGAACGGCCTTTCCAAACGCTGGGCCTCGCCCGACCTGAAAGTCGCCTGGTGCGCAGCCTGTGGGCCACCAGAAAATCTTGATCCAGTTTTAGACGAAATTGATACGGCCCTTGATAGTACCCTTTCTTTGCAACCGTTCGCAGCCGGGTTGTTACCCGAACTCCTTAAGGCCCCCGACGTGCTTGCTGACTTGGTCCAAAAAGACCTTTTTATCAACCGTCAAGCCCTCGCAGAGTTCCAGAAACAACTCCCCGGGCTTCTTATAGGTATCTTACCCGACGGAGGAATTCATTGGATGCCCAGAACGCGTGAGATTGATGACGAGAGGCTATCTGTGGAACTCTTAAAACAGGAAAACCTTCATATCCAGCCTGGGTACCTCTATGACGTGTCAGACCAAGGCCGTATCGTACTAAGTCTTTTAAAAAAACCCGAAGATTTTTCAGAAGGACTTCTGCGCTTGAAGAAGTACTGGAAGTAGTCTTTTTGGACTGAACTTACATTCCTGGCATATCGTCCAAGCCGCCTGCATTGACCACATCCTTCCACCCTGAGTTTTTCAAGAGACGGGCACCGTAGGCACTTCGGGCACCCGAAGCACAATACAAAATCACAGGCTTTTCTTTAGGGATCTCAGCTATCCGGGCCTGGAATTCGTCGAGGGAAATATTGATGGCACCAGGAAAATGCTCATCTTCGAATTCCTCGCTTGTCCTCACATCTACGACCACCGCACCAGCCGCAATCATTTCTTTAACACCCATTTATTACTCCTTGAGAATATTGTCTTGAACACCTGGTTCTAATGAGAGGGCGTACCAGCCCCCTGTTATAAACTTCACTTCCGAATACCCTTTTTGCCTCAGAATCAAGCTGACAAGGTGACCTTGGAAACCATCCTTGCTAAGAACAAGAATTTTTTTTCCTTGGGGAATTTCTCCAAGCCGGTCCCTCACTTCATCTCCGGGTATCAAAAGACTATCTTTAATATAGCCTTCGCTTGTTTCGTTAAAGGTTCGAACATCGAGAATCACAGCGCCGGCGGACTTTTCTTGTATGGCTTCTGATGATGACACAAGGGGACTGTAACCGCTCAAACTATTGAGGCCGACAAAGGCGGCCATATTCACAGGATCGTGACCGCTTCCGTAAGGCGGTGCGTAAGCAAAATCCGATTCGCTTAAATCTTCCAGGGTCAGTTTTCCAATCAGCGCCGTTGCTCCTACATCGATACGTTTATCCACCCCGAAAGCCCCGAACGCCTGGAGGCCTAAGAGCCTTCCCGAAGGTTTTGCAAAAACCAGTTTGAGAAGAACGGGTTCTGCCCCGGGGTAATAATTGACATGGTGGTCTTTTGCTATAAAACTTGTTCCAATCTCCAAACCCAGCTGTCGTGCTGACTTTTCCGTAAGACCAGTGCCTCCAGCGGTTTTATCAAAGATCTTAACCACAGAGGTTCCGATTCCACCACGGTAAGGAACCTTTCCGCCAAGCATATTCTGCGCTGCAATGCGGCCCTGACGGTTGGCTGGCCCAGCCAAAGGCAACCGAACCTTTTTCCCCGAAACTTTATTCAGGATTTCTACCATATCCCCGCCGGCAAAAATATTCGGGTCGGACGTTTGAAGGTACTCGTTGACTGCAAGCCCGCCGTTTTCCCCAACCTGAAGTCCCGCAGCTTTGGCTAGTGTCAGTTCGGGCCTGACTCCGATACTCAGGATCAGCATGTCCATGGATAATTCTTTGCCGTTAGAAAGCAGGACCTTTCCTTCTTCGACGGAGGTGAGTCCTGAGTTCAAATGAACCCCAACCCCTTTTTCCATCAGCTCCCTTTTGATCAATTCACCAAACTCCGGATCCATGTTGACCATCAGCTGCGGGGCTAGTTCAATAAGGTCCACCTCGAGCCCGCGGTGCCTAAGTGCTTCAGCCATTTCCAGCCCGATAAACCCTCCGCCGGCAACAATGGCCCTTTTCGGGGCGCTATTTTTGATAAAACCGTCGATTTGGTCCATATCGGGGATGGTCCAGAGGGAAAAAACTTCAGGTCGGTCTATCCCCGGGAGGGGCGGTATCAAGGGTCTTCCTCCCTGAGCCAGCATCAGTTTATCGTAAGAAAGCCAGTCTTCACCCTGAGGGCCCACAACCCGGACCCTTTTTCCCTCCCTGTCGATTTCTACAGCTTCGGTTTTTACCCGGACGTCAACCCTGTAACGGCTAAAAAACCCCTCTGTTGATTGTAAAAGAAGACGGCTACGACGCTGAATTTCCCCGCCTATAAAATAAGGTAAACCACAGTTGGCGTAACTCACGTAAGGTCCGCGTTCGAGGACAATAATTTCAGCGTTTTCATCCTGTCTTCTGATACGGGCGGCGACTGTTGCACCGGCGGCGACCCCTCCAACAATGATATACCTGGATTTTTTATTCATAGATTAATACATATATATATAATTTAATATTGTCAAGGGAATGAAAAGGCCCCCTCTAAAAACCTAACGGTTATCCCCAAAAGCCGATGTGATGGAACTCT
>DYOB01000227.1 GCA_020720765.1 Borreliella garinii
TCTCCGGGAAGTTCCTCCGGGGTCATCACGAGATGAATAGGGGTATCCTGGTAGAAGTTTACTGGGACATACCGTTCTGGTCTTGTAATCATCCGTCGCAGGTCTTCGACTGTGTATTCGACCGTAAAGCTGTTCCTGTTGATTTGTTCCATGTTTTAGTCCTTCCTTCATAATGATTCTGTGCTGCATTATAGCATGCACCAGGTATAAGCCGCCAGAGCTGGCTTCAAAAGAAGGCGGTAGATTCCACCTTTTTGCAGCATGTTCTTCTCCATCGATTCTTGAATAGGTATACCGTTGAGCTTCCATTCTGAACATAAAACGGGTTTCGATCCTTTATACTTCTTGTAGTCTTTCAGGATTCTCGATGGTTCATCCCTGTCTGATGTAAAGAGTCTCAGGATATTGATGAACTGATACTCCCAGAATAGCCAACCATTGGTATCGCGAAGTAATGCCGAATACTCTATTGGTACGTGTTCGTTTAGTGTACCACAGAGGACTTTCTCAAGAGCTTCATCGCCCGCGGACTGACTGTTGTATAGAGCGAGGCAGAATGCGAAGCCATATACATCTTGTGGTTTCAGCAACCCACAAATATCCTTGTAAGAATATCCAAAAGTAACATCTGGCATTTCCATGCGTTCAATCGAATGTGTATTGAAATACTCACTTCCTGATTTGATCGTATGCAGCATCGTATCGTCCGAATACCCGCAGCCGTCACACGATTGCTTCAATGTCGCCGGGGCATATCCGTACCGGATCACGAGCTCTTCGATGCGAGCATAATCAAACACAACAGGCTCCTTATAATGATACTCCGTGATAGTCCTCATACAGCCCACCAGCGTCCGAGTCTTTCTCTGTAGGGTGAAGGTATTCCTTCTTGAGCGAATCCACATCCTTTGGAGGGAGAGTTCCCCCATACAGCAAACAATAATGGAATTCGGAAGCCAGCGTAGTGTTCAAGAATGCTGTCTATTTCAACGGTACTGTCCAATCGAGTCAAAACAAGTCCGTCAAAGTTCTCAAGCCCATTACTTGAAAAACACCTGGATGTAGCCGGAGCATGTCGCGAACAATCGACAACAAGGACTTTGCGCCACTCTATGGGTACAATCTGCGAATCTGCTGCAGGATCAGCCCCTCCCATATACAGCAATGAATAACTATCAACAGTCTCATAGTCCGTAGAGGAAGAAAACTGCCTGTATGTAATACCCATACTTTCTGCAAATAGCCGTAGCTGATCACCCTTCCCTACAGTCCACGTATCCGCGCATACCAGTGAATATCCTGCTATTCCTGTTACCGCCAATTTACCAAGCATACCTGCCATGGCGCTTGCACGAGCAGAACCTGGGTGCCCATAAAAACAAACAGGCTCACCTTTAAAAAAGGCTCTTCCTTCCACCTTAATCTTACAGTCTGTGTCAGTTATCGGATGCGCCATATTGTCTCCTTCTAGCAATTATTACATAGCATGTGTGTCACCTAGTGATATACCAATAAATACGATATGATTGAAGTATGAGAATTCGCAAAAACCTACCCAAGACAGCCATCCCCAGGATTTATTTTATCGACCGCAAAATTGCTTCCGGCAGCTTTCCAAATGCCAGACAACTCGCCACCGATTATGAAACAAGCATAGCGAGCATCAATCGAGACATCGCCTTCATGCGCGACATGTTGAATGCTCCTATCGAATACGACGCATCCCATCGAGGCTTCTACTACTCACAGCAAGCATTCCGCCTGACTGCAGGATTCGCGGGACCTGCAGAGCTTCTTGCGTTAGGAGTAGCAAAAAGCCTCTTAACCCTCTGCGAACACACTCCCATTTACGACTCGGCCAGGAGAGTACTGGAAGAAGTGTCCCTCCCGTTTAAGGGCAATATGCAGTGGTTGGAAAAGAGAATCATAGTTCCACCCGTGGCACAGGTAAGCATTCCCAGCACTATTTGGGAGACTATCGTTCAATCTCTCCAGGAAAACAGAGTCCTTTGCCTTTCATATAAATCTGTAGCTTCTACGATCGCGGATGCTTTGCTGGTACATCCATACCAACTCATATTTGATGCAGGAGCATGGTATCTGTATGGTTTTGGGGAATACTGTTCTGAGCCTAGGACGTATAGTCTTTCACGCATGCTCAAAGCAGACATTACAGATACATACTTTACGCTTCCTGAGAACTTTGAATACCTCGATACTACCGGAGGTAGCCACTTCGGTGTGTTTTCAGGAGATACCATAAGTCGATATTCAGTTGAGTTTTTCGGAGACTCTAGGACGTGGATAGGCGAGCGCCAGTGGGCAGACGATCAAACTGTCGAGAGGACTGAAAAAGGCATCATAATATCATTTTCGAGCTCACAGTATGGCCAGATCCTAGGCTGGGTTCTATCACAGGGCGGCAGCGCCCGGCCCCTAAAACCCGCACGCTTGGTTAAGGAGTGGAAGGAGAACATTGCACAGATGATTAGCCATTGCGGTACATAGACTGATCATAATAGCTATGCATCGGGATATCTCAGCAGTGCGCACCATGTCTTGAGTCCGGAATCAAGCAACTGCTCGTCGAAGTTATGAAACCCGCTCCGCGCGGCTGAGCCCCAGCTTTCCGGGTCAATGGGGCCTCCTGTTACTAAATCTGTTACCGAAACCTTGCCATTTTTCTCAATAAAGCCCTATAATGCTTTAACAAGGATTATAAAAGCTGTTGGCTTATTTCCTTGCCAGATCGAAGTAACAGCGAAGCTTTATAAAGCTAACTCATTATCTCACAAGTAATTGAGGCTATCCCGTAACTTCCCCACCAAGCCACTTTCTGGCATAATGAAGGCGGGGGTGGGGA
>DYOB01000228.1 GCA_020720765.1 Borreliella garinii
AAAAATTCCCAAGGCACCATAAAGGGCAATATATGCAGGGCCAACGCACGGTGTGGGATTGAACTGACCGACAATGCCAAGGCGGAAATATCCTCCAACACTTTCAGTGAAAATCTGGTCGGCATCTGGTTCAGGGAGGGTTCGCAGGGCTCAATTACAGAGAATGTTTGCGAGCACAACACCTGGAGCGGCGGCATCCGACTTGAGACGGAGCATCCGGTCGCAGTGCGGAACAATCGGTGTAACGGAAATAGCAATAACGGCATATCCTTCATGGGGGAAGGGGAAGGGCAAAACTGGGCCACAGGAAACACCTGTAATGGGAACGATGGAGTCGGTATCGCCATTTATGACGGATTGGTGGAAGTGGCAGACAACCAGTGCTTCAGGAATAGAGTGTATGGCATTCAGTTTGACACCCGTTCCGAAGGTTCTGCCCATGGCAACCGTTGTGGAGAAAACGGCAAAAAGGACATCCATGCCAGCAAAAAATCCAAGACCCTGCTGGACGGCAGCAACAAGACAATGCTGCTTTTGCAGGATTTAGGCGACATCACAAAAGGAGATATCGAATGAAAACAGCCAACGCTTTACCAGCAGGCGAAAAGTGCGCTACCGATTGCACCCTGCACATTGTTCAAGATGGTTGCCGTCGCTATCTGGCTGATGCCAATGGCGTACCCACAGGGGCTTTATGGGATGGGCGCATGCTTTATACTTTTTTTGAAAAAAATGTTTTTGTCCTGCGACCTTGGCCCAATACCGCCGCATGGAAGTGGGATTTGAAAAAGAAAGAATGGAAAAACGGTTCGCCGCGTCAGCATCTGCTACTCCATTTTCACCCTCAACTCACCTGGGAGAATGAGTGCAACACCACTATGCAGGATTTCCTCGGGGCCCCACGGGTTCTGCTCCCCGAGAAGAAGGGCACCTTTATTACCGGCATGTTCGACTATCGGCCCGGAGCTGTCGTACCTTTTTCAAAAGATGACGAGGTACAATCATTGCAGAAACTGACCCTGCGGCGCGAAAATTTTGCTCTTGCCGACCTCGCCCTCTCCTTGATTCCCGAAAAGATCCGTCTGGCTATTTCCAGATACTCAAACGAACATTGGCCGCTCCTCCGGACAGCGGGGCAATATCCAGAATTTGCCGACCTTCTTGAATCAAACCCGGCCCTGGCCTCGGTGTTTGCCAATCGCAGCAGCCTGAAAATTGGCGACAAGCGGATAAAAAAAGCAGAGTACGCCGAGGTTCTTCGCGGCAAACAACGATCGATCTGCGCCTTCTTCGGATTTGGCGACCAGGAATGGGTGGTGAACATCTTGAAAAAGATGTCCCCGTATTCATGTAACCTGACAACCATGGATCAGTTCAGATGTTTTCTGCAGAATCCGGTTGAAGCTGAAAAGTTGCGTCATACCCAAAAACTTACCTACCCTGCTGTGAATCTTTTCAGCACACACTTGTTCCGCCAATCCATGACGGCAAACTTTCTCAATGAAGTTGCCGACTTGTATCCAGATATGGACAGCGGTCATTTCTTCCTTGAGATGGAACCTCAAGCCCAGGAGGGAAAGGGAGAGATGCCAGCAGACCCGGAAGATATGGAAGATATGGACAAAAACACAGTTTCCGTGTTTGATGTTCCAGATGATGAAATCATCCGCAAGATGCTGTTCGATGTATTTGACAAGGAATATCAACCGCCTCAAGCGTCTCAAGCTCCAACACTCGACGACTTCTACGACATGCAAGCCATTGCCTGGCATGTGTTGTGCCATAATCACCGCATCACGCTGGATTCGCTTACCACACTGAGGAAAAAAAACACGGAAAGGCAAGCGGGACAGTTGAAAAGGATTGCCCTGGAAGGATGGGCGGTCTTTCCCCCACCCCCGGTCGCCGCTTCGCAAGATATTGTTCCTATCACCACCCCCAACGAGTTATTTGAAGAAGGGGAAAAGCAACATCACTGTGTTACCGATTATGAAGAAAAGGTAGCGGTTCGGCGAATGTATTTTTATCGCCTGCTGCAACCGGAGCGGGCCACTATTTCCTTGCGCAGAAGAGGCAGCAACTGGCTTTTGGATCAAGTCAAGCTGGCGCACAATGCCGCCCCCCAGCCAGAAACCATTGAAACGGTTGTTGCCTGGCTGGAAGATAATGGCTTCGCCCAACCTAAACCCAAAGGCATAGACAAGGCAAAACAGGTATTCAAAAAGGCCAACCTGCCATTTCCCAATATTCCCGAGAAGCTCGCCCAGCGTTTGCGAGAAGTTCATAACTGGGGATACACCACAAGGGGGACTGATGTTATAGATTGGCCTGAAGCTATTCGCCACATTTATGTCAAGGAAGCTGACAATGCAACACTTCCCGATTATGCCATGTTGTGCCACGCAGGGTACGGAACCGATTCTTACGCAATACACTATTTTCTCGTCTATGGCCCATTGCGTATGTTTCTGCAACTGCATTGGGGTGGTGGGTATAGTTGCGGAGAGGCCAATGTGGAACATATGAGAAGAGCCTTTGCCCTGGCTGATCAGATAGTAAAGGAAGTGGAAGTCTCAAATCGCTTTGGCAAGGAAGACCATCTGGTGATTGCAGTTTCTGCTTTCTATGGCTCTTTTTTTCTGACACCTGGGCAGTTTGTTGATAAAAAAGTTGAGCAATATGACTTTCTGAGCAGCCTTGCTGCCCAGTCTTCAGGTGAGGAAGTGCAACCTCGCTACAAAATCGAACCATGGTGGAGCTGGGCGTGGAGCGAAGACTATGACCAGAGCGGCAAAGACACACTCGAACAGGCATTATGCTGGTTGCGCGAGAACCAGTGAACGATGTTGCGAGGTGTTTG
>DYOB01000229.1 GCA_020720765.1 Borreliella garinii
TTTTTGCGGTGACAGCGTAGGCGCAAAGCTGCATAGCTACGTCGTTAAAAGTAGCACCGTGATAAGAAGGGTCTCTTAAATTAGCTAACTGGCTGATACATTGAGGTGTGGAAATCGAAATTCGGTCAAGGTCGTCGTCTGACAGGTCAAGCTGCGGTGGCGCGGATGCTTGCAGTTTTGTCGCTTCAGCCAGATAAATGCTTATTTTTTTCGATAATGCTGGGTTCAATCCTGTTTCGTCAGGCTCCCATCTGGGGCCTGGCGCCGAACATGCCGCGATATATTCCTCATCAGTGGTTATCTCAAACAGAGAATCATATACAATCTGCCGTTTGCATGTGCCTGTGTCTCGCATGACATTCGGCTGTCTGAATGGTTTAGGGAAGCTGTTAAAATTGGATTTATCAATGGTTACTGACAACTCCCCCTCAATGTCAAGAGTCAGCCGTTTATATGCCTCCATCAGATGCCTGTGCCCCGACTCTAAGCCAATAACCGAGTCAGGAAGAGATAAATGCACCCCTTTTTTGCCCGACAAATAAATTTTCCACTGTTCAGGTTCTACGCCGTAAACTTGGTCAAACCATTCGACGATTTTAATAGCATCAGAGCAGGCTATCTCTCTGGAGTCCAGGTCAAGGGTAAAGTCCGCCTTTCGTAATGGCTCCTCGTCACCTTTAGTCCCAGGGATAAAGGAGACTGTGGGATATCCATGGTACATTTTACCGTTTGTTTTTGATGCTGGCATCCATACTTCTGGGCGGTTTTTTCTCGGTGTTCGCACGTCGTCAATCTCGTATGTCATCCATATAGTCATTTACCTGCACCCCTTGTGGAGATTTACATGACATCCAACACATAAGAGTATATGAGCCGCAGGGTTCATAGCCTCGGATGGATTTTCAGAAACGGGAATGGTGTGATGCAATTCAGGCATAAAATCACCGCACCTTTCACAGTAGGTATAGCCCTTATCGTCGCATTGAAGTTGTTTGAGGCTTCTTGTTTGACATGAGCGAGTTTTTTTCTTTTCTGATTTTGGCGGGGCAAGTCGCCGGTCTTGATGATCTGATCTGGCTCCAAAAATTGGGCAAGAAGACCTACAAGAATCGGAGCAATAGAAGTTATTTTCTCCGCCTATCATGCCCCTATATGATAAGCTCCTGCTCTTAACCTCTAAATATTTAGGTAAAAAATATTGCCCACAAAATTTGCACAATACCTTTATCACCCCTTTTTCCATTATTGCACCGTCGGTAGGGGCTAAATTTTTAAGATAAAATTTTGAATGGCACTCACAGCTTATTATTTTTTTAATCTTATCGTTAATCTTCACTTTATTTTTAGCCCTGTAAGTCTTTAACTTCTCATTGTTTGCTTGGTAGTTTTTTCTATTTATCTCACGTATCTTTTCAGGGTTATTCGCCCTCCACCTCCTGCTTTTTTCATTTATTTTGTCTCTTGATAACTCACTATATTTTTTATTTTTTTCTCTTAATATGTCACGGTTGTCCTCTCTATATTTTTTTTTATAAATAGAATCACAAGCTATGCACCACGGACGGAGGCCGTCAGACTTTGTTCTTTTCTTGTGGAAAAAAATACGAAGCTTTTCTTCTCCGCATTTTGTACATTTTTTGGTAGTCCCGCTATTATTCATTATTGCCTGCCCTCCAGTGCTTTTTCCACACAACTTTCTAATTCATTAGCGCGAGCGTCAAAGTACGCCTCAATTTTTCTTATTGTCGATAGTGTTGGATTTGTATTCACTCCGTCTCTAATATCGGCGATTGTAGGTTTGCTAAGTCCTGTTTTTTCCGCAACTTTCCCAAGTTGCATGTCTTTCAGCATTATACTAATTTTGTTGAGTTCCATTTTGTCTCCTTTTTTATTTGGTTAATAGCAAAATAAGTCTTGACGACAAAAAGACATTATTATATCTTAAAAAAAATAACAAGATTATTTTTTTGAAACTAAAAAATGGAGGAAACCGAATGGACGAAATAACAACCCAGACACCACCTGACTACCTCAAGGTTCGAGTCGAGGCGGTCAACAGGGCCAAGGATGAGACTGCTTATTCCGTCATTCGCCTGGGTCAACGCCTGGTCGAGCTGAAAGACGATTGCAAGCACGGTGAGTTTACGAAGGTTGCCGAAGAATGCTGCGGGTTGAAGAAGAGTCAATGCTGCAACCTCATGCGGATTTATCAGGCTTACGGGCAAAAGTGCAATCAATTGCACTTTTCACCAACTGTACTCATCGAACTCTCCAGAGCCGATGATCCGCAAGAAGCATTAGCCGAAGCGGAGAAGATGGAAGATACCCTCACAGCAAAGCAAGCCAAAGAGATAGTCGAGCTGCAACGGCTGGTGGCAGAGGAAAAAGCGAAAAGAGAGGCCCAGCAGTCAAGCATTGCCCGGCTTATCCCAGAACTGGAACGGCTTCACCGGTTTGGTGAAATACCTGAGAAGACCGCCCTTGAGTTCTCCAAGCTGGATGAGGGTGTGCAACGGTTGGTGGTACTGCCTAAATTCCAGGATGTGAAACGGCTACGGCAGGACATTGAGAAACTGAATGCCGAGAAGAACAGGGCATTGGAGAAAGAGAGCAAGGCCCGCGAGGAGTCTGAGGCATTGAAGCATGACCTGACCAGCGCCATTGAATCAGGCACCGAGGAACTGCTCAGGCGCAAAGATGAGGAGATTGCCAGAAAAGAGATGGAGTTGAACCAGCTCAAAATTGATATGCGTGACAAGATCGAGCGCGAGCAGACCGAGATTCTTCGCAAGCGGTTTAAGGAAGAACACGCCCAGGCTTTGTTGGAAAAACAGAAAGAGA
>DYOB01000045.1 GCA_020720765.1 Borreliella garinii
GGGACGGATTTATAGTCGTTAACATGATCGGAAACTTCCTTGAAGTCAACGAATGTTTCTGCAGAATGACGGGGTATTCGAAAAAGGAAATCCTCACTCTTCAGATCAAAGATATCGAATACATCGAAGATCGCGAAGAAACTCATAAGCATTTAAAAAAAGTTTTAGAAAAAGGGGATGACCTTTTCGAGACGCGTCACTTACGCAAAGATGGAACGATCTATGAAGCCGAAGTTTCAGCAACTTTCTTTGAGCAGAACGGCGGAAAGATTGTGGGTTTCTGCAGGGATATCACCGAGCGTAAAAAGACAGAAACCTACCTGCAGAATTCCCAGAGACTCGATTCTTTAGGGGTTTTGGCTGGCGGCATAGCCCACGACTTCAACAACCTTCTTGCGACGTTCTTCGGAAATGTCGAACTTGCCCGTGAACTCTGTCATGATGAAAGGGTTATTAAAACCCTTTCGCGTTCTCTGGCTTCGCTAGAAAGGGCTAAAAATCTTACGAGTCAACTCCTGACCTTTGCTAAGGGCGGCTCACCCATCTTCGTGAAACTCCCTTTATTTCCTTTCCTTGAGGAAACAGTGAGATTTGCCCTGAGCGGTACAAAGGTTACCTGCAACTTCATAATTCCAGAGGATTTATGGGTTTGTTCCTTCGATAAAAACCAGCTGAGCCAAGTTTTTGACAACCTGGCTATCAACGCCGCCCAAGCGATGCCCCAAGGTGGCAGTGTAGAAATATCTGCCGTGAACCACCGGCAGGAGATACATAACTTACACGGGCTTCCTCCAGGGAAATATGTGAGAATTTCCTTTAGGGACACAGGCAACGGCATCCTTCCTGAATTTATACCTAAAATTTTCGACCCATTTTTTACAACCAAGGCTCTTGGACACGGATTGGGACTTGCCACCTGTTATTCCATCATGAAGAGGCATAAGGGGACCATCGAGGTTAATTCTATTATCGGAAAAGGCACTGTTTTTAATCTCTACATTCCAGCCTCGGAGGAAGTTTTAACCCAAGAGGTTGAGTTGAAGAACCCTATTCAAATCGAGGGCAATATCCTCATTCTGGACGACCAGGAGTCCGTTGGTATGGTTCTCGTAGGCCAGATCCAATCTTTAGGATACAGGACCCACTACGTCACCAACACAAAGGATGCCGTAGATTATATCCAATCCGAACTTACCTGTGGCAGGAGTCCTGTTGCACTGCTCATTGATCTCACCCTTCCCGGGGATATCGACGGGGTGGAGTTTTTAAAAAAAATACGTACCTTAAATTGCAACGTACCGGCCCTTGTCACAAGCGGTTACGCCGACGACCCCGTCATGTCCCAGCCAGAATGTTACGGATTCTCAGACAGCATCATCAAGCCCTTTCTCAGGGCCGAACTCGAAAAAAAACTTAATCTAGCCTTAAGTCAATGTACCTGATGTGAAAGTAAGAACAACCCCCGCAATCAATACGGGGGTTGTCTTAATCATTTCCTGAGAATTGCGCCGGTAAGTCCGGTTAGAGTCACCGTCGAGCCGCTTATGGTCACACCCAAGGGTGAAGCAATCGGGGTAGTTCCTGAATTCTGGCTATCTACAAAAACCTGTGCGCCAGTCAAATCAGCGCCGAGGTTCAGTACCGCGCTCTCTTTAGATGCATTAACCAGGACATACCAGGTGGCACCGCCGTGGCTGATGCTATAGGACAAACTTGATGCTTGAGTCTGCGAAATAGGTTTCACGGCGTCGCGTACCGCTGAAGCAGTTCCAAGCCGAAAAGCCTGGTTAGCCTGTCTCAATGCGATGACACCCCTAACGAACCTGTCCAGTCCCTGGTATTCCGGGGACAATGTCCACGGGTACTGGTTGATATTGTCCGAGCTGTCGTAACTGTTATGGACGAAAGCACCGTGGACCTCGCTGCGGTTTCTCATGCCTACATTGGGCTTGGTTCTTCCCCTTTCCTGGCCTGCGTGCATAAAAGCGATACCCTGTCCGGTTAGGATCAGCAGGTTTGCGAGTTTGGCGCGCGCTACTATTTCCGCCCTGCCTTCCGGGGTGGCATTGTTTAGAGGTGTATTATTAGCAATGTTATCAGCTAGGGTCATGTTGTCGTGCGCTGCGACATAAAGCATGGAATCACCCGGATCGTCGGCGGTGTAGTTTCCCTGGGGCATACCCATAAGGTTGGCGATTATATCTGACACTTCTTCTGCCCCTCCGGTAAGGAAGGCCTTTTTCGTGTCGTTAAACCCGCCGCCCTTGAGTAAGTTCCTGATCTCATCATTGAAAACAGCGACAGAGTCGGTCCTCGACACGTAAGTTTGGTCGAGAGGTGTAGACGTTGGATCAATTTCTTTTCTCCACATCTTCCAACCTTCACCCTGGTAGAGGATATCCGCTTTATTCGGCAGCGCTATGGTTTTTGTGTATGCCCCTAAAAGAGTATCAGCATCGATAAGACCCATAAGGTCAAAACGAAAACCGTCCACGTTGTATTCTTTAACCCAATATACCAGGCTATCCTGGATAAGCCGGCGGGCCATCGACCTGTTGGATGCAACGTCGTTTCCTACGCCGCTCATACTCGTAAAAGAACCGTTGGTCGCTCTGCGGAAATAGTACCCGGGTACAACATTTTCCAAAATGCCGACGTTACCCATATGGTTGTAAACCACGTCGAGGATGACACCCATGCCGCGTTTGTGAATTTCCCTGATAAGGGTTTTCAATTCCCTCACACGGGCGTACGGGTCGGCGGCGTTGGTGGAAAACCAGCCTTCAGGACTGAAATAACTATGAGGATCATAGCCCCAGTTGTAGTTGTTATTGCTCGTCGTTCCGGCATTTTCGTACGTTCTGAGAGTTTCATTGGTGTAATAAAAGTTCATCACGGGAAGAAGCTGGATATGCGTGATACCCACACTCTTCAGTGCATCCAACTTTTCGATAAATCCCAGGTAGGTACCTTTGAGGTTTGCTGTGACGCCCGAATCGGGGGCAATGGTCAAATCCCTCACGTGGATTTCGTAGATGATAGCATCTTCTCGCTGTACCAAGTTAACGTCCAGGGCATCCATCCAGCCGCCCTGGGGTTCGGTCTTCGCCATATCGAGGATTGCTCCCCTTCCGACGCCGCCACCATTTAAGTACGCGTCCATGCTCTTAGCGTAAGGATCCAGCGCTGGCTTGGTTCCCTCCGAAGTAGTAACTAAATAGTCATAGAACATGCCGTCGGGATTCCTCTGTGAAAAATCACCGCTCCATACACCCGTAGCTGCATCCTTTACCAAATCGAGGGTAAAATCAGGGGAGGCAGCCACTGCTCCAGCTGCAACACTTTTCACCCAGAGGCGCGCCTGAACTGCAGAAGCAAAGGGAGACCAAACACGGAAGGTCACCGAACGCGTACCGGCCTTATATTGGGCTCCGAGCTCCATATCCGCAGGAGGAACTGTTCGGTCGGCAAGTATTGTGACAAGGCCGGAAGTATCGACCCTTTCAGGAGCGAAATAGGACGGATGCCGAACGACGTAGGATACTCCAGCTGGAATATCGGTAGCAAGTCTGAGAAGAACCTTATTTGTGAAATTGTTCCTTCGGTTGGTTGAGTCAGCCGGTAATGCATCCAAGACTACGAGCGGTTCACCCGATCCGTCGGCACGAACGACCTCGAATCCCATGGAACTGGGTTCAAGCCCCAAAGCGTGTTTCCCTGAAAGTTCCAAAACTATTTCGTTTGGCTGTGTCTTAGCTGCGGCTGACTTGATTTGCGGCCTGTAGGAACCCACGGGTTCGGGTTCTGCTGCTCCGTCAAAATAGACGACAAGTCTCCCCTTGAGTTTTGTGTTCCATGTAAAATCCGTACTCTGATCCGCCCATCCATTGTCGAGCCTGCGGATAAAGGCAAATTCGCCTGCGGGATTGACGCTGGGTTGTTCACCAAGTCCGGTACCGTCAAGTTTGAACTTGAGGTAGGCGATCTTTTTTCCTTCGATATCAACTACGCTGAGATTTTTCGTGATGTCCCAGTTTTTGGCTCCGTCCCCGTCACCGAGTCTCCAAAGCCAGAAACCAAACTTCTCATAATCTCCATCATCGCGGAAATAGAATAAGACGACTTCGTCTTCAGCAGGGGCTATTTGCTCAGCGGCTGCAGAAATTGTAGCCATCTTTGGATTGCCCATGGTTTCTATTGTTCCAGGTTCCGCACTTTGACCCCCTCCAGAGGCACCTCCGGCGCATGAGAAAGCAAAGGAAATCAGAACTATGATAAGACCCCTTATAAAAATTTTCATTGAAACCTCCTTTTCCATTCTAGTATACATTTGTCAAAAAGGAAATATGAGAAAATGATGAGTTGGGCTTTTCAATATTGATTTTCTTCAGCCCCTGTGAGACTATAAACTATGAATAAACTCGGCGTAGAAGATTTGGTTCATGAAAGGGTCAAGTTGGCGGTCACAGACAGCCCAGACGGTGTGAGTATTCATATCAGCGGCATTATTGATATGGAAGAACCCGGCATGGTTCTCGACCCGTTTTTTGAAAAGGTCAACACTGAAGCGGTCGCCCGAAAGGTGGGAACCGTCCACTTTGACGTCCATGAGCTCTCTTTTCTCAATTCTTCAGGGATAAAAAGCCTGGCTAAATGGGTCATTAAAGCTTCACAGGCTCCTGCAAGCGCGAAGTATAAGATCAATATCATCCAGAATAAGGCCATCACCTGGCAGAGGACGAGCTTGGTAACCCTTACCTTTGCCGCACCGGGGGTTGTTTCGCTGTCCTAGGTTTTATGGGATTCCAAATGTTTTTTATAAAACCATGCTGTTATAAGGATAATGCCGTGGTGAAAATCCGTATCCCCGAGCCTTTTTTCTACCTCGTTCCAATCCCAAAATTGGGTTTCGGTTTCTTCGTGCTCGTCAAGGTGTTTCTCACCGGTGTCGATGAGTTCTTCAGCAAGGAAAAAGTGTACAGTGTTCGTCATAAAAGCCGGGTTCGGGTTCACAGAACCTAGGAGCCTGTTGCGCTTAAGATCGCAGGAATTTATTGACATTACAGTGTGATACTTTGTTGCCCATGGCGACACGATACAAAAGCGTCGAGGTGGCCGAACTTGTGCCCTGGAGAGTTTTCAATCCGACCCCGATAGCCGGATTATGAAGATGAGTACCACCCAGTCGTACAACGCCAAGCCGTGGTGGATGCCGAAGGAAGTATGATGGTTTTGGGCTTCCGACAGTTTTTGCTTAGGGGTCTGAATAAAGTCAACTTGGAGTGGCAGTTGGTGAGCTGTGCTTATAACCTTAAAAGATTGGCGGTTTTGGTCAGATAAAGGGTAGAATAGGCACTCTTTCAGGCTTTTTGACACAGACCAGGGTTTCCGGGCGCCCAGAACACCTCATCCATCGGGCCAGAGCCCAGCTATGGCCCTCAGTCTTCGGCGCTCTGTGCATCCCAGCTCCCCTGTCCTGTGTCAAAATCTTAAGCGCAACAGGCTCCTAAGCTCGTGATTTTTCCCGCCTTCCAGCCCGTCTCCTCTTCCAATTCCCTGAGCGCAGCGGTTTCAGGGGATTCAACACCGTCCACCATCCCGCCAGGGAACTCCCAGCTCAGCCGGCTTGAACCATAGCGGAATTGACGTATGAGAAGAAGTTTACCGTCTTTATTGCTGGGGATGACATTGACCCAATCAGGGGATGCGACCTTGCTGACCGTCATTTCCCCGCCTGTTCGACTCTCTACCCGGCTCTCAATAACCTGGAATATCGGACATGTATAGACGTTTTTTTCGTTGATGACACGAAACATAAGATTTTTACTCTACCACGTTGAAAACTACCGTATTTGGGTTATACTGACAAGTATGAAAAAGCTCATTTTTATGGTTTTCTCGCTGGCTTTCATCGTGGGAGTACATGCGGGTATGGTACAGGACATTGAGAAGATTCTCAATCAATACAATCTGGCCTTCCAAGCCTTTAACCAGGCCATGGCGGGGGTTAACAACGCTGCGGGTTCACAGAGGGCCATGACAGTCCTTATCCGCGAACTTAGAGTCGTAAAAAGCCTGAGCGACGCCTTTGAAGCCCAATACGGGGACTACGAAGCCAGTCCCGGGGATGAATTGCGTATGGCTCAGATCGGTCAGAATTTCAGCCAGAAATTTGCCCAAAACATGATGGCCTTTTCGACAAACTACCAAAAAGCCATCCAATACCTCTCCGGGTCACCCGATTTTATGAAACAGCTCGATGACCTGACCACGCTGATGGAGACCTTGGGAGAATCAGATTTTATACCTTCGGAAGAATACGAAGACTAAAAGCGGAAGAAGAAAACAAAAACCCCTAAGAGCGCCACATAGGTTAAACAGGCAGGAAGTGTCTGGCGGAGAATACTTCCTTCCTGTCCCGCCTGACCTGTTGCCCCTACTGCCACAGCGATGCTCTGAGGGCTGATCATTTTCCCTGCAGTGGCTCCTGCAGTGTTCGCCGCAGCAAGCCAGACAGGGTTCTGACCAATTTTTCCAGCCACTTCTGTCTGAAGCTGTCCAAAAAGGATATTACTGCTTGTATCGCTGCCTGTCACAAAGGTTCCAAGCGCCCCGAGAAATGGGGAAATCAACGGAAAGTAAAGGCCCGTCGCGGAAGCAATAACCAGGGCTATATCCCCTATCATTCCGGAATAGCTCATCATCTTCGCCATAGTGAGGATGCTGATAACGGTGAGAAAACTCGGGCCCAGCTTGATAAAGGTCAGACGCATCTGTTTGATAAGCTCTAAAAAGGTCGCCCCCTGGATTTTACCGGCTATCACCGCAGCCAGGATGATAAGAACCCCTGGGGTGGCAATCCAATAAAAAGTCACGGGTTTGCCGCCGGGTACAAAAGTCAGTGAAGTGTTGATAGTTTTGAGTGCGTGCTGAATCCAGGGGAAAAGCGGACTAGCAAGGATAATAAAAATAAACATCAGAAGGTAGGGAAGCCAAGCAAGGAAAATTTTTCCACCCGTGAGCCGTACCGATTCCGCTTGGGAGGCCTTTTCCTCTTTTCCATGGTTGTTTGAAAGAAGAACGGTAACCAAGAGGCTTACCGAAGAACCTATAAGTGCGGGAAGTTCAGGCCCTAAAAAGTTGGCCGCAAACCAATGCGGCACAGCGAAAGAAATACCTGCCGCCAGGGCAATATGCCAAACACCTTTGAGTGCATGGAACCCCTTCCCTGCTAAAATGACAAGGACAAAGGGTATGAGGATAATAAATGGGGTCAATTGAAGCGCTACCGCACCGCTCAGTGCAAAGGGATCCAGCCCAGTCAATTGGGAAAGGGTGCTGACCGGAATACCGACCGCACCGAAGGCCGTCGGGACTGTGTTTGCGATTAAACTCAGCACGGACGCAAACAACGGGTTAAAACCCAAGACTATGAGAATACTGGCCGGGATGGCAACCGCAGTTCCGTAGCCCGCCACGGATTCCAGGAACCCGCCCAACCCCCAGGCTAAGATCAAAACCTGGAGACGTTTGTCCCGTGTGATCCCCGAGAGAAAATTTTCAATGGTATTCAACGCCCCGGTTTTAACGGCGACATTATACGTGAATATGGCTGCTACGATGACGATCATAATGGGCCAGAGGGCAATCATGCCCCCCTCCAGAGCTGCGCCTCCGAGAATCAGAAGATCGGTGCGCCAAAAAACAAGACCCAATACCAGGGTCAGGAGGGCAATTGCAGGTGTTACAAAATGAGCAGGCCACTGGAAAACACCCAAGGCTAAAAGCAGGGCTAAAATGGGAACAAGGGCAAGAATAAAAAGTAAGATGTTTTGCACGGGATCAATATGTATCGGGAAAAGGTTTCAGTCAATAAAAAACCCCGGCATAACCGGGGTTTATTGCATTCTTAGAAAATCTTACTGTTGATCAACCGCAGCGCCGTCCTGGCGAATCATCTGGATCTCGCTGGCAGGTGGCATGCTGTCAACCTTGAACACGAAGGTCACAGGGTCGGAAATATTGCCGACGTTGTCTTCGGCGCGCACCTGAATGGTGTATTCATCAGAACCCTTGACTTCGATTTCCTCGAAGTACTGGACGAAATCTTCTTCGTTCACCTTAACGTAGATAGCGCGGACGCCGGAGAGGTTGTCCTTGGCTGTGAATCCTATTCTATTCTGGGCAGTGATGATCAGTTTACCGTCGTCAGTCTTGAGTTCTTCGCTGGGAATCAATGTATATACACCGTTGCGGAGACGCAGGTTGTTGTTGGACTGGATGGAGACTACAGGGGCAGTTGCGTCCACGGTTACGTTGAACTGGCGGATGCGGGCCAAGTTACCTACATTATCCATGGCGGTGTAATAGAGGCTTAATGGACCTTCTTCTTCAATAGAGAAGAAGTTAGCTGCTGACCGGCTACCGTTTCCGCGGCCTTCAAGGGACCCCAACTGGGTGGAAGCATAGGTGGACATGACGCCGGCACCGGACTCATTATCTACGGCACCGATGTAGAATTTGGTTCGTGCGCTGGAAAAAGTCGTGCCTTCGAAGGTATAGAGGGCCCTATCCGATTCTACTTTGGAAGTAGGAGGAATATTGTCGACATAGACCTGAAGAACCTTTGTGATTTCGACGTTGTCGCCGTTATCGATACCGCGGTAGCGGATCAGGTGATAACCCTCTTGGAGCAGGTTGAAGGGGTTGAGGTAGTTTTGGAATATCCCACCGTCTACGCCGTATTCAATCCGGTCTAGGCCGGTGTCTGCATCCATCGAGTCGAGCTTGAAGTACACTTCGCTGTTCACGAAGGTCATGCTGTCCCGGTCGTAACGCTTTGCCTCGCGAACATAATTGGCATCCAGGAAGGCCGCCCCTGTCGAGGTGGTTTCTGCGGTTGCCGCGGGTGTTGCAGTTGTATCTGTAGCAGGTACAGGTGTTGCCTCTTGAGCAAAAACAACACTGCTAAGTGCTACAATAAAACCGATTATTAAGGTTAGTCTGTTCATATCATCTCCTTTTACGTTCCATTATATACAAGGATACGCAAAATTTTTCAAGCAATTCAAGCAGTTAAATTGACTTTTCATAAAAAACTTGATGAAATGCACCCATGATACTCTCAGGAAAGGAAATTCTGAACCGTTTAGGCAAAGATATCCAGATTGAACCTTTTGAACCTTCCCGGCTCAATCCCAATTCTTATAACCTCAGACTCAGCGACCAGCTCCTGGTTTATGATGCGGAAGTCCTGGATATGGCCCGTCCCAACCCCTATTCCCTCACTACAATTCCTCCTGAAGGAAGGATTTTGGAGCCGGGAAAACTCTATCTGGGCCGGACTATGGAGTTTACAGCGACGGAAAACCTGGTCCCCATGCTCGAAGGGCGCTCAAGTGTCGGTAGGCTCGGTCTCTTTATCCATGTGACAGCCGGTTTCGGGGATGTCGGTTTCAGGGGCTTCTGGACCCTCGAAATCCTCTGCGTCCAGCCCGTAAAAGTCTACCCGGGGGTGGAGATATGCCAAATCTATTACCATACGCTGGAAGGGGAGTACAACTCTTACACAAGCGGAAAATACCAGAATAACCAAGGAATCCAGCCAAGTCTGTTATATAAGGACTTTATCAAGGGGTAAGCTAAATCAGGTGGCCCATTTTCAACTTTTTAACTTTGAGGTAACCCTTGTTTTGGGAATTCGGTTGGATCACGCTGGGAATCCTCCAGGTAATGACTAGGCCGAAGGATTGGAGGCTGTTTATTTTTCCGGGTTATTCGTCATAAGCTGAATGTAGTGCTCCCAATAATGGTCAAAACCAAAATTTGAGGAAACTTACGCCAAATTTGATAGAAAAAACGTGATTTTTAGCCAAAAAAAGGCTGGTAAAAAATTTTGACCACTATCGGGGGCACTATCATAACCTTAAAAGATTGGCGGTTTTGGTCAGATAAAGGGTAGAATAGGCACTCTTTCAGGCTTTTTGACACGGACCAGGGTTTCCGGACGCCCTGAGCATCCCAGCTCCCCGGTTCTGTGTCAAAATCTCAAGTGCAACAGGCTCTTAGTTTATCCTTGAGGAAAGATACCATAAGGAAACTTACGCCCATTCCCTTCCCCCGTCAATTCTTTATGGTTATTGTTAAGAAATGGAAATTAAGGTGACTTTGACTTGGGCCCAGAGTATTGATGGCCAGATTGCCCTAGAAAATGGAAAAAGTAAGGGAATCAGTTCACCGGACTCCCTGAAAATGACACACGAACTCCGTTCCACGCACCAGGCAATTCTTGTCGGACTGGGAACGGCGCTTGCTGACGACCCCCTGCTGACCTGCCGGCTGGAAGGCAACCCCACCCAACCTATCAGAATCGTCCTTGACAATACCCTGAAATTGCCGCCTGCCGCAAAGATGCTCAAAGATACGCGGATTTCCCCGGTTTGGATACTTTGCACCCGTCCTGACGCATCCAGGCAAAAGGCTCTTGAAGAACGGGGTGCAAATATTCAAATTCTTAACGATCTCAGACCAGGCTCGGTGAGAGCTTTCCTTGAAACGAGAGGTATTTCGAGCCTGCTTGTGGAGGGCGGAAGGGGTGTTCTCACAAGTTTCATGAGGGACCGTGTAAGGAATAGGGTTGTGATCACCGTTGCCCCGTTTATCATGGGAAGAGGGATAGAAGCTCTGGGACCGCTCGATTTTTTCGATATCACCGATATTCCCAGACCGACTGGTATTAAGTCTGCTTTTTATGGAAATGACTTGGTTTGGGATCTGGAGTGGAACAATTGATCCTTTGGTTTGATGGCCCGAGGAGCCTCGCCTTCCACGAGAGGGCCCAAAACCAACCTTCGGGGAGCCTTGATTTTATAAGCGAACTTATCGGGATCAGTCCGGGGAGCGAGCTTCTGGTCTGGAAGGGTATCTTTCCTGAAAACCATGAAAATCCGGCTGAGCTGAGCAACCTCCGGGAAAAAATGGCCTACCCTATAGCATACGGTTATATCAATGTAGGAAGGCTTGCCGACGGCCGCAGGGTTTTCTGCTACGGCCCCCACGGCGACCGACTTTGGGTAGATCCATCAGACTGCGTGGAAATTGGCGATCTCCCGGCAGAAGACGCTGTATTTCTCGCCAATACTGAAACAGCACTCCATATCATACAATCTTCGGTCATCCTACCGGGCCACCGAGTAGCCGTTTGGGGGCTGGGTGTCGTCGGTCTTTTAGTTTGTGCCATCCTGCGGCTCACACACAGGGGCCCGCTCGTGGCTTTTGATCCGATTGTTGAAAGAAGGAAGAGGTCCCAAGAAATCGGGGTCCAGGCTTTTCATCCGGAGGAGGCGGAGCGCGTGAATAATGCAGTGACCAACGGCGAAGGTTTTGAAATATGCCTTGAACTCAGCGGATCACCAGATGTCTTGGGCGCGACCATGCGCGTCGCCGCTGAGGAAGGTAAAGTCATTGTGGGTTCTTGGTATGGGTGTCAGACCACATCCTTGCGGCTTGGAGAGGATTTCCATAGGAAAAGGCTCAAAATCCATGCTTCCCAAGTCAGCGTCCCCGCCCGCGAGATGGGTTCAAACTACACTCCTGCCCGCCGTAGAGACCTTGCGCTTGAACTCCTGCGAGAACTACAGCCCTCACGGTGGATCACCCATAGATTTCCTCTCACTGCAGCCGCAGACGCCTATTCGCTTTTAGAAGTAAACCCTGAAACCTGCCTCCAGGTTGTATTAGAACCGTAAGGTGAGTAATACTATGGGCATGATCTATAAAGTCGGCGTGAAGAAACCCTTTATCTGCCACCATTTCCTTGTAGGGGATTTCGGCACTGAGACCCACCCCCACAAGCACGACTATCTCTGTGTATGGGAGCTGAGCGTCAATAAACTTGACAACGTGGGCTTTGCCGTCAACATAGCAAAAATGGAAGCGGCCCTTTCCCAAGTCTTAACTCAAATTTCAGGGACCCTCCTCAACGACCTGGAGTTTTTCCAAGGTCGCCAGTCGAGCGTGGAGAATGTGGCCTTCTACCTCGAAGAAATGCTGAGGCTTGCCATCATCGGCTTAGAAGAAACTTTAGAAAATGTGATTTCCTCCCAGGTCACGGTCTTTGAAAATGAATCCGCCTGGGCCGGAATGACGCGCGTTTTGGGAGATACCTTATGATTTTATTGACTTTGCGCCACTGGTTTTCGCTCATTTGGGAACGCCCCCTGCACGCTGTGGGAATAAACTTGACTGCCCTCCTTATCCTAGGGTTCGGATTCGGTATTTTTAGCGCTTTTCCGGTGCCTTCTTCTGTTTATACTGCCATAACGGTAGTTACCGCTGTAACTTTTCTTATCTTCTGGGGTGGATCTCTAGTCACTGCCGCCAATATCAGGGAGGGAAAAAGCTGGAAGTATTCAGATCCCTGGAAATACCTCAAAAAGGGGCTTGCCCCTGCAGCCATGAGTCTGGCGTTCGGAACCTTTCTCTTTCTTATCTGGCAAATCTCCCTCCCCTCCTACCTTTCACGGCCGGACCTCACCCCACCGGAAAACCCCATTCCCGTCTCGGTTATGGGCGAAGGTGAAAGTTACCGGCTTAGCTGGAGGGATCCTCTCGACTCAGATCTGGCCTTTATCCAGATCGAATGGGAAGACAATGGAGTTTACCGCCAAGGACGTATGGATCCGGGACTGGGGACCTTCCTTTTTCCTTCCGGGTTATCTTCCCTTAAAGTTACACTTAAAGCCGAAGACTGGTCAGGCCGCCGAAGCGAAGGGACAGCACTCACTATAAGTCCGTCGGCTTGGGAGCCGGTTCAAGGGAGTACAGGGCTTAGGCAAACCCCCTTGCTCATGATTTCAGGTGTCAATACCGACGGCGTCAACCTCGACTGGGGATGGACCAGCGGAACAACTCTTTTGGACCGTAACGGCCAATTCCGTTTACTCAGCGCGGATACGAAGGACGGTCTACCAGGAACGGAGCTGGAACTCGTCGGAACAACGAGGGTTGTCATGAACTGGACAGACTGGGTAACCCGGCGCGCATTTTCCGGTTTAGGACTTGGAAAGGGGGCATGGTACCAGGCACAGGCGCTTTTCGACGGTACCGAGGTCTTCGCCACCGAACCTGTCTATGTCACTACTTTAGGGATAGGAAATCTTATTGTAGCCGGGATTCTCGTCACACTTCTCATTTGGGGTGTCTTGACCCTGCCATTCTGGGTGCCCTGGAAAAATCAAACGGGGGAAGGATGGTTGAAGAGTTTAAGGCATTCGCAAATCTTTGCGTCCCAAAACCTCCTCTTTATCCTTTGGGCCAATCTCATCCTCGTCTTTCTTTTCTTTGTTTCAGCCTTCCTTCTTACCACCCTACCCGGTCTTCTCGGGCTCGGTCTCTGGTATGAAGAAAGCCTCCGCATGAGGCTTAAAGCCCTGGCTTACTTGAAAGAGAATCCCGAAGTCGACAGAATCAGGGCCCCTTGGCGCTTGATTTTCGCGGAAGAGGTCGAGCGCATGAAGGGCCGTGGTATCCGCGGTCTTTTTACACCGTGGAAGTAGTTCCGCTTGTCTTATACAGGGACATAAACCCGAATATCGAACCTGCTATCCCTCCTAAAACGTGGGCCGTTTGACTCACTCCATCTTCTGAACCGAACAAGCCCACAATTTCCTTCAGCAGGAAAAGGATGGCAACAAGGATAAAAGTTAAGGGGATTTCGCCGGTCTTCGCCCCAGTAAAACTGCCGAGAAGGATAAACATAAAAACGATACCGCTGGCGCCGAGAAGGCCGGTAGAGAAAAACATGACATTCAGCAAACCTGTGAAAAGGAGTGTGATGGTCATCATGATCAACAGGTCCTTCCATCCGAAACGGTGCTCCAGGAATGGACCGACCAAAAGGATAAGGCTGAAATTGCTGACCAGGTGGCCGAAATCAGCGTGACCTATTCCGTGGCTCACCAGACGGAAATAATCCAGGGGATCGGAAAAGGAAAAGGATCCGGCAGGCCCGACCACAAAGAGCCAGTTAGTCAGTCCACGGAATAGCGTGATATCCAAAACGAGAACAGAAAGACTGACGAAGGCGAAGGTCAGTGTCAAGGGTGCGTTATACGTGATTTTCATGATTCCTCCCAAGAAATTTGTCCAACACTCGTTGCGAATTTTTGCCATGCTTCTTCGTAGGAAAAGTCTGCAGTAGCCACGTGAATATTTTCCTCGATGATTCCCACCCCTTTTACCTCAAACTGGACTATGGGAAACCGTATGAGATTTTCTACAGTTTCATCTCTCATGCCCTTTTCTGCAAGGTACCTGCCGAAACTTGAAACCTGCCAACCCATGAGTTTCCCTTCCTGATCTGTGAGGTGACCCATGGCATCCTGGATAAGGTCGAAAGGACTTTTTGAGAAATGAAAAACGCGGGCCGGGGGCTTCATGGGGTCGAGGATGCCGTCGAGAACCAGCGACTGCCGGATCTCCTCCAGACAAGTCCGGATTCTCGTTGTGTCCAGTTTAAACCTCAAGATCATAGCAGCGATATCCGTGTCGGCGTTGTTTTTTTGCAGTAAGGCGGGGATGTCATAATTGATAATAAAAATATCCTCCTTTCTTTTAATGATCTGCCCACAGGAGATCAAAATATCATAAGGGGGAACCCAGAGGTCGAAAAGTTGGGACTCAGTGAGATGGAATTCTTCCAGCGCCTCGTAGGCACCGAGAATTTTCGCCTTTTCCCAGGGAATTCCAAAAAAAACCTGAAAATGGCGTCGCATTCCTTCCGTCATCCCCGCCTTACCTTTTTGTGCAAAATGCGTTCGCACCGCGTAATGTTTTTTTATAACCTGGTTTTCGACAATAAATTCACCTGGGAGGTTGGCGAGGTAAACCAGGGAAACCTTTTCTTTGTATAGCGGAACATTGTGGAGAACACGAAAGATACACTTTTCTACATTGACACCGTTTGTTTCGGGGCGCAGGTAGAGAAAGATGTCGGTCGTTCCTTCCTGGACTTCGGGACCGCGATAGGGAATAATTACGGACGGCTTTCGGCTGGTAATAAGACCCTCCTTTAGCAGGTTAATAGAGTTTATGAAAATTTCCAAGCAATTTTTTCTTTTAGATTCCAACATGAAAAAAAATGTTAAAGTGTGTAAACTGGCTGTATGAACAAACTCAAACTTAACCTTCTTGCAACCTCGCTCTTTTTTATTGTGATGACATCGTGTTCACAACCGGATTCACTGCCCCCCACAGTTTTACCGACACCCAACCAGGCCATGGTCACCTCGCTTTTCGGGGAGGCTTTTGTCTTCAAAGCTGATAACTGGGTGGAAATTCTACCGGGAGATTTGCTTGCCCAAGGTGATTTGGTGCGTGTGATGGCTCGGTCATCCCTAGAAATTCAATTTGGAACCACCGCCGTACTGAGAATTCAAGAAAAAACACTTATAAAAATCAACCTAATCGACCTCAAGGCCGAATCGGCAAAGATTGAAACCGAACTATCGGGAGGACAGATTCTTGCTAAAGTCAACCAACTCGTCGGAGGCACCGACCTGAGAGTACGAACCGGAGCCATCAGCATGGGTGTCCGAGGCACGGAATTTTTAGTAAGAAACCTATCCGGCAAGGTAGAAACAGCGGTAAGTTCGGGCAAGGTCGAATGGACCGGTCCCCAAGGAAACCTTCTGGTCGAGGCCGGACAACAAGCATCGGCGGCCATCGAACAAACAGAAACACCGCTTCCTGAAGACCTCAGTCAGACAAACCGGGAAGCCCTGGCCATGACATCACAGATGAATTTCCTCCCCTTCGACGAGGAGACCCTGATCTTGGTCCGCTTCCTTGTGAGAACCCTCCCCCCCGATGCGGATATAGTCATGGGCGACAGAATTATGGGTAGGGGAACTTGGGGCGGAGTGATCAAGTCCGGGAATGAACTCGAACTCAGGGTGGAAAAGGGCGGGTATGCTACCCAATCCCTGACCGTAAAAGCTGAGGAAGGAATCAACCCCGTCTACCTCGTAGAACTTGAACCCCTAGCACCCGACACAATCCTTGAATCCAGTCTTCAAAATGGCCCGACGCCCGAGGAGCTTCTGAGACTCCAGGAGGCTACCCTGGTAGCCCTCCAAACACGGACACAGGCCATAGAAGGCGAATTAAATTCGGCGGCAAGAAAAGAAGAAGTCTTGAATACCAGGTTAGCAGAACTTTCAGCTGAAGGCGCTGACCTGAGCCGGCGGTTAAGTAAAGAATCCAGCGACAGAATGGCCCTTGAACGCCAACTCTCCTCGGTCACCACCCAACGTGATCAAATCCAGAGGGATATTGAACAAACCCGCCGCCAACTCACCTCAAGCCAGACCCAGCTTGAGAGCGTGATTTCGGCACGGGAGGCGGAACAGAAGGCCACAAACGAACTTATCCGGCAGCTGCGCGAGCAAACCGCCGTACCAGCGCAACCCGCCTCTCCATGATGTGGACATCAAGAGCGTGGGCGATATTTCTTAGAGTACCCCCAGCTCAAATTCAGAACCTTTAAAAGAGACCACTCATCCCTACCGACCGGGTAGGGGTTACAGTCCATGGCCGACTTGGGATGCGAGTGCCAGTTAAAAGGGGTTTATGGTGAAAAATGTATTATAATGACAATTGGTAACCTCTAAAAATACATTTATAGGCATGCGAAAATTTATATTTTCAAAGAATTATCTTAATTATTATGTCAAGAATTTTAATTCTTGAAGTTTTCATATTGCATTTCGATATTTTCACTTATTTTATTTCTTTTCTTGATACTTTTCTTTATGCATTCTTCAGTTGAACATAACGACACATATTATATGTAAGGTTTGTCAAGGCTATACTCGCTTCGGTACGCATGAGGCCTATGTAGCGCATGAGTCTTCCTTTCATCACATTTTTTATGTAACCAAAGACATGCTCGACTCTTGCCCTTACTTTTGACTTTTCTTGATTAGCGCTCTTTTG
>DYOB01000230.1 GCA_020720765.1 Borreliella garinii
CAGTTTCATTTACTGGTTTTCCTTAAAGTTTCAGTAAGTGGGCTGTTTTGGTGTTCGTTGCACCTTGCAGCCCGTGAACGCCTCACCTCTAATCGGGTGGGGCGTTTTCGTTTCAGTGAATCGTATTCAGGGTGATATAACTGCCGTTTCTGGCAATCACGCCTTTCCGTTCAAGTACCGTGAATGTTTCCCGCATTGCTTGCCCAATCGCTGAACGTGGCTTGATGATTGCCCACGGCTTGGCATTAGCACGGCATTGCTGAAAATATCTTGCTTTCATTGCCCCGCGCTTAGTCAGGTACTTGATAACATCGGCGGCACACGCGTCTTGTGGCGGGAGTTGTGCGGGTGTGCATTGGGAAAAGGCGTATTCAAGGCGACTTGCCACTTCCTGAGCATTTGCCATGCTTGCCCGAAGGCTTGCCACCGCACGGCTTGCCTCTGCTGCAAGGGAATATTGCTGCTCTTCGAGTTCTTGCCAACGGTCAACAATCCGCATAAGCAAGGCAGTGTTAAGCCGTGCTGATACTGCGATGGATTGGCGCTTGTTCAGTTGGTAGGTTTGTATCGTCTCAGCCCGCTTTCTGTAGCTTGCTGGCAAGTGGTACGGAATTTTCGTAGCACTGCCAAAGGCTGGGTCTTGCGCCATTTCCGCAACTGTCTTCATAGCGTCATTGTGCCGAACGTCTAACAGGTCGGTGATTTCCTTCAGGGTCATGGTTTGGGCGTTTCCGCCTGTTGTGGTCAGTGTAAAGTTCATTGCTTGTGTCTCCGTTGGGTTGGGTTTTGGCTTACGCCGCCTGTTTCTGTTCTTCTGCCTCCTTTGCCTGTCTCACAATACGGACAAGTTCCGCGTTCATTGATCTATCCCCATTTTTCGCCCGTTCCTTCACCCATTGGGAAAGCTCAGGTTCAAGGCGTACTGGGTACGGCTTTATTCGTTCATTGGTCATCATTTAAATCCTATCCTTTTCTATCCAAGTCGATAGACTACAACAATAGCGAAATGGATACAACTTCTATCCATGATTATCCTTGATAGAAATGGAGTCACAATACAGAATCACGAAATGAGCAAAGAAGATCAGCGAATCCACCCATACCCCGTAAGACTTACCAAAGAACTGAGGGAGAAACTCGATACCGCCGCGAAAGCCGCCGGTAGGTCACTGAATGCCGAAATGCTGCTAAGGCTTGAGGCTTCATTCTTGGAACTGTCCACAGATGACCAGCCGATGACCGCCGCGCAAGTGCGGGAACTGGTACGGGAAGAACTCACCAAGGCGGGTAAGTAGGGTTTGTTAGGACAAGCGTTGCCGTAGCCCATATACTGGACTCCTATTCATCATAAAAATTAATCGAAGAACCCGCGCTGCCCTGCGGGTTTTTTGCGTCTGAGGGATTTGTAACAGGTTAGACGCGGGGCTTTTAGGAATTTTCGGAAATTTCCGAACTTTCCAAAGTGGCTAGGTAAGCCCTGATTCCCTTGTCTATGGTGCTGGTGTCTTTTTTCTCTTCGCCTGCAATTTGTTCATGTGCGTTATTTTCAGAAAAGTATTCATCCTTGTTTTCACACTCTTGTTTGATTGCTAGTAGACGTTCATACCAACGCTTGTAACGCTCTAAGGTTTTGGGCTTTAGTTGACGTTGCGGTGATGGCTTGTAGCTCTGCCAGATGCTTACCTCTTTCTGATATATCCGCGTATTTTTTAAATTTTCGATGTGTAATTTAGCTAAAACCTGTATTTCAAGTGGCAACTCCGCATAGAACATTCTACGTTCTTCAAAGTCGCGCATATCAGGAACCACTACATCAAAAAATGCCACTTCATTTCCTGCTACTTGCCACGGGTACAAATACGGCGTTATATCACCATAAATTATCTCACTCACAAAACTAGGAAACAAATCATCATCAAATGGAAAAATAAGCCTATTTAAATCATATACATCAATGGTTTCTGAGTGATTGCATAAGATTTTAATTTCTTTGAATTCTTCCCAGCATTCTCTAATGGAATTATTTCCATAAACTATTAATTCAAGGCTATTTTTTATTTTTTCATTAATTATTATTGTTGTTGTGCTTGTGGTTATTCTATCTTCTGAAATAACTTTACTAATGGTTGGTGGTAGGTTTTTTTGAGATTCTTGCTTTATTTCGCGAGCAATCAGAAACATTTGATGACATAAGGTTAAATTTTCAAAGATTACTAACTCTTGTTGCGTCAAACTATCAAGTAGGAATTTATGCGCCTTGATTATGATGCCATTATTATCCATACTTGGCTTTCCTGTCTCAGATCGTCGAAAAATCCATACAGGGAAACGCAAAAGGGAAGCCCGCCAGCTTCCCTTTTTTATTGTTTGTCCCTGACTGCCCGAATGTCGGACAAGCCAAGGCGTTTTGCAAGTGTTACAGGACGGTATCCAGTAGCAAACGCCATTCGTGCGCAAGGTTGGCTAGGTAAGCGCCGGGGGAAGATCGCGCCCGTTGCTCTACGTGTGGTCGGTGTTGATTTGCCCATGCAAGGGCTTCACGGTATAGCTTTTTCATGATTTTTGTCCTACGTCATCACGACGTTGGTTAGTGGAAAAAAGGCGATGGAATAACAGATACAACCACCGCCGATAGGTTGCGTTAGCGCCAGCCCTTCACGCTTGGCATATCTTCACCGCCGGTACACAGTGGGCGGAATTGGTAGCCATCAGCAGGAATCTGCTGCTTCAGTTCTTCAATCTCCGTGTCGGTGGCAGACTTCAGCGCGG
>DYOB01000046.1 GCA_020720765.1 Borreliella garinii
GAAAATGTGTTTATTGGGATCGGTAAGACGCAGTTTCTTGTCAGCCCCGGTAACCAGAAAATCCACCTCGGACTAAGCCTGGGGATCAATTATAGTTTTGACACCAACCAAATCTTAGGAGGCTTTAGCCCTTGGCTTTTCTCTTATGAAATATCCACTGATGCTTCAAGCACAGATATTAGTTTTGCTTCGCCTTTGAACGGTGGCGTTCACATGCTTGAGTATAAAATTAATAGTTCAGAATGGTTCAATGTTAACAACGCCAGAGCCGGTATGATCGTTCCTCTGACCTTAAAAACCGGTGAAAATATTTTTAGGGTCCGTTTCCTCCAGGAGAATGGTGAATGGATCGTATATTCTTGGAAAATAAACCGGACTTCTTAATATTCCTTTCTTTTGTCTTTAAATGTTCGTATACTTTCTAATAAACACAAAGGTGAATACATGAAAAATCTTACGGATATAAAAATTTCGTTTTATGATGCAAAACCCTATGATATTGAGAGCTTTACGCAGATCAATAAAAAGTACGGTTGTATAGTTGATTTTTTCCCCGCACACCTCACCCCGAAAACTGCGGCACTGGCCCGTGGCGCCGACTGGGTTTGCGCCTTTGTTAACGACGATATCAACAAAAACGTCGTGGACGCCTTACAAGAAATCGGTATCGGTTTGGTGGCACTGAGGAGCGCAGGTTACAACAACGTAGACCTTCGATACAGCGCCGGGAAAATACGCTATGTTCGCGTTCCTGCTTATAGTCCGCACGGTGTAGCTGAACACGCTCTTGCCATGATGCTTACCCTTAACCGAAACACCCACCGGGCTTTTTACAGGACCAGGGATTTGAACTTCAGTATCAATGGTCTTATGGGTTTTGAAATGTACGGAAAAACCGCGGGAGTGATTGGTACCGGACAGATCGGCCGCATTATGGTTGAGAAACTTTTGGGTCTGGGAATGCGTGTGATAGCTTCGGATCCTTACCCGGCTAAGGCATGGGCCGAGGAAAAGGGCGTTGCAATCGTTGATCTTGAAACTTTGTACCGGGATAGTGATATCATTACCCTTCATTGTCCACTGACCTCACAGACCGCTCATATGATTAACCGCACTACTATAGCTTTGATGAAGCCCGGCGTGATGATCATCAACACGGGTCGTGGTAAACTTATCCGCACCGAGGACTTGGTAGACGCTCTCGTAGAAGGCCGGGTCGGTTACGCTGGTCTTGATGTTTACGAGGAAGAAGAAGATTATTTTTTCGAGGATTACTCAAATCGAATAATAAAAGATGAAACCCTTGCGCGCCTTCTTACTTTCCCGAATGTTCTCGTGACGAGCCACCAGGCTTTTTTTACAAGAGAAGCACTCGCTAATATAGCCGACGTAACCTTAAATAACATAAAGGTTTGGTCCGAAGACAAGCCCCTGGAAAACGAGGTCTGTCTTCAGGTCTCCTCAGATGGAAAGTGTGTTAGTTCCTGATAATCTTATTGAGTATGTCCATGTAGGAAATAATTCCGATAAATTTATTATTCTGAATCACTCCTAATTGTCGTGATTTTGTTTTCAGCATTTCCATAGAGGCTTCAAGAAGTGAAGTATCAGGGGTTACAGGACTTAAGGGGGCTTTCATGATTTGCTTCGCTAACAGGGTTTTTTCTTTTTCTATCAGGGTTTCAAATGTTTCAAGGCTTTTGGTAAATCGCAGGGTTCCCATATTCCTGGCATAATCAGGGATACCAAGTTCGAGTACGTCGAGAAGTCGGATCTCTCCCATCAATTCGTTTTTATCGTTTAATACGGGCAGATAGCTGAACTGATTTTTAAAGAAAAGGTCGTTGATTTCGCGAAGAGAAGTGTCTAGTCCTACAGATATAGTTTTAGTCGTCATAACATTTTCCACTAGGATGGGGGCTTTAACGGTGAAAGGTAGTTCTTCCATCATATCAAGAAAATCTTTTGTCGATCGTGCCTCGATTAGCTTAGTGAAGAGCTTCTCATTTTGGGAGAGTTTCGCAAATCCGCTGAGGCAGTTGAGATAGAGGGCCGGTTTATTGGCTGCAGTTAAAATAAGGACGACCATTTTAACTAAAACCCCATTATCCGTAAAAGGTGTTTTGGGAATCAAGATACTGATAACAATGTCGTCAAAATTTTCAAAACGAGCGTGGGGTATGGAAATGCCGGTAGGGAAAGTAGTCCCGCCTAAACTCTCACGGTTATCCACCGAGGTTCTTAGATCTTCTAAGGATACGGCTGAAGGGAAACGCTGTGACATTTCGTCTATCAGGAAGTGAGTCATTTGTTTTTTAGTTTCAAAATCCTTGCCCAGAAAAATTAATTGGGAGTTTAAAAGACTGCTAAGCTTCATTGTCAAACCTCTCGGAAAGATTAATGTATTTATATGGGTTTTTCAAGATTCATGTTTTCTTAAAGTAAAGGGAGGGTCTTTAAAGGAGTTTCGTTACGGCCTTTTCTTTCGACAGCTTTGTAAATATAGAGCTCCATGAGAAGTCGCTTTTCTTCCGTTCGGGCCAAACGAATGTCTAGGTCGTAGGACTGGGTTAATCTGTAGATGGATTCAACTTCCGCTGTTTGAAAAAGTCTAGCACTATTTTTCATCGTGTTTTGTGCTTTTTTTGAGAAAACCTTGAGTGTATCCCAGGAGGTCTCAGGTGGGAGTGAATTATCTTGGTCGAGTTTAAACTGATAGAAAGTTTTCCATTGCCTCGACAACATTACCATTACACCTGAAAAATTGCTTTCTCCGGCAAGATACAAGGCGTGTACTATTTCAAGGCTTGATTCAAGTTTTCCGCTTGCCATAGCATTGAAGAGGGTGAATGGCGTTTCTTCCCGGCTGTGTTGAAGATATTCTTCGAGGAGCGCCATTGTCATCGGAATGCCTTCAGGATGAAAATGAAGAAGCCTATCAGCTTCGCTTTTTAAAAGGTCGGTGGTATTCCCGACCATTTCTAGAAAGAACTCGGCAGCTTCATCATCTATTGAGCATCCCTTATTTCGGAAATAACTGAGAACCCAGCCTTTGCGTTGATTTTCAAAGAGTTCCCAAAAGACTTTATAGGCGGTTTTTCCAAATAACTTTTGAAGTTCAGTATCGACTTTAATTTCGGGGGAAAGAAGGAGCAACAGACAGTCTGGGTTGGGTTTTGATACATAGTCTCTAAGAAGTATTAAGTCGTCTTTTTTCAGGGATTCGATCTCGGTGTATGTAACAAAAAGCGCAGGAAAGAAAAGGGAGCCGTTCCGTAGAAGGGAGACTAGTTGACTGACCGTGGTGTCGGAACTTCTAAGTTTATGATCTTCGAGGCCACCGGGGAAATGGCTGTTCCATTGGTTTTTAAGAAGTTCTACGGCTTCTGATTTCTGCCCCTCTTCCGGGCCAAGGAAAAGATGGACGCGGGGAATTTTATCCATAACTACGGATAATTCCGCGTAATTTTCCTAAGATTTCCAGATTCTGGGTAAATATCGGTGAATAGGATGGGTTGGCCGGTTCAAGACGAATTCTCGATGTCTCGCGGTAAAATTTTTTAAGGGTATACCCTTCTTCGTCTAGTAATGCGACGACTATGTCGCCATTCTCAGCGGTATTTTGTTCCCTGATAAGTGCAATATCCCCCTCCATAATACCGGCACCGATCATGCTGTCACCTTTGACTTGGACAGCAAAATGATTTCCTGAACTAAGCATATCGCGGGAAACAAAAACATAACCCATCAGATTTGTTTCTGAGAGGATGGGGAGGCCGGCAGCGACACGGCCAAGGAGGGGAACTTCAATCCCCGACACCTTTGTCTCCTCTTCGTTGAGAAGAACCTCAATGGTACGAGACCTATTGTTTTCACACCGTATTACTCCCTTTTTGGAGAGGGCTTGTATATGGTCATAAGCGCCTTTCACGGAGATTTCAAACTTGTGGCTGATCTCGCGTATGGTTGGAGGATACTTGTTCTTATCGATAAAAAACTTGAGAAAAGTTAATATCTCTATTTGTCTCTTTGTTAAGACTTTCATTCTCTTTCTATTCCCAGTTTTTTCATTCTAGCATGGAGTGCCCCGGGATACAACCCTAACTGCTGTGCCGCCTTTGTTAAGTTCCCTTTTTTTTCTGTCAATGCCTGGAGAATAAGGACTTTCTCCAGGGCGATTTTCGCCTCGGAAAGAACCATGCCGGCGTAGGGCCCGGCAGATTCAATGGAAGTCGCAGGTATCGCGCCTATGTGCTCTCTTACCAGCCCAGGGTCTACCACCGGTCCTTCCGCGGTAACCGAAATTCTTTCACAGACATTGCGAAGTTCACGGATATTACCAGGCCATGGATGGGACTTTAAAACCTCGACCGCCTCGTCATCCAGTATAAGGTTTTGTCTTCTGTCGCGAGCAAGAAATTTTCCAAGAAAATAGGCGGAAAGCTCTGGAATATCGTCCTTTCTTTCCCGTAAAGCAGGCAAGGTTATTTGGAGTACATTGAGCCGGAAATACAAATCCTCGCGGAACCTTCCTTCAGCTGTCTCAGTTTGGAGATTCTTATTGGTTGCAGCAACTATTCGGACGTCCACTTCGATGGTATTCTCACCGCCTACACGTTGAAATCTCATTTCTTGTACCGCTCGTAGGACCTTTGCCTGCGCGTTTTGACTCAAATCACCGATTTCATCGAGAAAGAGTGTACCTCCATCGGCCAATTCCCATCGGCCTTTTCGTGTAGAGACAGCACCTGTAAAGGCACCTTTTTCGTGACCGAATAATTCGCTCTCAATGAGTGAATCGGGGATGGCAGCGCAGTTGACCTCAATAAACGGCTGATTGGAACGGGCACTTTTTAAATGGATCGCCCTTGCTACCAGTTCTTTCCCGGTCCCATTTTCCCCCTGAATTAAAACCCGAGCGTCACAATCTGCAGCTTGCTGAATCTTCTCATGGACTCCCATCATTTGAAGCGAGGATCCTATCATCTGGTCTTCGATAAATAGAACATTTTTAAGAGCGGAGTTTTCCTTCTTGAGCTGTTGTAAATTGAGTGCCTTTTCTGCAACCTGAAGAATCCTGTCTAAGCTCAAAGGTTTTTCGATAAAATCGTAGGCACCAAGTTTTACGGCTTTAACCGCATTTTCTATGCTTGCATGCCCGCTTATCATAATAACGGGAAGATCGCTCCTCTTTTCTTTGAGAATTTCAAGGATTTCCAACCCTCCCTTACCAGGAAGCCAGACATCAAGGAAGACCAAATCCCAGAACTTGGACTCTATCAAGGCAATCGCTTCCTTTCCGTCCGCAGCGGTCGCAGTAGTGTAACCTTCATCCGAAAGAATTTCGGAAAGAATTTCACGGATACCTTCTTCGTCATCAATTATTAGGATTTCAGCCATGGGCTTTTCCTAGGGGAAAATCTATCCAGAATTTTGTACCGCCTTCTTTAGGGCATTCAAACCATACGTTCCCGCCGTGTTCGTGGACGATTCTTTGAACAAGGGCGAGACCCAGCCCGGTACCATCGGGTTTCGTCGTAAAATAGGGATGGAATATTTTACTGTGGTTCTCGGGAGGTATGCCTTTTCCTTTATCAATGATGGCTAAGCGGTAAACTTCTTTGGAACCCATTGATAAACGATTTCCCTGGATGCGAACCTTAGGCTCATCTTGTAGAGCTTCTAAAGCATTGCTGGTGAGAATAGTTAATACTTTAAGGATTTGATCCTTATCAGCGTACATGTTGTCAGAATCCTCGAGATCAATGTCCCAGAGGATCGGAATATGTTCGGAATTTAAATTTTTTATTGTAGTTTGAACCATATCCTGAATTTTAATTGTTTGAAAAAAAGGTTGCGGCAACCGGGCGAAATCATGGAACTCCACGAGGAGGCCGTCGAGTCTGTCCACTTCGTGGAGTATCTTATTCATACTTGATTCTATAAGACCCAGGGTTGAAGTGTCACCTTGATGAAATTTTTTAAGCAACCTCTCCGCCGAAAGCCTGATGGGAGTCAAAGGGTTGCGGATCTCATGCGCAAGCTGTTGGGCGATGTCTTTCCAGGCTTCAATTTTCTCCGCAAGTAGAACCCTCCTTTTACTTGTCTCCATCTCCTGTACCATGGCGTTAAAACTTCTGGTCAAAGAAGCAATTTCGTCTTCTCCTTCTACTTCAAGGTTCTGGTCGTACCTGCCTTCCGCAACACTGGCAAGAGCAAGTGAAAGTTTTGTAAGCGGGTGGGTAATCCGGTCGCTGACAAGCAATCCACCTATAATCATTAACAGCAGCAAAGGGAGCCCAAAAAAGAGAAAAAAGAAAAAGAGAACGATAAGAAATACGTTTCTGTACGTCTGAAATTGCAGAAGTTTTTCATGACTGTTTTCAAGAAGCTCTCTGGCACTTCCGAAGTTGGGTGATAATCTTCCGCTGAGAATCACATAGAGGTTATCATCTGATTCGATTGTTCGTTTAACAGAAACCGATGGTGCATCAATTGTCCCATAAGACGGAATTAAACCATCAGGTTGGGTAGCAATATTGTCTTCTTGGGAATAGAGATTCGAAGCGCCGGAAGATAACAAGAGTACTTTGTCTTTATAAATTCCTAGATATTCAACATTCGGGTAGACCGTCCGTATTCGTGAGAATAGTGCCTCTGAAGTTTCAGGGAGGTCAAACTTCAGTCGGTCTAAATCGGGTAACTGTGAGGCAACCTGCAAGCGGTCGGCTTGCCCAAGGTAGTAATCATAAGCAAGTTCTAGACCCATATCGACTGAATCCAAGACCTCTTCGCCAAAAAGTGTTTCTTGAGAAACAAAGGCCACCCTGAATGCTAGGTAGGCTTGGGGAATGCTTGTAATAAGGACGATAACAATAAAAATAGCCGAGAGCTTCCCGCGAAGCCCCTTCTTTTCTCCAGAAGTTTTTTGACGACGGAAACGTCTGAGAAAGAGAAACAACGCAATTGCCAGACCTCCATAGAGTAGAGCGGCAATGGAAATAAGCAGAGGGTTTCCCCTCGACGTCTGATTTAAGAAAAAATGTTCAAGGAGGTTCGTGGAAAGAAAAATTACGACCAAATATACCGCCAGGAACATGAGTATCGGAGAAAAAGATTTGACAAGGGTAATCGGTTTTTTTATGGGTGCCATGCTGGTGTTGTTTCGAATTGTGACCTCTCCCAAGGTGTGGAAAAGTTTTGGAAAAAAGGTGAAAAGAGAAAAAATTGAAAAGGCTCGGCTATCCTGATCGGGAAAATCTCGGCTCTATAGATTAAGTAATAATCTGAAATTTCCTCGAATGCCTTAGGGTATCCTTGAAATTCCAAGAACTCGGTTTCGATCCTTTTTATGACGTCTTTAAAGGTCCTAAGACTCAAAAGCCTGCCGCTCTGATCCTCCAGGAAATAGTAGCGGGTAGGTTTGTCGTACCATACAGTGAGAATGGACTTTTTTTCCTCGACCAGCTCGTCGATCCAAGGAAAACGATCGCCGGTTTTTTTCATCACACGGGCATAAATAATAATTTCAGAACGGAAACTGTCTTTTAAGGCTTGGAAAAGTTCGATTTCAGGCAATGCTTCAAGTAAAAATGTACAAGTAATTGTCTTAACAGAAATAGCAGTGTTTGCCTTGATTTCAAGGGCGTAAGTGGAAAAGGAGACAAAAATAAGCAGCAGCCGAAAACTATTCTTCAAAACGATTTTCGATGAGTTTTGACAGGGCATCGACCGCTTCCTTTTCATCTTCGCCTTCTGCACTCACCTTAATGGGGGTGTTGCAGAGTACACCAAGCGTAATTAATCCCATAATGGATTTGGCGTTGATCTTCTCCGAGTCTTTTTGAAGGTAGACTTCTGAACGGAATTTACTTGCAAGGTTTACGATCATACCCGCCGGACGGGCATGTATACCAGCTCTGTTCTTCACTACGACATCTTTTTCGTACAACATAAACCTCTTAGTTGGAATGATTTTGTTTCTTACCAAAGTATACGCTACGGGCGTTTTCACTTTCAAGCCATGCAGAAAGATTTTGAGCAAATTGTCGAGCCGAGTGTACACCTGAAGCCTTAAGCCTATGGTTCATAGCGGCGGTTTCTATCAAAATGCTGAGATTTCTGCCGGGTTTGACCGGAAGTTTGAGTTTGGGTATTTCAACTCCCAGTATGTCAAACTTGATTTCGTGGGTACCTAGCCTGTCGTATTCCTTGTTTGGGTCGAAAAGCTCCAGTTCTATCACCATGGCCACCCTTTTCTGCTCTTTAACAGAAGCAACCCCAAAAAGCTCGGCGACATTGATAATACCCAGTCCCCTCACCTCGAGGTGGTAGCCCAAGAGTTCGTTTACAGCCTTGCCCACCAGGAGATTTCCCCCGAGACGGCGGATACTCACGGCATCGTCGCAAACCAAACGGTGGCCCCGTTCTATCAGTTCGAGGGCCGTTTCGGATTTTCCAACCCCGGATTCTCCGGTTAAGAGGATACCCATTCCGAAAACCTCCACCATAACGCCATGGAGGGTTTTTTGGGGGGCAAAAATATCGCTGAGAGCACGGATGGCCCTTGCTGAAAACTCGGAAGAGTTCAAAGGTGTCATCAAAACCGGACACGAGTGTTCGTCTGCTCCGGCTATAAACCTTTCATTGGGTTTTATGTTGTGGGTGAAGATACAGCAAGGGATTTCCGCAGCGAGTATTTTCTGAACATTCAGCCAGCTTTCATCGGTACGGATCGATGAAAGAAAAGCCGACTCACCCTTCCCGAAAATCTGCAGCCTACCAGCGGCAAACTCTTCAAAAAACCCATTGAGTGCTAAACCCGGCCGGTTAAGTTCAGGATGGGAAATATTTCTTGTTAAGCCTTTTCTTCCAGCCAAGCAAGTCATTTCCAAGTTGTTATACTCAGGAAGGTCTAAGTCAAGAAAATCCAGAACGGTGAATCTGTTTATCATGGATTAATGGTGATGGTCGGTGATTTTTTCCTTCTCCTTTCCTATCTTATGGACAAGTTTATCCATAAGAATATCAATAAGAGGAAAAAGCTCGATTCCTGTCTCAACGAGGTGGGCGCTAACGCCCCACTTGAAATGGACGTTTGATGCAAGTTCAAACCCATGTGTGTCTTTTGTGATTTGAAAATCCAAGTTTATTATGAGATCTTCAAATCGGGCAATGTGCTCCATTTTCTCTGTGATAAATTCCCTGGTGTGGTCAGAAACGTTGTAATGCACACCCTTAATCTCGAAGTCCATCTGATACCTCCTATTGGTCCACCTCAATTTCGTTGCGATATTTATTTACTGTACGTAAAGCAATTTTAACGCCTTGTGCATCCAGTTTATCCCTGATCATTTGGTCGAAGATGCGTTTTTCCTGCTGAAGTTCAACAAGAATTGTCTTGATCATTTCCTTGATCGACTGTTTGCTTGAATCCCCTTTACCGGAATTCCGGGTAAAGAAGTCTTTAAGTTCCAAAACGCCCCATTTAGTCTGGATATACTTTCCATTTGTTGCACGGGAGATAGTCGATGGATGAAGACCTACTTCCTGGGCTATCTCGTTGAGAATCAGGGGCTTAAGATACAATGGGCCTCTACGCAGGAATTCTATCTGCCGGCTGCAAACCGCATACCCAACTTTAAGCAGGGTACTTTGACGGTAAAGGATGGATTGAATAAACCAGTGGGCATCCCTGACCTTAGACCGCATGAAACTCAGCGATGCTTTATCGATGTCTGTATCTTTTTTTTCAGTAATAAATTGCGGATTAATACCGAGGACCGGCAGGGCTTCATCATTCATCGTTAAAACGGGTTCGCCGTCTCTTTCTTCGAGAATCAGGTCGGGTATAACATCCGCCGCGCCTGATGGAGCATGCGCTCTGCCGGGAAAAGGGTTAAGGGTTTTTATCTCATCTAGGATGGGCTCGATCTCGTTCTGGGAAACTCGCAGGGCCTGCGCTATAGCCTTAGGCTTGCCCTCGAGGAGAAGCTGTCCGAATTCGCGCACGAGTGTTTGAGCTTCCTGGGAAAACCCTCCATGGATTCTCATTTGAACGACCAGGGATTCCCTCCAGTCGTTGACGCAGGTTCCTACGGGATCAAGTTTTTGGAGTTCTTCGAGTGTTAACCGCAACAAATCAAGGTCCTCGTCTTTTAGAAGCAATTGAACAGGGTCTACGACGTGGAATCCATTGCGGTCCAAATTCTGAATAAGCCTTTCTCCAAGCAGCCGCATTTGGGGAGAAATCTTTAGAAGAACCCATTGTTCCAAAAGGTACTGACTCAGGCTGGTTTCTGAACTAAGAGTGTTTTCTATGATTGTCTGGATGGAATCCCTGGGAGCTGATGAACCCAGGTCTGTCGCACCTGCTGAATCATAATAGCCTGGATCTTCTGTAAAACTCTGGTAACTCTCCTCGGATTCGGTAAGTGCCTCGGAGTGTTTCTTTTGAGGTTCGACGGGTTCTTGCGGTACATCTCTGTCCATGGCTTCTTCAAGTGCGATGGAGGGAAGTTCGGGATTGAGAAGGCTCGAGAACATTTCTTCACCGGATTTTTCTTCCAGGCTGTCGAGGGAAACTTCCCATGGTTCATCCCTGACTTCGAGGGCAGGGTTAGTTTCCAAGGCTTCCTGGATGGAGGCTTTGAGATCCATGGTAGTCTGGGCCAAGAGCTTCAATGTTTGTACCGTCTGAAGACTGAGTTTGAGCCTGAGTTCCTGTGTTTGTCTAATAAGCGGCTTTTGGCTCAGCATTCTTTTAGTCTAAGGCAGTTTGCCGAAAAGTCAACGCTTTTCTATTTTTCTTCATAACCGCCCGCGTATGCTATGACCGTAACGTGCCTGTATTGACGATGGGTAGCAGACCCCACACCAGCAAGAGTAAAGGCTCTGTTGAAAAGGTTTTTGCGGTGGCCTCTGCCCGGAACTCCATCATCTATAATCAAAGCAATAATCGAGCGCGCTCCTGTAGTGCTACCGTATTCGATATTCTCGCCTGCTGTTCCAGTCCACCTGCCAAACCTGTTCATCCTTGTAAATGGCGTCGACCCATCGCTACCGTTGTGACCAAGGCCACCTGTTCTGGCCTGTTCGTCGGCGTGCGACTGAGCAGCCCTACACATGCCCAGACTAGGCATCAAAGAGGGAAGGGGATTGGCTGTGTTAAGTTCACGGATAGCCTCGTCCAGGGCACGAACGCCTTCCTGGGTTCTGATGGGTGTCTCCCCCGGCCAGTTGATAATCCTACCAGAAAAAAGTGCCCGCAAAGGTGTGAGAACCTCTCTTGCGTAACGGGAAGGGTCGGAGCGGAGTTTGTTCATTTCGAAAATGACGTCTTTATCCCTTTCGCTTAGGTAATCTACGGCGCGTGCTGTATCCAGGGACGCGTCCCAATCTTGCGCAAAACTCATGGCGGATGTCAGAAAAAGAATTCCTTGGATAAAAAATTTCATAAATACCTCTGCTTTCATGATAAAGATTTTTAGGGTATAATGAAAGCATGACACCTGATCAATTAAGAAACCTGGCAGCCGACGCCAGGAATAAGAGTTATAGTCCATACTCGGGTTTTGCCGTAGGCGCAGCATTGAAACTAAAGGGTATAGACCAACCGGTTTTAGGAACAAATGTGGAAAATGCGAGTTACGGCGGAACAATATGTGCAGAAAGATCTGCCATAGTTGCCGCTATTGCCCAGTATGGCAAGGTTGAATTTGAAGCGCTTGCTGTTGTCGCCGTTTGTGATCCACCTGTTGTACCCTGTGCTTTTTGCCTTGGGGTTATAGCAGAGTTTTGCGGCTCGGATTTCCCTATTTACTCTTGCAGTCCTGAAAAGGTTGAAAAAGTTTATCGTCTTGGGGATCTCCTTCCCAACCCTTTTAAACTGGATCATCCTTGAAAATCCTCTATATTGCCGAAATCGTGGGTAAGGCTGGGCTTTTCACGCTCAAAAACCTCCTACCCGTTGTGAAGGCTCGCTATCAGCCCGACATGATCGTCGTGCATGGCGACGCCGCTTCAGGCGGGTGGGGTTTGGGCATGCAAAATGCTTATTATATCCGCAAACTCGGCGTGGATCTCATCCTTTTAGGAGACTTGGCCTATAATAAAAAAGATATGCAGGAGCTTATGGAAAAATCCTCTTTTATTATCCGTCCCTTTAATTTTCCTCCCGAAGGACCTGGAAAGGGTTGGAAAATTGCGGCCAATAACGAAAAGCGGACGGGTTGGTTGAGTCTGATGGGACAAAATGGATATAACCGGCTTCATGCTGACAGCCCTGTTCGCGCTTTTGCCCACGCCAGGGAAAAAGTTCATAAAGAGACCCCTTTCTTTTTCACTGATTTTCATGCACTTTCGACAGCAGAAAAAAATACCTTTTTTCATTACGCCCGGGGAAAATGTTCCGCGGTTTTCGGTTCCGGTACTCGCGTCCCGACGGCGGATGCCAACATCCAGGATGGAACATTTACCATGACAGATATAGGGCGCACAGGAAGTTTTCTTTCGTGCGGAGGATTTGAACCTGGCCCCGAAATACTCCGGCTCAGTTTGGGACTCCACGACCCTAGCGAGGAATCTTGGGAAGGGTTGGAACTTCAAGGTGTTTACCTCGAACTTGACGATCAAGGAAAATCGCGACATTTTGAAACTATACGTTTGCCTTGTTTGGAGAAACCCCATGATACATGAAGCTTTTGTAAAAGGATTTAAAGGAAATACTGTTTTATTGGAGGCTAACAACCCAATTTCTTGCGGTTGTGGCAGCAGTCCTGATTCAGGTACTTGCTGTTCAGGAAAACCTGTCATTTTCAGGGCTAAAAATTCTCTGGAAAAATCCCTGAAACAAGGCGACCGTGTTAAGCTGGAACCTCCGGAAGGAAACTCTTTGGCTGACTTCTTCTTCCTTTTTATGCTCCCGGCGGTGTTTTCAGTACTACTTTTCTTCCTTCTACCCCTATTCTTTGAGGGCGTTTCAGAAACTCTTAGAGCAGCCTTGTCAATAAGCACTTTTTTCCTTTCAATTATCATTCGGGCTTTGTTAAAAGACAATTCGGGTAGTCTGCCCAATATTATCGAAGTCATACCCGTATATCATTTGAAAAAACTCTAAGGTTTTAGGGGGCTGGCGACATTCCAAGGTTCCTGCTGATTTCATTGAGAAGCCCGGAAATGCCATTAAGCGGGTAAACGAGTTCAAGGTTCTCCAGTTCGTTAGCAACACGAGGCATTCCGTAAACCACGGAGCTGGCTTCGTCCTGGCCAGCGGTAAGTCCGCCCTTGCGCTTGATTTCCCCGATCTCAGCGCTGCCGTCACGGCCCATTCCTGTCATAATTAAACCAAATATCCGGGAACCCCAAACCTGTGCAGCCGAATGAAAAAGAATTCCTGCGCTCGGTCTGTGTCCGTTACAGAGTTCTGATTGAGTTACACGAACTACGGTGCTCAAAGATTTGCGTTCAGCGTGGATATGGTAATCACCGGGAGCAATGAGTATCCTTCCGGGCCTCACTAAGTCGCCGTCTTCGGCTTCCTTCACTTCGATAGGACAGATCCGTCCTAGACTGCGGGCAAATTCCGAAGTAAAACCCGCAGGCATATGTTGAACGACGAGAATAGGTAGCGAGAAATCCTTATCGAGTTCGGAAAAGATCTGGCGCAGGGCGTTCGGACCCCCGGTGGATATTCCGATGGCGATGGCTTGTATGTCGGTGAACGATTTTGTAGGTCTTAGCTTGAGGCCGTGCGTGGCGGGTGCCTTAGCGGGTAGGTCGTGGAGAGGAATTTCAGTATGAAAATCCTTTTTAACGGTTCCTGCGGGTCTCAGCTCCTTCTGGCTTTTATACCGTGAGCCGTAGGCCTGGATCATATTGCGGAGGTTTTGTGCAACAGCCTGGATATCTTCTCCCGGGCCGCCGGAGGGTTTGAGAATAAAGTCGCTGGCTCCTAGGCTTAGGGCTTCCATGGTGATCTGGGCGCCTTGAAGGGCAATAGAACTCAGGATAATCACAGGAATCTCAAGACCCAGTTCCTTTCTCTTTCCTAAAAACTGGATTCCATTCATCTCGGGCATTTCAAGGTCGAGGACGATCACATCGGGGTCCAGGGTCTCGAGTTTCTTTAAGGCAAATAATCCGTTCATTGCCTTACCGATAAGCCGAAAACCCGGACTCTCTTCCACAATCCGCCCTATAACATTTCTCATCAATGCACTGTCGTCAACAATCAGAACGTCAATCTTCTCTTGCATGGAATCTCCCTAACTCAAGTGCTTGGTGTATAAAACAGCCCAGTCGGTTTTAAGAAATTTGAACTGTGTGTTCAAACCGAAAAGACTTTCAGAATGACCGATAAAAAGGTAGGAGTGTGAGTTCATGGAATTCCAGAACCTATCGATAACATTTTTCTGCGCGGCCTCATCGAAGTAAATCAGCACATTTCTGCAGAACACAATATCCAAACCCCTGAGGCCACTGTCGAATTTCAGGTTATGATAGTCGAATTTTACCTTCGTACGGATTTCTTCTTTTATCTGATACCCGCTTTCCATCTCGGTAAAATACTGTCCGGTATATTCCGGAGGTATGCCTTCCATTTTCATCTTTGGGTAGAAGCCCTGGCTTGCGGTCATCAGGCTTTTTAAACTTAAATCTGAAGCGGTTATTTCGTATTGAAAATCTTTCGGGAGGATTTGGTCTAGAACCATGGCGAGGGTGTAAGGTTCCTCCCCTGTCGAACAGCCCGCACTCCAAACACGTATCATTTTATCGTTTGTTAATTTTTTCCTTTCGATAAGGTCCGGAACAACATGCTGAAAAAGTACATCGAACTGACCTTGGTTCCGGAAAAACCGTGTGAGATTTGTTGTGATGGAATCAAGGAATTCTTTCATCTCTTGGGGGCTTTGACGAATCTTGGAAAGGTATTCAGCTGTGGTCGATAACCCGGATAGTCTTAGTCGGTCGCGAAGACGGCTTTCAAGGATGGGCCTGTTGGAGTCTGAAAAGTGAATACCGCTCTGGTCGTAAATAATGGACCTAAACTCGCTGAAAAGCTCGTCCGGTAAAATTTCAGACATGAAAACTCCTGAGCCCAGTGTAGAAGGGATAAAAGTCATTGTCAAGCAAATTCAATTCTGCCAGACCTTGCCGGTAGGGTAGGATTGAATTACAGTATCCAGGGGGAACCAAAATGGATTTTTTTCAAGCTATTCTCTTAGGTGTCGTCGAAGGTGTGACAGAATTTCTTCCGGTAAGTTCCACTGGACACCTGATACTTTTCAGCAGATGGATGGGCCAGGAATCGGCCTTCTCCAATATGTTCGCCATAGTCATTCAACTTGGTGCGATTTTATCGCTTCCGTTTATTTTCGGGAAGCGTTTGATTTTTCCCGACCCCTCAAAAACAGATTTTAAAAGTGTTTTACTTTTTTGGTCAAAGGTACTTGTTGCAGTAGCACCTGCCTTGACCCTGGGATTCCTTTTTTCCGACAGCATCGAATACTTTCTTTTTCAACCTTTGCCCATAGCGCTGGCTCTTGCCTCCGGTGGGTTGGCGCTTATACTTCTTGACCGCCCCGAACGTGCTGGTGGTTGGTCGTGGAACGGACTGGGGTACAAGCAGGCATTCCTTATTGGACTCTTTCAATGCCTCGCACTCCTCCCCGGAATGAGCCGAAGTGCCTCAACTATTATTGGTGCACTGATACTCGGAAGCGAGAGAAAGACCGCAGCGGAGTTTTCATTTTTTCTTGCCCTGCCGGTTCTCGCGGCAGCATCGGGGTATAGCCTGCTGAAATATATTCTTAAGGCAAATAAGGGAGAAGTGCCTCCGCTAAGTTTGGATCAATGGTTTATTCTCGGGCTTGGATTCCTAGTGAGTTTCATGGTTTCCTGGGTTGTTTCCAAGTGGTTCCTTGCGTGGATATCGCGTAAAGATTTCAGACCCTTCGGTTGGTACCGTATTGCACTATCTTTTCTTGTCATAAGTATGGTATTGATGAATATTCTATAGAAATAATCGTAAAAAATACTTTTATGAAGACGAATGCCAAATGTGTAGAATATAGTTAACCTTGCAATCTTAATAGGAGGTTCTTATGAACAAATTTTTTGTACTTCTCTCTGCACTTTTGGTTTTTTCCGGTTGCCAGGAGGAGAAAACTAAAACTGCGGTAATTCTTGTAGATATGCAGTGAAAATAGAGACAATGAAGGCTCGGGGTGTAAAAATTCTTACTAAGAGCCTGTTGCGCTTGAGATTTTGACACAGGACCGGGGAGCTGGGATGCACAGAGCGCCGAAGACTGAGGGCCATAGCTGGGCTCTGGCCCGATGGATGAGGTGTTCTGGGCGCCCGGAAACCCAAGACCTGTTTGATGATTCCAAACACAGGTTCGACGGTGCTCTTTCGCTTCTTGTTGAGTTCCTTTTCCAATTCCATCGCACGGTCGTTGCGTGGTCAGGATGGTTATTAGCGCAAAGGTAACGCACCGCGACATCTTTCCAGGTCTGCCTTTCAATACGACGGCTGGAGAAAACGCCATGCGAGTAGCAGTAGAGAAGCAAGGCTAACATCATAT
>DYOB01000231.1 GCA_020720765.1 Borreliella garinii
GTGTCATCTCCGTTGCTTTTTGCGGATTGCCGCATCCGAACAACTTGCACACATCACAATCTCCGCAATCACATGGTCCTCCTTTATATGTGTTGAATTTACCGGCTGTTATTTCAAGCAGAGATCGCATCTTGCCTTTTAATGATGATCCCGGCAGATATGGCAGGCTTGTTACTGGATGTCTGATAATAGGATTGTCCATTGCGCCGATTTCCAGAGAGTCTTTAGAGCCTCCGATCTTGAGTCCACTTTTACAACAGATAATGCCAGTAACCTTGCTGTGACTTAACAGTTTCATTGTTCGTCTCCTTTTTTATTTTTCTTTGAAATATGCAACAACACTTTGAAAATGTTCGATGAATGCCCTGAAATGCTCAGGGCTTATCTTGGCCTCGTTGACATTTTTTTCGATAAACTTGGAAAATAACGATGGGGTAACGCCACGGTTCTCTGTGTATGTTACATCACGGACAAAGGCGTATATTCCCTCTCTCGCCAGATCAAAGTCACGAGTCATTTTGTATTTGTATTCGATTGCACGAAGCTTGCTGAAGAAACGCCGTATGGCGGCGGCGGTCAGACCCTGTTGTTTCACAGAACTACTCAATTCTTGTGCCCATTTTATAAACACATCTTCTTTGATGTAGTTCTTGTCATTCTTTCTGTCAAAATATCCACCATCCAAGTATCCGCTGGGAAGGTTGGCAGAATGGTTATGTTGGGAACCCGAAGGTTCTTTTTTGTTACATTCGAAGCATTTGTCAAATTTAGGATTGTTGATGGTTTTCCCGCAGGAACATTTCTTTGGATTACTTCCCGCATGTCCTACCACTTTGCCTAAATCCTTCTTCCAGTCTGCCATGTTCAACTCCTGTTCGTTTGGATTGAGTAATTTGCTATGTAGTTTAAGTTTCTCAGCTTAGCGCTGGAGAGATTAGTTAATTCATGTGTCCACTTGATTATTTCACTTTCCTTAACTGGAATATTCCGGCTAATACTGTAGGCCAGCATTGGTACAAAGCGAAGGTGGCTGGTCTCGCCGGTGGCACGAAACGCCTGGAACTGTGCTGCGCTGTCGAGGAGTTGCCGGACAAAACCCATGGAAACTCTTTTTTCCTCCTGCCACCCAGCCAAGCGCTCTGCCTCTGTTTGAATCCGTACAAATTCCCCCCACTTGATGATATCGCCCAGGGCTGCCAACCGGTCTTTTTGTGCCTCATTTTCTCCAGATTCTTTATATTTTTTCGCACTTTCCAAAAGCTCTTCGGCAAAACCAATGGCGGCATAAATTGGTAGCCTTGGTTTGGCTACCGCCACGCCAGCGGACATTGTAAAGGCTGGATTTTTGCAGGTAAACTCACCGAATTCCTCTCTCACCCGTTGACTGAATCGAAGCACCTGTTCCCACGGCCCAAGCATTAAAAGGTCGTCGCCGCCAGCGTACACGGTGTATACATCCTGAAACTCCTCTCGGAGCAGATAATCAAGCCGCCCGGTGAAAAAGGTTTCCAGTTGACGGCTCAAGGTGGTGATCCGTGAAATGGATTTTTCCTTTTCGCTCTGGAAACCATTGATGAAGATAAGCCCCAAATAATCCACATCAGCTTTGAATATGCCCAGGGCCTTACGGCCTCGGCCTGTCTCAGCAAGGCAGGTAAAAAATTTTGGGTAGCCAGCAACCGCATTTGCCTTCTCGGCACAATCGGATTTCTGGCAGAAACGGCAAAGAGATTCATCAAAGACGGGAATATAATTGGCAAAGGCTCTTGGCCTCAATGCAACTTTTGTGCGGCCAAAGTACCAGTCGTTGAACTGTTGCGCTATGTACGCTTGCTTGACGAAATCATCCTTCCGTTTGACCAGCGAAAACGAATAATCCCGAAAAAGTTTGTATCTCCCTTGATTTCCTTTGAAAAATTGTACACCTTTCGCTCGGGCAAGATCGGTTCCAAGGTTGACATCATCTGCGCAGTGTCGGCATAGAGCGACCTCATGAACCTGTTGGGTGCCGGGAAATTTTTCACAGCTCTGGCAGAGTGTTTCCTCTTCAGTGAATTTTTGGTCGGTCAAGAGAAACGCTTCGGTCTGCCAGCCATTTTTGCTGGTTAAGCAACTGGCAAATGCCCGTCCCTTCACATCCTGCAAAGCGTCGTTTGCCCTTTTTAAGATGTGATTAAATTCAAGCATGTCTTTGCAGCTGCACGAGACAGAAGCGATATTAAGGGCGACTTCTCCATTTACTTCTTTGAGCAGCCATTCTGAAAAATCGTGTTCCAGTTTGGCGATTTTTTCCTCAGCATCAGAGGTATTAGGCAACAAAAGATAGAATTTTCCGCCAGAGGCAATAACCAGATTAGTGATTGGCAAGCCAAAGACATGCAGCAGTGCGTGGCTTGCGCAATCGGCAAGGGCAGAAAGCCGGAAGGAACGCGCGCGCAACCGTTTTGCAGTGCCACCAACCCCAACGTTTTTGATATTAAAAATGTATTTTTGGATGCCGGACAGATCGCCAACAAGCAGCCGAAATTTGTTCTCTGTGCTTTGCACGGAGAATTTTTCGGTAGTTATATTCCCAAGTCGATGATGATACAAATACAGCGCCGATGCGATTGCCGCAGTGGTTTTGGCATGGTCGTAAAGAGAGATGTCCGGCCTGTGCATAGTGGAACTGGGAATACACCATGTGTATTTTTCCAACAGGGAAAGGAGAGAAACGGTAAAACCATCCATGTCTTCAGTCGCAATGCTATG
>DYOB01000232.1 GCA_020720765.1 Borreliella garinii
AAGTGCTACCGTGAAATTACAAACAGTCGTTAACAAATACCATGTCCCATTAAAAAAGTAAATTATCTACACTTTCATAAAATGGCTCAAACACCGAGTCAAAAGTTTTATAGCGCTTGAATGGATATAATTTTTAAGGGGTCTAACCAAGATACTCGTTAGTAAGAACAAATAAGTTAATTGGGGGACTAAACTGTTCTGCAGCCAGCTTTCAACGAACAAGGAGAACATCAATGAAAGACATTTTGCTAAAAAAGACATTATCCATATCTGCCATCACCATTTCTTTGTTGATTAACGCTCCGGTAATCTCAAAAGCTGCATCGAACGTGGAGATTAGATCCACCACATTTGATAATAAAGCGATGGCAGCGGCATCGGCTACTGGTGCTGTTCCTGCCGCCGCCATCGCTTCTGGTGTTGTTGGTGCCGCCAGTGCCGGTGCGGGCTCCCTGGCCGGTTATGCAGGGGTTGCCAGTGCGGTTTCAACACTGGGTCTGGGTGGGATGACTACTGCTGCAGCCGGGATGCTTGGATCAAGTTGTACTGGTGCGGCAGCAACGGCAGTGGTAACTGCGGCAGTGGGCGGCCCAGTAATCATGGGGGGGATTATAGTCGGCGTTGCCACCGCTACAGGTTACGGCGCTTACAAGATAGGGAAATGGGTCATCAATTAATTGCAGAGTAAACAAATATGAAACAATCTCAATTTGAAGAATGTTTTGACTTGACTCTCGATGACTGCATTGTGAGAGACCAAACTAAGCCACCTTCGGGCGAGTTCCGGATTGGTAGATGGATGACCATCCTCTTTATATTTTTAGCTGTACTGACTGTATATTATAGCGACAAGAAGTCTGAAGGCTTTCATGAGTTAAATTCTTCTAATGTGAACACTATAGCTAACGAAGAACTTGAGCGCAAAATAGCTGCACTTCTAAAACGTGCTGATGATTCTCGACAGGGTAGAAACGGCCAAGCATACCAGAAGTACGAGCAGGAACTATTGACGACTCAAAAGCTTTTTACGACCCATTCCCCTTCGCCGGTAGCTATATCTGAGAAACTTACCGAAGTGGGCATGTCGTTTAAAATCTCTTATGCCATGGCTTTGGACTTGGTGACAGACGGAGACCGCGCTGACAAGCTTCTTTCTCAAGAACTGTATCCTTTCATTAATGCCACCAACGATGCCATGCGTCGCCAGACGCTGGCGTATGAACAACTGCGAACTGATCTTCTAACTTCTGCTGAGTCCTTCAACAACGAACTTGCCGGGGGACTGACCATCATAAGTCAAGAAAGTACCTTCGCGGAACAATCTGCAGCCATCTATCGACAGTCCATCACAGATAACATGAACAAATTTCAAGAATCAGCCAAAGAAACCAGCATTGCTTTGATCTTTAGCGGGGTATCAATCAAGGCCATAATCGACAGACTCAGATCAGGGGGATTAACAGCCTTCTCCAAAGTGGCAAAAGCCGCAGCAAAAAGATTGGGTTTTGCTGGACTTGCGGCCGCTACAGATGGTCCCTTACCTTTTGGCGATGCCGCTGCTTTTACTTTGGAATCAGCATTTCTTGTTTGGACGACAGTTGATCTTTATGATGCCCGTGTAACGGTACGCGAAGCACTTGAAAATCAATTTATTGAAGAAACCGAAAGTTTTTCCAAATCTCTTGTCGAGAATGGACGAGCTGACGGGATAAATCTCATGGCGGAATTCAATAAAATGGCCGCCGAAACCATTAATATCGTAAGGAGGTAACATACATGAAGAATTCACTCATCATGACGGCAATTTTTCTGTCACTTTTTACTTTTACAACCTCTTCCAGTGCTTTTGTAGGGACAAGCATCAAGGCTTTGGAAACTATTACCCCAAAGATAGAAGAGGCTCTTGAGTTAGGTTCCAAGGTCAGTGGAAAAAATCTGTCCACAGTGACCAGGCAGGCTGCTAGAGAGCAACTTATGAATGCTGCTGTACGTCATGGTGACAGTGTAGTGCCAGCTCTTCGTAAGGGAGGACTTGAACTTTTGGAAGCCGCAGGTTCCCATGGTGACGAAATCTGGAAGTTTGCAAGTGCAGTCCCTGAAGCCAGCCGTGCCCTTGCTATGAAGCCTGATGTGTACCTGCCCCTCTGCCGGAAATATGGTGAAGACATATTGCTTATTGAGGCAAAATCATTTTCTTCCGGGCCAAGGATAGTGGAGTTGTTTGGAGAGAATGGAGTGAGAATTTTTGCCAAGAAAGTTCCAGCTGAGCAGATAAATAAATTGACGGGACTGGCAGCAAAAGCAGATTCACAAGCTACACGCAACTTGCTCCTTGAGGGATGGGAGAAAACAAAAGGAGCAATTTTGAAACACCTCGATGTTCAGCACATTTTGGCCTATGGGTTAAGTGCAACGATGGTAACCGGCGGCTGGAAAGTTTCCGATGGCATGCAAACATCAATGCAGACGGTTGCCGATAAACATCCAGAACTCGTGGGAAAGACAATAAGTGAAGTCACCTCGCCCATCATGACCCCTGTTAAGCACGGGCTTTATGCCTTGATTACTTTGATCTTGGCAGGTTTTTCTTGGAAATTCAGACGGTTTTTCCGTTCGTCAGTAAAACAATTTTAGAAGAGGTGTAATAATCATGACTATCACTTGTCCTCGGAAAAATATCTTGGATTGGATATTGCGATTATTTGGAAAAGAGCGTCAAATCTATCCACCAAAAAACT
>DYOB01000233.1 GCA_020720765.1 Borreliella garinii
GCAAGGCGGAATTGGCGTTGATGCAGGAATTAGCACCTTATTTGAACAAACTCGCAGGCGGACGCGAAATTTCGGGGTTGAATGCGTATGAGTAGGAAGAACCCCCTCCCAGCCTCCCCCTTCGCAGGGGGAGGAGTAAGAAAGGTGGGTCTTGTTCCCTCCCCTGCGAAGGGGAGGGTTAGGGTGGGGTTCTTTGTCGGGAGAAACCCCCTCCCAGCCTCCCCCTTCGCAGTGGGAGGAGTAAGAAGGGTGGGTCTTGTTCCCTCCCCTGCGAAGGGGAGGGTTAGGGTGGGGTTCTTTGTCGGGAGAAACCCCCTCCCAGCCTCCCCCTTCGCAGTGGGAGGAGTAAGAAGGGTGTGTCTTGTTCCCTCCCCTGCGAAGGGGAGGGTTAGGGTGGGGTTTTCTTGATGACAGGGCAAATATTCAATCAGTCACATTACAAACAACGTCGGCAAGACCTGCGCACGAATGCCACATCACCAGAACAAACCCTGTGGCAGATGTTACGCGGTAAACAAATGGGTGTGAAATTCCGGCGGCAGCACGGTATTGACCACTATATTGTTGATTTCTATTGTTCGGAACAAAAGCTAGTCATTGAGGTGGACGGGGACAGCCACCTTGCCGATGATGCACGGGAATATGATCGGATACGGGATGCCCATTTACAGAGTTTGGGGTTGCGGGTGGTGCGTTTTACGAATGAGCAAGTTATTGGAAACTTGGAGGGTGTTTGTGAAGTCATTAAGCAAGCGATTGTGTAGTGGGAAGAACCCTTTCCCGACCTCCGTGGGGAAGAACCCCCTCCCAGCCTCCCCCTTCGCAGGAGAAAAGAACCCCCTCCCAGCCTCCCCCTTCGCAGGGGGAGGAGTAAGAAGTTTGTGTCTTGTTCCCTCCCCTGCGAAGGGGAGGGTTAGGGTGGGGTTTTCTTCCGACACACAGCAAGGAGAAAATTATGAATAAGCTACCCGACAATACCCAAACCAGCTTTAACGCGCTACTGCAACAGATTCAGCAAGCGCGGCAGAAAGCGTTGGCGCAGGTCAATACAGCATTGATTGACCTCTATTGGCAGATTGGCAAAACCATTAGTGACAAAGTACAAACAGAGGCTTGGGGCAAAGGCGTGGTGCGCGAGTTAGCGCAGTACATCACGCAAAACGCACCCGATATTAGAGGTTTTTCCGATAAAAACCTGTGGCGCATGAAGCAGTTTTACGAAACCTACGCCACCGATGCAAAACTCTCCACACTGTGTAGAGAATTACCGTGGTCGCATAACTTGGCAATTTTTTCGCGCTGCAAAACGCAAGAAGAACGAGCTTTTTACTTAACACTCGCATCCCGCGAAAATTACAGCTTTCGTGAGCTAGACCGTCAAATATCCGTCAGCACATTTGAACGCGCAGCCCTCACTGCATCAAAACTCTCAACAGTGTTGAGAGAATTACATCCCAGCCTAAACTACACCTTCAAAGACAGCTACGTGCTGGAGTTTTTAGGTCTGCCCGAAGCGCACAGCGAAAGCGATTTGCAAAAAGCCCTCACTCGTCACATGAAGGCATTTATCTTGGAGTTGGGTGGCGACTTTATCTTTATCGGTGAACAATACCGCCTGCAAGTGGGCAATCAGGATTTTTATATCGACCTGTTGTTCTACCATCGTGGTTTGGCGGCTCTGGTAGCATTTGAACTTAAAATCGGCAAATTCAGACCTGAACACATGGGGCAGCTTAACTTTTATCTGGAAGCACTCGACCGCGATGTGAAAAAGCCGCACGAAAACCCCAGCATTGGGGTGTTGCTGTGCCGCGACAAAGACGACGAAGTGGTGGAGTACGCCCTGTCGCGCAACCTCTCGCCCACCTTGATTGCCGAGTACCAACTACAACTGCCCGACAAAAAACTCCTGCAAGCCAAACTGCATGAACTGCTGACGCACGAACTGGGAACAAGCGATGAGTAAGCATAAGGAATTCATAATATGCTGTTAGCCAATAAACTAGGCATTACCGATCAAATTGAACTGAACAAAACAGAAGAAAAAATCAGCAAACAGAAAGCTAAACAGCTTTTTGATAGCGGTGAGATCAACCGGATCGAGGTGGGAACTTATGCAGGGCTGGCGCAGATTCATGCCTATTTGTTTGGCGATATTTATGAATTTGCGGGAAAGTTGCGTGAGGTGAATATTGCCAAGGGTAATTTCCGCTTTGCGCCGTTGATGTATTTGGAACAATCGCTGGCGTACATCACCCGGATGCCGCAGGATACGTTTGACGCGGTTATCGAGAAATACGTTGAGATGAATGTGGCGCATCCGTTTCGGGAAGGTAATGGGCGTGCTACGCGGATTTGGCTGGATTTGATGTTGAAGCAAGCGATACAGCAGGTCATTGACTGGAACACGGTCGATAAGGCGGATTATCTGTCGGCGATGGAGCGTAGCGTGGTGAAGGATGTGGAGATTAAAGTGCTGTTGAAAGCGGCGTTGACCGATAAAATTAATGACCGTGAATTGTTTATGAAGGGTATTGATGTCAGCTATTTCTACGAAGGTTACAGCGAATTCAGGACGCGGGATGTTTGAGGTGGGGAAGAACCCCCTCCCAGCCTCCCCCTTCGCAGGGGGAGGAGCAAGACAGGTGCGTCTTGTTCCCTCCCCTGCGAAGGGGAGGGTTAGGGTGGGGTTTTCTTCCGACACACAACAAGGCAAACACCATGAATAAGC
>DYOB01000234.1 GCA_020720765.1 Borreliella garinii
TTGGATTATAGATCTGTTTTACTTGGTGTTAAAGATTTCAAATCGGTTCTATACCGCTGTCCAAAGCCACAGGGACAGGGCGCGTTGCGATTGAGGTCAGGGGCGGCAGCTTTTAGTAGTAGGGGAGCAGGTAACTTGGAGTTTTCTAAAGGCGGTTGTTACTTGGTTGAATGGGACTGAACCATGAGGGGAGTTCATCAGAAAACCATCAAAATTCAGTCAAGATGTCTTAAAAACAAGGGACGTTAGTTAAACATATCATCGGTGATATTGCTAAACCAACTGTGGGCATAAGCCACTTCGCGTTTTTTGTGCTCTGCGGTCGCATCTTTGGGACTGATTCCGCCCGAACCTTCGACAGAATTAATCACACCATCTGCCCCTAACCGATACACCGCTGCCACAGAAATCCCGTAATCTTTACCCACGATGCTGTAGCAAGTGTTGGTATATGCCGGTTCAATCATATCCTTACCTTGCAACGCTGCCACCACTGCTGCGGCACAGACTTTGGCTTGGGTATTGGCAGAATAGGCGGATTTGGGCATCTTGCTGGCATCGCTGGCATCACCAATCACATGAATTTCTTTACGTTGTTTCGATTCAAACGTTTTTCTATCCACCGGACACCAACCCGCTTCATTGGCTAAACCGGCATCAATGGCAATTTTTCCAGCCGTTTGTGGCGGGATCACGTTGATAACTGCGGCTTTGTGTTCATCTTCCATATCGCCAGCATACACCGCCATTGCTTTTGCATCGACGCGTACTACCTTGCCCTGATCTGCCACAGAACGCCATTCGATCAAGCTCTTATCTGTGCCATAGCCATACAATTCTTTCCAACCTTGCATAAATAAGCCTTGTTTGGAAAATGTATCCTTGGCATCTAAGATGATAACCTTCGATTTTGGCTTGTGTTCTTTCAAATAAGAAGCAATCAAACTTGCCCGTTCATAAGGTCCCGGTGAACAGCGGTAAGGTTCAGCCGGCGCGGTCACAATCACGGTGCCGCCATCCTTCATTGCTTCCAACTGTTTGCGTAATAAGGCAGTTTGCGGTCCCGCCTTCCACGCATGAGGCATGATTTCACTGGCAGCTTCGTCATAACCGGCAATCGCGCCCCATTTCATTTCTACACCCGGCGAGACGATCAAACGGTCATAACCAAAGGTTTGTCCGCCATCAACCGTCACCATTTTCTTGTCTGCATCAATGCCGGTCACCTTGGCTTTCACGACCTTGATACCGCGCTTTTCTAACCCTTTGTAGTCGAATTTGATTGAATCCAGGGTGCGTTCCCCGCCCACCACTTCGTTACTCATAAAGCAGGTGTGGTAAAACTCATTTTGTTCAATCAAGGTGACATCAATAGAGGCATCCAACATCCGCAGATACTTTGCCGCGGTTGCCCCTCCTGCGCCTCCACCAATAACCACCACTTGCTTATTCGCTCCAAAACTCAAGAGGGGAAATCCCGCCATGCTGGCAACGGCAACACTGGTGGACAACTTGATAAAATTTCTACGCGTCACTTGGCTCATTATTTATCCCCTTTGTCATCATCATCGTCATCTTTGGCTTTTTTGTCCTTCTTGTCCTCTTTAGGGACGGCATCGAACCCGGTTTGTTGGCTGGCGTAGAAATGTAGCAATTCTTCTGTTCGCTTATCACCCTCTTGTCCTAAAACCTTGTCCATCTGCGTCTTCATTTTCTTGGGCATTTCCCGGTCGCCCGTTTTGAAGTCCGCAAATTGATACTGCAAATAAGCCGTCCATTGTCCTGCTAAAATCCCGGTACCATCTTCATCGATCTTGCCGTTTTCTTCATGACATTTTTCACAATGCTTCTCGTGCAATTTTTCACCCGCTTTCGCCTTGGTTGCATCGAATTTCTGTTTGGCGGGAATATATTTTTGTTGAGCAAAAAATTCTGCCATCGCGACGATTTCTTCTTCCGAATAACCTTTCGCTAAACGACCCATGATGGTTGAAGCCCGGTCTCCCTTTTGATAAGCTAACATAGCTTCTTTGATGGTATCAACCGATTTTCCTGCCAAACTGGGGGTCGCGATACCCTGACTTACCCCATTCATGCCGTGGCAACCTGCACAAGTGTTACCCAGCATCGCACCGCGTGTCAATTCTGCTGTCCAACCGGGAGAACTCAAGGTCAAGCCCCCCACGAGCAGTAAGACGCATTTGAGACGATATTTCATTCATAGCCTCCTTAAAAAAACGAGTGATAATAGAGATGGTGGTCTGATAAAAACGAAACTCGTATCTTACAACTTTTAAACCATTGACAGAGAGAAAATCATCTGAACCGTTTCAATCTTTCATTGCAATTTCAATCTGTTGGAGAACTCGCTGAATCCACCTTATGTTTTTTAAATCCGTCGCAAGTCCGATCCCAACGTACCATTCCGATGATATTGTATAGTGATCTTAAATCATTTGTCTGTTTTTAATCATTCCTTTTACGTTCAAATCTTCAATGACAATCCTATCAAAGGTCTTGGTCAGATAATTGGAGAGTTGATGAGCAATCGCAGCACGTTGTCTTGCAATTTTAAAGTGAAGTTTCTGAATCTGGAGCTTGGCTCTCGCTCGGCGATTCGAGTTCATCTCTTTTTTTGCAAAGTTTCGCTGCAACTTCTTTAACTTACGCAAGTTCTTTTGCAATGGTCTGGTATTCGGAAAGA
>DYOB01000235.1 GCA_020720765.1 Borreliella garinii
TGTAGAATATGATGATACTGACCCAGGAAATTGTGATGTTGACCCACCTGGTGATAATCCTCTGAAAGGCACTTCCTGTTATGGCTTGTCATATCAGGCTAATGGTTTACAAATTTAGAATAATCATTTCAATTTTTTTTACGTAGTGACTCTCCTTTGAGATCTATCCGGTGAGAGGCGTGCACCATTCTGTCCATGATGGCATCGGCCACTGTACTATCCCCAATTATTTCAAACCATTTGTCGACCGGTAGTTGGGATGAGATGATGGTGGACCTTTTTCCATGACGGTCTTCAATGATTTCCAGGAGCATCATTCTGGCGGTTGGTGTGAGCGGTTGGAGGCCAAAGTCATCGATGATCAACAGGTCGTGCCGCTCTATCCTGTCGATGTGTTTGGGATATGAGCCATCGGCCTTGAAGGTATTGAGCTGCGGAAATAGTTTCTGAGCGTTGAAGTACAATGTTTTGTACCCTTGAAGACAAGCCTGGTGACCTAATGCAGATGCCAGATAACTCTTCCCCACGCCGGTAGGCCCGGTGATCAATAGGTTTTCTTTTTTGTTGATAAAACTACAATCTGCCAATCGGAGCAATTGGGTTTTATCGATTCCACGCCTGGCCGTAAAATCGATCTCTTCTATGTTGGCCCCATACCGGAAACGGGCTGTTTTAATGTATCGGCCGATCTTTCGGTTTTCCCGATCTTCCCATTCAGCCTGTATGAGTATGCTGACGATCTCATCATTGGTCAGGGAGTGATGCTGATTGGTGTCCAGCAGGGTTTTATAGGATTGTTGCATCCCATAAAATTTCATGTGCCCCATTTTGTTCAATACTGTACTGTTCATGTTTTTACTGTTTATTTAAGTGAATGATAGATTATTGGATTAGCGGAAGCTTTCCGCCCCGCGAATGTTTTCATGAAAAGGCAATTGAGTTTGTTGCCCGTCAGCTTCTTTAAGTCTGTCCAGGCCACCGGCCAGGATTCGTTGAATGATTTTATAGTTATAGGCCCCGTAATGAACGGCTCGCTCTATGGCATCTATAAGTCGTTTCCTGCCCACTTTCTTTTCTTGGGAAAGGATGCCCACGCAACTGCGATACGCCTGCTCAGGATAGGTTTTGGCCTCCAGGATCATGGAGATATACCGGGTCACCTTGGGATCGATACGCGCTGCCCAGGAGAGAAACTTCTCCGGGTTCCAGTCGGCAACGAATTGATGGGCAGAGGGCAAATGATCCTTGATCGTCGTATATCCAAAATACTTGGTATCCCTTTTATGAAAAGCGATTCGTTCCTTGTTGTAATAGACCGATACCTGGGAATGAGAGTAAACCATTTTTACTTTTCTGCCGATAAAGCGATAGGGTATGCTGTAATAGTGTTTGTCGTCGGAAAGAATGATATGGCAATTTTTCATCACCGTGACGAACTTGAACCTTTTCATCTCATACCTGTCCTGGGGCAGGGGCTTGAGCTTATCGCTTTCCTCCGCCAGGAAACGTTCTCTTCGGCTTTGAGGTGTTTTCTGAAAGGGTTTGTTATTGTGTATCTCCAATTGGTCGGAGACGGCGGCATTAAGCGCCTGGATCGAATGAAACACCTGATCTCTTAGCGGGGCATAAATCCGGGAATAGACAATGCTCACCGCATTTTCTACCAGGGACTTATCCCTGGGCTTGAAGCTTCTGGCCGGCAGTACTGAAGTATTGTAATGATTGGCAAAATCACTAAAGTCAGCGTTCAAATCCGCCTCATATTTATCAGCTTTATCCACCGCACTCTTCAGATTGTCAGGCACCAGTACCTGTGGCACACCTCCAAAGTAATGGAGCGCATTCTCTGTCGCTGCGATAAAATCCCCTTTCTTCTGCGATGGTACAGCCTGGGCGTAGGTCAACTGGCTATAGCCCAATATGGCTACATACATTTCCACGGTGTTTACTTCCCCTGTTGTGGGATCAACCCAATGGAGTTTCTTTCCTGCAAAGTCAATGAACATCTTATCGGCAGGCGTATGCTCAAAATGCATCGTGGCTTTTTTGGTGCCCATCCACTGCCTCAAGTACATACAGAAGTGTGGATAGCTATACCCGCCGGGATACTTCTCCTTATACTCTCCCCATAGGATCCAGCGATTCACTCCCGTCCGCTTCAGCTCTTTTTCGATGTGGGGAAAGGTCTTTTCCAGGTCTTCATAGCGTGTCTGCGATGCCTGGTCCGGGCTTGACAGCATACCTTCCAGTTCTTCTTCCTGCTTAGTTAGGAGCGCCTCAAATGTGTAGCCTTTGTCATGGATTAACTGCAAGTATTTCTTTACCGTGTTACGCGAAATCCCCATGCTTTTGGATATTGCCCTGAGGCCTACTCCATTTTCTCTCAGTCGTATAATCTGTTTTACTTTGCTCATGTTTATTACTTTTCCAGCCATTTATCACAGTCCTTTATGTTTAAAAAACTGTAAAGCAAAGCCTAAACAGGAAGTAGCCAAGGGATGGGTCAACATCATAATTATGATCCTGCTCGTCTGCCGACTAAGCCGGATTGACCCATCAATTATTCGCCTGGGTCACTATCATCATAATGTTCATTCTGACCCACACCAAATCCCCCGATCGCAGGTGGGTCAGTATCATCATATTAGGTGGGTCACGATCACAATTTTGGTGGGTCAGTATCAATCATAATATGCA
>DYOB01000047.1:0-14869 GCA_020720765.1 Borreliella garinii
CACACAGTTCAACCTCATGTAAATTCCTGCGGTCTCAAGCGCAACAGGCTCCTAAGAACCGATAAACGAACAAGAATATTCCTTTCGAAAATCGAGGAAGCCTCGTTAGAAAAAGAAACAGCATACACGGGTTTCTACGGACGGGAACCGTCCATGGAAGACGTCAAGATCATCCGTGAAACCTTGAGAAAAACTACCCTGAACCAGATTAAAGCCCTTTTCGCCGAGCAATGGTTTATCCCGCGTTTTCTAGGCGCAGCGGGTATTTTCCTCGTCGTTTTTTTTGTATTGTCTTTTGGTATCCGCGACCCCTTACCCTATGTTGACGAGTTGGTCGTTGCATTCGGAATCTCAGCCTTGGCCTTTTGGGCATGGAGCCGGACGGGTTTGAAAAGCGTTGAATTCCAGAACCAGGTTAAAACCGCCTTAGAGGGCATCGACAAGACTTCTTTTGAGAAATCTGCAAGGCTGGAAACTTGGGAAAAATGGCTTATGGAGGCTGAAAAGAAAAGTGTCGGAGAACTCTGGGAAATTCTTGCCCTTTATGATCCTGACGAACCCGCTCAACACGATGACCCTTGGATTCGTGCTCTACGAACAGAAGTAGCTACTGTACTAAAACGATGTGTTTCTGCCTTTAAACGTCTTCAGGGCCGGTCAAAGGCCAGAAAAACTGCAGAACTCGAAGCATTGATCCAGGAAGGCTTGGATATACCACTTTTAGTGGTGTATTTTACGGCGTCGAAGGAAGGGTTTGGACCTGTTCCATTTGCCGCTGAAGTTCCCGGGCCTGCCGGGCAAGATCAAGACTCTCCCGGGCCGGTTCAAAACTAGAGTTAAGTTCGAGGGATTCTTCAAAGAGGTTGATGGCTTGAAGAAGATTTCCCTTGGCATTTTGTTCCAAGCCTTGTAAATACAGTTCCTTAGCCCTTTCTGTCTTGTCTAATCTTCCGAGATCCCCGAGGTTGAGTTTAATTTCGAGGTTGATACGGTCAAAGGGGGTCAATGTGGTGACCAAGTCTAGTGTGTAGTTCACGTTGATCGTCATCTTTTCAAGAACAAGCGTCACTCCGGCTGTCGCACGCGGACGTCCTTTTTTAAGATTGATACCCGATTGGAGGCTGATAAAATCAGTGAAAACCAGGTCCATCCCCACCGCGTAACTTATTTCTTCGGCCGGTTCGAGGTTGAGAAAAAAAGGAATTTGGGTATCAAAGGCTAAAGTGAGCGGTCTTATGGGGCTGTAGGCAATTCCTGCCACCAAAAGACTGGGAAGGGGGTCCCCCTGAACAGGTAAACCAAGGTTTCTGACACTGACTCCCAGGCTCAAATTGCGCTCCCTGGAAGGAAAAAATTTGAGAAGATTAAAACGGGTAAGAGCTCCGAAATCAGCAATTAGTGCAACGGCTGATTGTCCTGGATAGATGGACTCGGGAACGCCCCTATACGCAAACTTTAGATTTCCCCCCAGGGTGAGGCCGTGAAAATAGTAACTGCTAAAGAGGTTGTAGCTCAGGTTCCCGGTGAGGATCATTTCTGTGTAGGTACCTTTAGCAAAGGAGGTTGAACCGGAATTCTGGTAGCGGTCACCCCATTCATTGATACCTGTAAATGGGAGATAGAGTAGTTTAAAACCCGTTCCGAAGCCAAAATCACCCAGGCGCATTGTATAGACCAAACCTTCGAGGCGTGATTCTCCTATCCAGTCGTGGTGGTAGACGCTGAGTTCCGTCTGGCTGAGAACCGAGCTTCCCGCTGGATTGGCTTCGAGGTATCCGCTGTCTTTAAGAACCGCGGTGTATGCTGTAGCCATGCCTTGGTAACGTCCGCCCGGGGGGATCAATAAGCTGAGAAAAGAAGCTTGTCCTGCATTTGGGTCGGTTCCTGCCCATTCACTGACTACAGCGTACCAATCCTCTAAACCTTGTGCTTTAAGGGTAAATATTGAGAGTATAAAAAAGAGGAGAAAATAGAGCTTTCTCACAACTCTATTATACCCTGTTTTTCAGGCTTTTTCCAAGACATGCCCGATAAATACCGATATATTATAGAGTGATAATGCGGAGAATGTTTCAATTTGTCTCAAAACTCATATTTCTCGCTTTAGGCTTCTTTTTTTTTACGCAACACGTCTATGCAAATGGGCAAATCGAGGAACGCATTGCCCTGGCACGTCAACTTATAGAGGACAATAACCTCAACGAAGCTGAACTTTTGCTTGTCGAAATAGAAAGGCAGGACCCTGAAAGGCAGGATGAGGTTGAAGAAATGCGTGCGCTTATCAGGACCTCCCGCAGGGGCTACAACGACCAGTACGCTGAATTGATCAGGCTTTTAAACACCGGGGGTGACGAGGAGCGTGCGGTTGAGATAATCCGGCGGCTCGAAGCCCTGGATTCCAATCCTAATGCTGCGACAGCGAAGCTGATCTTTGAAGCTAAAAGAACGGTACTTTTTAAACAAAGTGAACGTCTCTTTAACCAACTGATGGACGAAGCCCTGGTTTTGCTCAATCGAAGGGAGTATCTCCAGGCTATGGTTCTGTATTTGGGGGGATTTACCATACACCGTGAGATTTTCGACGGTGAATCTTACGGCGATTTAGTGAAAAGCTCCGTTCTACGGTCCTTGAATACCGTGGAAAATAACGGCCAGGTCTTTATTTCACCCGAATCTGCGTACGCAGACCTTCGCTCACGGGCGCTGGCCCTGGCAGCTGCAGAGCCACCGGCGGACGGTGTAGGTCCTTGGTCGGAAATTTTACTCTCATTTTCACAGGTACAAAACCTCTATTGGGACTCGTTTAAGGCGCTGTCCGAAATCCGTCAGCAGAGTTCTCTGATATCGGAGGCTGCCGGGCTCGCCCGAGGGGACCCCTACCTGACTTTCATGAACGGACTTATCAGTGGAAGGGACTTAAGCGGAAGGACCGAAGGTTTCCTCGGAGCTTTGAGCTTCTATTGGTCCTACCATATTGAAAGTTGGACCACGGCTCTTTCTCAAAGTATTGATACAGGGTTGGCGGCCGCGCTTACCGACCTTCAAAATGGCCGCTGGGCTCAAGCTTCCGCAGGTTTTACCCGGGCAGCCCTCCGCTCGCGTACAGCCCAAACTGTTTTATCCCAGTGGAACTCGTGGTTTTTTGAACTCTCTGCCGGGCAGATAAAATTAAGGCCGGATATGGATGCTCTAATAGTCCAGACCGCAGCTGCCTACGAACGCTTAAGAATATCCAGGGAAATCGGGATTCAAGGAAACCGGCTTGCCGGGTTAAGGTCGGGGTTGGGGGCCTTTATCGGAAGGGAATTGACCCAGGAGTCCGAGATTCTCACAGCAGCGTCTTTGAGCAGAACCAGCCGTGAAGAGGCATCGGGATTGTTAAACCGTCTTCAGGGGGATGCGACGCGGAGAACTGCTCTTAACCAGGCCGGGGTGCAATTCGATACTCGGCAGGAGACTCCTTTTATCGGCGAATGGCAGACACAGATAGCTTACATGCAGAACGCCGAGATCACCTTTTACGACAGGCGTGCAACTCTGATTTTTCCACCTCTGGAAACCGCTGCTGCACAGGTGGAAGCTCAGTTCTCACAGGCTCGGGCTTTGTTTCAAGGTACCATACGCACGGATGAATCCGGTTTGCAAACCCTGGTCCGTTTTCCCCGTGAAGCCTCGATCCAGTTGAGGCAAGTATCTGCACTCAGCCAGACTACCAGACAAGCCGCCTCGGCTTTTCTCGCCGACTTTCAAAGAATCAGCACCCTCGTAAATAATTCCGGTGTGATCCAGGGCTGGATCACGAAGGCTCAGAACCTTCTTGCCCGCCTGGGAGCCCAGGACACGCTCGTAGCCAATCTTCTCCCACAGTCCGACACCTTGGCCAACGAAGCCTCTGCTTTTCTTTCGCGCGCACGGCAATCCCTGGTATCCGCCCAGAGTGCAAATGCCCAGGAACGTTTTTCCCAGGCGCGGGAAACTCTTTCCGAGGCTCAGAGTCTCTGGGAGGCGAGTTTTCTCAGGCAGGAGGATGAGCCGGTGAGGACTGACTTGGAAAGGCAGAGGGTTGCTCTTGCTACAGCGATCTATAACGGTGAAAGGGAACAGGTCGCCCGCGAAGTTCGAACACTTATAACCCAGGGAAGCCAGGCCTACCTGCAGAGCCGGTTTACCCAGGCTGAAGAAATTCTCCTCAGGGCCAGGGATCGGTGGGCTGATACGGAGAATGAAGAGAATATCGAGGTGGAGCAATGGCTGGGTCTGACAAGGAATGCCCTGACCTTCAGTTCTGGACGGGAATTAGCGAGAACAGACCCGCTCTACTTCGAAATCCAGCCACTTTTAAATTTCGCAGTACAAGACTACGAGCGAGCCAGAATCCTTATCGAACAAAACAATCAAGTTGAGGCACGGAGTCTTCTCCAGCGGGCAAGCGCACGGCTCCAGCAAGTACGTATCCCTTTTCCCTTAAACCAGACTGCCGGTGTACTTGATCTGCGAATCCTCAAGCTCTCAGCGACTCCTGCAGATTTCGAATCAGCTTTTGCTACCAAGGTTGAGCAGGCAAGGACATTGGCTCAGAGAAATCCCACCCAGGCACTCGCCGACCTTCAGGACCTCGCTGAAATTCAACCCAATTTCCCTGGTCTTGTAGCTTTTATACGGACGTTAAGAATCGAAGTTGGAATTGATCGCCCACCCCCAAACCCGGCCGACTTGGCCCGTTCCAGGCAGTTGACAGGCCTTGCCGCCCAGATAGTCAATAGCAATCAATTTATCCGTTTTCCAGAGGCCAGAACACGCGTAGAAGAGGCTTTGAGACTGGACCCTACCAATATCGAGGCCCAAAGGCTTCTTGATAAAATCATTGCCACCGGCCCCCGCACCGGGGCATCCTCTGTTTTAACCGCCCAGGAGAGGGCCAGTCTGAATCAAGCATCCGTGTTTGTCAATCAAGGGAGATTCTTTGAAGCGAAGGCTATCCTTGATCGACTCTTGGCAGTTCCAAAAAACAGGACCAATTCTGAAATTAAAAAACTTGAGTCGGCCGTCAACGCGAGAATTCGAACTTGAAGTCCAGACGACTGATTGTTTTATTACTCTGCATATTTTACGTTTCTCTCCTGGATGCCCAGGAGTTCTCCTGGGATATTCCCCAAACAATTGGGACCAATGGTTCTTTTCCTCAATCCGATACCATGGACGACGTCACTTCTGTGTTTTGGCAGGAAAGGGTTGAGGAAGGTGGCAATTGGTCCAGGTATTATATCAATTCCTGGACGCGTGAAGGAAATCAGCCTGGTTTGTCTAAGACACGGGTTTTGGGGCCCTTCCGCCTTACGGGAGAAGACACCCCTATCTTCAGCTTTGTCTTGGGACCCAACAGATCCATATGGCTTGCTGTCCAGACAGAACCGCAACGTGTGGATATCTACAGGTCCGGAGATCTTGGTGTGACTTTTCTAAGACTCCACTCGGTTGAAGGACAAGGCAACTTGACAAACCCTAGGATTACTCTCCAACCCGATAACCGACCGCTTGTGGTTATGACCAGGGTGCAGGAAAACCTCTACCAAATTCTCGTATTTTCCCAAACCACCCAGGGAGGGTGGACCCTACCCACTACTGTTACTAAGAATCCCCAGCGCACCCTGAATTTTAATCCCTACGTGGGGGTAGTCGGCAAAAGTGTAGACCTTGTCTACCAGTCTCTCGTCTCAACCCGCGACGCTATCGGTTATCAGGTTTTTCTCACCACAAGCCCTGATTCCGGCGTAACCTGGGGGCCCGAGGTTTCAGTGACAGGATTCCCCGAAGGAGATCGGGATGCGGTGTTTTTTCAAAATGACCGCCCTTCTATCTTAAGTCAGGACAATGAAATTCTTATGGCTTGGGAACGCACTCCCCGAGGGCAGAGTAAGCGTATCTATTTTGCCCGTTTCTCCAGAGACGGCTCCATCCGCGGTGAGCCTGAAGTCCTAAGCCCGCCTGAAGTCACCGCCGAGGCGGCTCATCTTGCTATAGTTGAAAATAATATTTATTGCATTTGGTTTGATAACCGCAAGGGTGTACGAACCCTTAACGCCTCGCGTTTACAAAATGGAATTTGGGCTCCACTGAATCTCCGCCTTCCCCAAGGGTCAACTATCTTCGGAACCGTTCTCCCTTTTCGCGACGGTTTCTCGGTTGCGGGCCAGCAGGATTTAGGGAACCAGGACTCGATCTTTGTCGTAAACCCTGATAAACGCGTGGAGGTTCCCCAGATATCCCCCCAGAACTTTCAAGCCGGGCGGAATTATCAGACGGGTGACTTCAGGGTCCGCGTCCAGTTTCCTTCCGACCCGGCAGGGGTTTCAGGCTTTAATTACATCTGGACCCAAAACAGGAATGAAGAAGTAGAACGCACCCTTGCCAGACCGGTCACCCAGCCGGAGATTTCAGCCCGTTTGAGCCAGGAAGGGCCGTGGTTTCTGAAGGTTATCGTCCGCGACGGAATCGGCAACTGGAGCGCACCGCAAACTTTAAACCTCAACGTTGATAATACCCCGCCTGGAACTATAGCTTTTATTGAACCCGAGACAGATGAAGAGGGCTTCCTTCTCTCAAACGTATTTTCCCTCGCTTGGGAAAAACAGGACCCTGCCATTGTCTCCTATACATTCAGACTTGAATTCCTGGGTACGCTGGGAAGGGTATTCGATCCCCAGTCTGTTACCCTCACGCCACCACCCAGACAGAGTCTGACACTCGATTCCGCAGCCTCCTGGAACAACCTCGATAACGGTTTTTACGCTCTGACGGTTGCGGGAATCGATGAGGCCGGGAACATAGGTTCGGATCAGAGTCTCATTTTCCGGCTCAATAAATATATCGCCTACACCCGCATCGACAGGGTCGAGGGGGTCCAGGACGATTTCGGAAAAGTCAGTCTGAGGATCCTGGGTAGGGGATTCCTGGCGGGCGGTACCATTTTACACGTATGGATCGACCAGGATACCCGCGAGCCCTACGCAAAAGAACTTTCTGCCCCGCAGTTCCAAATCCTCTCCGACCGAGAGATAGCCCTCACAGGGTTGGAGGACCTGCCCGAAGGTTTCTACAGGGTAGGAATCCAGCATAGCCTCAGGGGGAGGTACTGGTCGGGAACTTCGATTTCTGTGGATGAAAAAGGCAACGTCAAACTCGGCGACTTTAGCAACCTCCTCTGGGACTGGAGTGCCATCCCGATTGGACGCTGGCTGACGAGCGTTGCTGCACTTCCCATGCTGGCACTCCTGGCCCTTCTGGGCCTGCTTGTCTTCTCGCTGACCGCCCAGACTGTGAGTTTGGCAAGGGAACAATTAAAAATTCGTTTATGGTATGATGAAATCAAGGGAAGGGGGATACTTATGATCGCTGAACCTAAACCGTCCAAGGAGAAACTTCGGGGGCTGGGACTTCAGGTGAAGTTTATTATTTCCATCTTAGGTCTGACAGTGGCTGTTATCCTAATGCTCTCGGTGACCCTCGGATTTTTTATCACTGAAAATTCCCAAAGAAATCTCGGGACGGGACTCCATCAAAGGACCGAAGTCCTCCTGGACTCCCTGGCCACAGGTGCGAGGAACGTACTTCCCGATGAGTTTATCCGAGACCTAACATTAATTCCCGGTCAGAGGCTTGCTATGTCCGACTCAATGTTTGTGACCATCACGGGTCGACAGTTAGGAGGAGGACAAGGAACACAGTTTGTGTGGGCTTCGGACGATCCTGACCTGGGGGAAAAAATCACGGGTGATTTCGAGCCTGGTCGGTCCTTAGTAAAAGATGAAGTTTCTGAAGAGCTGGCGAAAATGGAAGAAACGATCAATGCAGAAGCTGTCAGGACCTTGAACGGCCTTAATAACAGACTTCAGGAACTTACACAACAGAGCCAGTCGCTCGTTCTGCGTACCGATGCCGAAGCAGAACGTATCCGATCGGAGCTCGGTGATCAAATAGAGAGAGTCAATGGTAAAATCAACAACGGGCTCAGGGAACTGGGGCGTGCCAGCGGTTCTTTTCCTCCCTTTGATCCCTCACAGCTCAGCGAGTCGGTTCCCACCTACCTTTTTTACAAACCCGTACTGTACATCGTTTCTGGAGAGAGCACCTACGTCCAGGGTTTTGTTCGGCTGAAAGTCAGTGTCGACTCCATCCTCGCTGATATCCGCTACGCCCGTAACCAGTTGATACAGTTGACAGGACTGATAGCCTTGGCAGCGCTCGGGCTAGGTCTTCTCGGGTCGTTTTTGCTCGCTACCATCACCGTCAGGCCCATCCGCTCCCTCGTCCGTGCTGTGGCTCGAATCAGAGATACAGAAGATAAGGAAAAACTCAAGGACTTCGTGGTCGATATCCGCACCGGGGACGAGTTGGCGCTTCTTGCAGACACCATCAATGAAATGACAGAAGGACTAGTAAAAGCAGCGGCTGCCAGCAAGGACCTTACACTCGGAAAAGAAATTCAGAAAATGTTTATTCCCCTACAGACGGACAACACCGGCAGGAAAATGACAAGCGGACACCTTGAGACAAAGAAGGTGGAATTTTTCGGCTACTACGAAGGGGCCAAGGGTGTTTCCGGGGACTATTTCGACTACCAGATGCTCGACGAAGACCATTTTGCAATTATCAAATGCGACGTGGCGGGAAAGGGTGTGCCCGCAGCTCTTATCATGGTCGAGGTTGCAACGGTCTTCCTCAATTATTTTAAAGACTGGAAACCGGGAGGAAAACCCCTGCCTTTAAGTCCTCTCGTTGGCCGGATCAATATGCTGGTTGAGGAACGCGGTTTCAAGGGGAGATTTGCCGCATTGACCATAGGGCTTTATGATGTCAGGTCCGGGATTATGAACCTCTGCAACGCGGGAGATACCGTTTCAAATTATTACTCCTCGGCCCAGGGTAAAATGGTCATCCAGTCCCTGCCTAAGGCTCCTGCCGCTGGTGTTTTCTCTACGGACCTTGTAGATATGCAGGGTGGATTTAAAGAAGTCAAGATTACCCTTGCGAAAGGGGATACCATATTCTTTTACACGGACGGTGTGGAGGAAGCCAAACGGGTTTTTCGAAATAAAGAGTTCCAACCTATCACCATTCCTGCCCCTAATGGAGAAGGTACCATCGGTGACGACGAGTTGGGGGCATTAAGGGTCCATCATGTAGTAGAGGCTGTCTTTCGCCGGGGGAAATATTCCTTGATTATGGAACACAGCCCGTTCGGAGATAAAATTTTTGAGTGGGATTTTTCTTCCTGCCAGGGGACGGTAAGGGAAGCAATTCTTGCCATGGTGAGCGTCGAACAAATATGGCGGTTGATTCCAGATCCTGCAATTGCGGGTCACGAAAAAGTCAAAATCGATTTAGAGATATACGGGTTCTTAAAACAGCATTTTTTACAGTTCAGTGAAATTCTCATATCAGCGGCGGTGCCCGATGAATTGCCCGAATACATCTGGCTCTCCGGCTTGCGAGAAGATGCGCAATACGACGACCTGACAATTCTAGGTATGAGAAGATTGGAATAACTCGCCAAGAGTTGTCTTGCAGTTTTTGCGAGTAAGGTATAAAGTATTCTATGCAACCACGATTAAGGGAAGGAACATCCTCCAGAAGCGCAAAATTTTATTGCGAGAATTGCCATCACGAAGTCGCTTTCAATGCAGAAATTTGTCCAAAATGCAAGAAAACATTCCAAGGTGTGCGTTGCCCTGTTTGTTCGCATTCGGGCCCCCCCCATCTCTTTCAGAGCGGATGCCCCCGATGCGGCTACCAGCCACCTTATACAAACCTAGGTGGAACGAAAGAAACAACAGTTACCGATGTTCAGAATAATAGATCCAAGAAGAAAAAATCGGGCGACTTTCCATTGCCCATGCTCGTTGTCCTAGCTTTGATTTTCCTGGGTTCGGTTATAGTCTATAATCTCAGCAAGTAAGAAAATGCTTAAATTCGATTTTTCCTTAGTCCTTGCCACACTGCGGTCCTCCGGCTAAACTAACCCTATGCTCTGGCTTTCCCATGAAAAATTTATTCAACTTTTAAAAGACGATGCTCCTTCGAGGGATATCCATCATCTCCTTTTGAAAAGCCTCGGTTCCCTTAATTTTAGGGACATTTTGTCCGAATATCTTTCATTACGCCATGCTGTTTTGGGGCTGGAAAAAATCGAGTATATTAAGGTTCTTGAGGAAGTTGAGGACAGGCTTTATGCGCTTTTAGTTGAAAAGGCCGTGCCTCCGACTCCCGATGAACTTCCCCTCTTTCGTGCACGGTCCCTTCTCGCTGAAAAAGAACACCCGGAGGCCGGGCCGGCCGACGACAAAGATTTTAAAGGCTACTTGCGTGCCAGAAGCCTTGAAGATAAAACGACAGCCCAGAAGATCTACAGCAGGCTCTTATACAAATATCCCGACCTTGATATGCGTTCCAATCTTCTCCGTTTCTGGAGGAAGGGACGCGGGCTATTCCAATTTCTCTACCAGGATGCCAAGCAGGACCTGGGAAGAAGGATAGAAGAAAGGGTGAAGAAATTTATTTCAGCCTTCGTGGAGCTCTTTTCCCAATCGAATATGCAAACCCTCGAACTTATGGGGAATATTCGCTCGGCTGTTAGGATTCTTCCTCCTTCGAGGGATACTGCTCTGCTCGTCCTGGACAGGCTTGAAATATATAGCAGGGCTTTAAACTGGTTCCCGGCAGAGTATCTGAGTATTTCAAAAATTCTCAGGTCGTATTACGAGGAGTCACTTTTTACCAACCGGAGGGTAACCCTGGTTCTTTCCACCCCGAAAGTTAAGAAGCACCCGTCCACCGTACAGAAGATCGACCTCCAAAAAGTCAATTTCACACCCCAGGATATCCAGCAGATTCTGGTTCCGCCAACTGTAGTAGGGACGACCAATTTAACACTCGCCTACTGTAGGAAGTATTGGCTTTACTTCAACGATACTTCCCTCGAGAACAAAATTCTCCTGTATTCGCAGAAGTACCATAGTTTTCATTATCTCGTTTTTCAGGCCATCCAGAGAGGTCGTCTAAGGCGTGCTGACGACGAGGTGATTATCCATAACGTTTACTCCATCATCAGTAAGGGGCAACCCTACGACTATAACGTCCGCCGAGACTTTATGATGCAGCAAATCTGGCGGCGCATCAGGCCGCAGGCTCAAATGCGTCACACCATTCAAGAAGCGGAAACCAAGGTTGAAGCTAAGAAGGTCAAGACAAAGGAAGTCAAACAGATAAAGCCTCCGAAACCCGTAAAGGCTCCAAAACTAGTGAGAGTGCCAAAGACCGTGAGGCCACCAAAAACTGTGAAACCTCCGCAACCTAAAAAGATTAAAAAATCCAAGGGCGAATGGGAAGTGTATTCGGAAAACGATTCGGAAGGCCACAGCATCATGAAAAGAATACTTGCACTGGACACCTCAGAACAAAAAAATCTTCATTTAATCTTTCGTAGAAATCTGGAATCTGAGATTGAAGCATATGTCAGGGATTTTATTTATATAAAAAAATCTCAACTCAAACCTTATGCCGTCAGTCTCGTCATCATTTCCATTAAGAATTTTATCACCAGCCACATGGAGAGCTCGGATAGTAACTGGATGCTGAGCAACGAACGCCAGGAAGTTGCCGAACTGGGACTGGATATCCGAGACATAGATCCCATCATCGATAAGTGCTTCGAAGTGCTTCAGAAAAGAATCTGATGACTCACTTAACTGAAATCACTGTCAGGACCTATGAGTGCGACGAATATGGGCACGTGAATAATGCTGTTTACCTTCATTACCTCGAACACGCACGCGTTATCTATCTTCAAGAACGTGGATTCCCCTATCGGGAATTAAGGGAAGAAGGGTTAGGGGTTGTTGTCACAGAAATTCATATACAGTACAAACACGAGCTGAAACCTGGAGACTTTTTTGTTGTCCATACCGAATCCTTAAAAGTCGGGGCTGTATCGGGTACATTTTCCCAGAAACTTTTTCGGGATGAGGTCTTGTGTGCGCAAGCCGAGGTGACGTGGGTGATGACCGATAAAGAGGGGCGTCCAACCCGTTTAAGGGATGAACACAGAGCGGCTTTGGAATAAAATTTCTTATAAAAGCTTGTGTTTTTTTGCTTCGGTGAGAAAGATGGCATTCCAGTAGGGAAGGTTGAGGTAATTGACACGCGAGTCACGGTTGTCCACATGGCTTCCTCGGGTCTGCAACTCTTTCAAGCCTCTACCCATAATGGTAGACCATCGGGCGTTCTTAGTGTCCTGTCCTTCTCCGATCACCAACCCCAGCCACAGATAATAAAGGTGGGTATGTGGATCGCGTGAACCCAAGGTTTTATCCGTGCAAAGATGTTCAAGGCGAAGGGTTGCCTCGTCCGTGTGTTCTGAATGTGAAGATGCCAGGAGAAAATCCCGGAACGCCCCGCTTAACCTCTGAAGAACGGAAATATCTTTTCCATCTTCCACGACTAGGTCTTCGATATTGGAAAATCCGCTATCCCATGACCACCCGAGGCCCCTCCAAAGTGTTATGTGTACAACCTCGGTATTCCACCTCAATGCAAGTGCGGCAGCTTCTTCTTTTTTGCCCATAAGGTACAAGGCTTCAGCAAGGAAAAATTCGGTTTCGAGTGTGGGGTGGGGGAATTCCAAGGCCTTGCGGGCAAGCTCGGGACTGCCGGCATAGGCTAAGGATCGAGCGGCCCAACTCACAGAGATCAGGCTGAAGTCTGAAGTTATGGCCTGGAAGTATTTCTCCGCTATAGAGTATTGACCCATCTCGAAGGCATGACGTCCGAGCAGAAACTGGATCATTTTTTCACGTGAATATTGATGGTAATTTTTTGAAACAGACCTTGCATCAAGGAGTAACTCACCACAGCTGTGGAGGTTTCCCGAAAGGTATCGCGCGATAGCGGCAAGTACCAAAGCTTGGGTGTGGAGAAGCGGGAAACCCCTTTTTTCCGCTGCTTTGTAGGCCATATGGAAATATTCCGACGCTTCGTCGATTTTTTTCTTTCGAAGAAGAATCCGCCCGATTTCCAAGGCTGAAAAAATTTCAGTCTCGAAGTCTTTATGAATCTGGGATAGAGAGTATGCTTTCTTAACCCTGGTAAAACCGCCTTCCCAGTCGCCGATGGCGAGAAGAAGCCTTCCCGAGTGGCACACCCATTCAGCATTATTATCGGGGAATTCCCCTTCGGGAAGTTTTTGAGAGAAATTTTCGTAAATTTTCATATTCCAATCACGGCCCGGTTGTTCTAGGGCATACCTGAGTTTTAAAGAGGCTCCCAGGGTTTGCCATCGAATTTTCCATTCGTGCTTGGACTCAAAAAATTCCGTAAGTTTTTTGTTTTGAATAAGTGTCACGAAATGTGTGGAGTTACGGGTAACTAAAGCCCTGGTCCAAGTCAATAACCTGTCCAACGCCACTTCGCCCAGACCGGCAAGTACGCAGGTTTCTAGAACTGTCCCATAGAGATTTCTGGGTTTTATGTTTTGAATGACATAGAGAACAAAATCACGAACTAATTTTTCAGGGTCGTCATAGACCATTTCCCTCAGATTTTCCCGCCATTGAGTTTTTAAAACACGAAGGGGCGGGCCCGGGCTGAATAACCCCATTAAGGCCAAACGGGAAATTTTATCCTGGACTATCCCCTGATCCTCGCCATTTTTTACAAGAAAGGAAGCGACAAGTTTCTCGTCGATAAGATAGGAGCCCAAAGCAAGGAGGAAGAGTATTTTTTTCTGCAAGGGGTCCAGGCTTTTTATAACATCTCCCAAACCGCCTTCGCCAAATACTTCCGAGGTATCGAAGGCCGTAAAATCAAGGGGTTCACCCAGGGAAATTTTCTCTGGGATCGTACTTTCAATAAATAAGGGCCTCATCAGCTTTCCGCTTGCCCTCAGTATTTTTTCCCATAGCCGTATAAAGGTTTGCGGCCATTCGGAGAATCTAAAGAAAACTAAGAGCCTGCGCTGTTTCTTTCCGTGTGAGTTTTCGAGATACGATACGAAGGCGTTGATCATCTCCTGTTCGCAATCATCCCCTGCATAATCCTCCCTTATGAGAACATCGTCCGGCGATTCTGAGAGAAGGGGAACCAATAAGTGACCTAAAGGATCATGAAAGGGATGAGGGCTTTCGTAAATTAAAGGGACAATGGAAGGAGGTAAAAGGCCTTTGAGGTAAATCCAGAGTTCTTCCGTGTTGGGGTGGATTAAAGCTATAGGAGTTTTCTCCTTTTTTACCCGATCCCAATGGGTTTTTAGTACTGTAAAGATTTTGCAACGCGAGGCCCTCTGGTCCAGTGTTTCATCTTCCTTACGAGAAATTGGAATAAGACCCATCCTAAGCTCTACTGGATGCGAAGTCAAAGAAAGCTTCCATTCAGAGACTTTTTCTTTTGTCAGTGCGGGGCAAATCCACGCCTTGTTCTCGAAGGCAGTCATATAGAGAAAATGCCTGAGGTTTTGCAGGAGAATTTCCTCAGATCCTTGCTCAAGTTTTTCAAGGAGTATGGTATACCCGTTCAACCATTCTGCCGAGACGCTCATATTTTCTTCGATAAGGGCAATGGTATCCAGGAGGATGGAATCAGCCCTCTCGCGGCGTGGATCTAGACTTAAAAGAAGCATGCCGTCCTTTTCCGTGACGATTTGAAGACCCTTCTGGAGGGCGAGAACAGCAAGACGCTGAATCAATGAAAGCGGATCTTTACCATGGAGTATCTTGAGACATCTGTAATAATGTATGTGTGTAAGGATATAATACATGGGCCTTAGTACATTCTCGGAAGTTCCGGTCCACATATAAAATCACTTGCCCTGAGAGAGACT
>DYOB01000047.1:14969-16084 GCA_020720765.1 Borreliella garinii
TCTTCAAATGCCTGTCTGAAAAGTTCCATGAGGCAGGTGTCGTTCATTCCGTGGAACCCAGGTTCCAACGCAGATGCAAACCGGGGCGTACACGGTAGAAGTACCAACCGGGGCGCTCATCCGGGATAAAAAGCTCTTCATTGTGCTGATACTCTTTAGATACAATGGTAGAGGCTATTATGAGTTGCTAGTGTTGGGAAAGGACTATCAAGAAACCACTAGGAATACCTTCCGAACCCCGTGAAAAGAAAACAAAGCCTGAATCAAAAAGCGGAAAACCAAGCTTATGCTCGGGTTCGTTGGCGGGAAGCGCAGCTGTGAGAAGAAAAAAAGCAGCCATCAAAAAAGGTTTCACTCTATCAAGGTACTTAAATTGGGGGATAAAGAAAAGAAAAATGGTCCTGCTTGGGACTTGAAAGCCTCACCCAAATACTATTATGGTTTAAATACTAGATATGTTTTCTGGAAACTTGCAATTGAAATTGAGGTAACTATGAGAAACCCGCTTTACTTCCTTTTTCCAATCTTATTGTTTGGATGTGCTACAGGTTCAATCATCCTAACAGGGGAAACAAGGCCACCCATCAAACCTGAAAACGTAAAACTTTATCTCGACCCACCCGAAATCTATGAAACCATTGGTCTAATTTCAGCATCAAGTGATATGGGTTTTTCTGAACAAGGTTCTGTTGACTACGCTATACAAGAGCTAAAAATTCAAGCTGCTAGAGTAGGGGCTAATGGCGTGTTAATCATTACTACCCAAGATAGCACTTCAACAGCGGTTGTACAGGGTAAATATCCCTATATTGTAAGCTCGACCACGAAAACTATAAGCGGAAGGGCTATTTTTGTGGAACCAACCAACTTGGAAAATTGAATATTTCCAGAAAATGGAATTCTTTCATTTTTGTGCAACCTTTCGAGTTTTTAGAATTGACGCATGGTGACCATAATTGCGCAGATTTCGCTATTTAGTACCTATCTTTAAGAGAGAGATACTATTGGGTTTGGTTCTAACCCTTTATGAACATTTGCATATCATTTGTCCATTGTCCTAATCCATATTGCCTTGTTAGGGGATGAGACACCTCGGTTTCCCTAAGAGCCTGTTG
>DYOB01000048.1 GCA_020720765.1 Borreliella garinii
AAATCTCTATCTTCCAGCCACGTATGTGATTCTGGATTTCCGCATTGTCAGGATCTGTTCTTGCCTTAATACCATGATAAAGAAGCGCATGAACGGTATCCTCTGAATTCATCGAGTTTACTGAAATGCCACCATAAGTGGATGATTATTTACGCTGGGAAACACTAACAGTCGGCAGAGGAGTTCCAAGAACTTCACTAAGATCATCAGGCAGAAATACTTTCAGTTCCTGTGGAAAGATTATCCCTTGAGTAAAAGTAAAAAGGATTACAAATATTTTTGTATAATTTATTTTAATCAATTTCCCTGATCCTTTTTAATAATTTAATCGAAAAATACCTTACCACTTCATTCTTACCGGGACGCCCTCTTCATTCAAGTATTCCTTGATGCCTTTTAAGGTAAACTGTCCGTAGTGGACCATGCTGGCGATCAAGGCAGCGTCAGCCTGGGCGTCCTGAAGGACGGTTTTCAGGTGGATGGGTTCCCCGCCTCCGCCGGATGCCACAACAGGCACACCCACCGCTAGGCTGATCTGCCTGGTGAGGGAAATCTCATAACCCTTACGTGTTCCGTCGGCGTCCATACTGTTCACAACGATCTCCCCCGCACCGAGAGAAACGGCTCTCTTGGCCCACTCGACGGCGTCCAGATCCGTCGGTGTCCTACCGCCGTTGATGTAAACCCTGTAACCCGAATTCATGGCGGGGTCGCTCGCGGCGTCCATGGCCAGAACGATGCATTGGTTACCGAACACCTTTGCCCCTTCGGAAATAAGGCCTGGGTTTTTCACCGCCTGTGAGTTAAGGCTAACCTTTTCAGCTCCGGCGAGAATGACTTTTCGGATTTGTTCCAAACTTCCTATTCCCCCGCCGACACAAAAAGGGATAAAGATTTTCTTCGCCGTCGCCGCAACAACGTCGAGGATCAAGTTCCGGTTTTCGGCACTTGCTGTGATATCGTAAAAAACCAGCTCGTCGGCGCCTTCGTTGTAGTAGCGTTCAGCCATTTCCACTGGATCACCGACGTCCTGATTTTCCTGAAAGCGCACGCCTTTCGTGGTGCGGCCGTCCTTTACGTCCAAACAAACAATGATGCGTTTTTGATACATTATGGATTCCAGCTCATAAAATTTTCAAGAATGCCCAGCCCGGGGCGGCCGCTTTTTTCTGGATGGAATTGTACGGCGGCTACATTGGCACGGCCGAGAGCCGCAACAAACCGGATGCCGTACTCTGTCTCACCAAGGCTGTCGGATGGATCGAGGGTTGCGTTGTAATACGAGTGCACAAAATAGAAACTGCTCTCTTTATCCAGCCCTCGAAAAAGATGGTGGTCCTGGAAGTCGACGGTATTCCAACCCATGTGGGGAACCTTGAGGCCCATATCGGCTGGAAAAAGCTTCACGCTGCCCTTGATAATTCCCAGGCACTCGGTCGGACCTTCTTCACTCTCCTCCAGAAGGATCTGACTTCCGAGGCAAATGCCCAATAAAGGACGTCCGCTTTCGACATACTTCCTCAGATACGCATCAAGGGTGCGTTCGCGCAATTTCTCCATCGCCGCCTTGGCGTGCCCCACACCCGGGAAGATCAGCCTATCGCATAAATCCAACTGGTGGGGGGACGAACTGATCTGGAATTCAGCTCCGAGTTTCTGCAAGGCTGTCTCGACGCTTGTAAGATTCCCAGCGTCATAATTGACGATACCGATCATGGTTCTTCCTCCCCGGTCAGAGAGAGGATCATCCCGTCCAGGATCGAGAACGGAATGCTGATGGGGGTGACAATGGCTCTATTCCCGTCTAGTTCCCAGCTGACTCCCTGTGTTGAAATCTGTATACCCCACTCGTTGAGCAGGGTCATCCAGTTGGGGGCAGAAAGCCTCACCAAGGTCAGAGCCAACCGTGCCTGCCTTTCATTATCAAACTCGAACTCAAGGGAACCTGTCCACGAGGTTGCGTTTGCTTTCAGAGGTATCCACAGCGAGGTCAGGGGCAATCGATCACCCGATTCTCCCAAGAGTAGCCTTCCGGGTTTTGGGAAATAGAGAAAGAGGTCGGTAAGAATGGAACGTTGGGAAGCCTGTGTGGAAATCGTGGTTACTGCCGAGCCATCCAGGCTTTCAGACCAGGGGTGGTTGGATGCGAGGATGATGCCGTCTTCGGGTAGTGTAACAGCCATGCCGTTTTGTTTCATAACCCACTGTTCCGGCGGAAAGGGACCCTTGGTCCACGATGAATTCCAGCTCAAGGCCAACCCCGAAAGCCCGCGGGGAAAATCCCCTAAACACATCAGATAAAAATCTGGCTGAATTCCGGGTACAAGAGAAACATAGAATTCTTTTGTCCTCCTGAGAATGTCATGAAATTCAGATTTGTCCTTCATTTTTTCCAGAAGGTATGGTCGTAGCTGGTCCATTTTTCCGTAAACGAGGACCGGTGCATCGGGAAGAAAATCCCACCACTGCATACTTTCCCTATCCCTTGGGAAGGTTGTACAAGTAGAGAGGAAAAGGATTACGACTAAGGGGCTATATTTTTTCAAGACTTACCGACGCCTCGCCATCGTCCATTTCAAAAGCCTCGCTTTCGGCCCCCTTCCCTTCTGTCCACTCATCGCAAAGAGTTTCACTGAAAAGATAATCCACGCCTTCCTCGAGAGCTTCCCTGAGCAAGGGTGTGGTTTCTAATTTTAACCGAATCCTGTCCGTCACCTTGAGGCCGCGGTCTTTGCGTAGATTTTGGACAGCGCGGATAAGATCCCTCAGAACACCCTCGCGGATTAAATCCTTTGTGAGTTCTGTATCTAAACCTACAGTGAGTGTTCCATCATTAAGGACAACAGTGTTGGGTTTTTCCACGCGTTGAACCAAAATATGTTCCACAGTGATTTCAACTTCTTTATCTTCGACCTGGAGGTTAAGGACAGCACCTTCCAGAAGCGAGCTGATTTCCCTCCCTGTCAGGCTTTCTATCTGTGCGGCGGCTGTTTTCATCGACGACCCAAGAATTTTACCCAGGACCTTAAAGTTGGCCTTGGCTTTGTAATCCACTAATGCCTCTTCATTTTCTTGGAAGACGATTTCTTTTACATTGATCTCATCGCGAATAATATCCTGCATTTCGAAAAGTACGGCTTTCACGCTGGAATCGAGTGTGACAAGGTACATCTGCTTTAAAGGTTGCCGGTTCTTGAGCTCGTGGAGACTCCGCAGACTCCTGCCCATCACAACGGCCTTCCGGACTAGCGCCATCTTTTCCTCGAGGGATGGATCACGGAATTCTTCCCGAACTTCCGGGTAATCGCAAAGGTGGATGCTCTTGGGGTCTTTCTCGTCCTTAAGGTTCTGATAGATGGTTTCAGTGAGGAAGGGGATAAACGGCGCCGCGAGAATAACCATTCTTTTCAGAACCCAGTGAAGAGTTACATAGGCGTCGGTCTTATCCTGGTCCTTCTCGTCCTTCCAGAATCTCCTGCGGCTTCTGCGGATATACCAGTTGTTCATCAGGTCGAGAAATCCCATCAGTTTTTCCACGGCCCTTGGAATATCGTTCTGGTCCATATTATCCCTGAACGCCGAGGTAAGAGATTCAACCTCGCTGAGAATCCAGGCATCAAGGGGGTTCGATGAAATACCGGGTACCGCCGTGGGGCGGATTTGGTCGATGTTTGCATACGTGACGAAAAAACTATAAGCGTTCCAAAGCGGGATGATGTAATCCCTCAGAACATTTTTTACACCCTCGTCGGAGTAACGCAAATCGTCGGCTTTCACCACCGAGCTCATCATAAGAAAGAGCCTGAGAGCATCGGCGCTGAAGCGGTTCATGACCTCCATGGGGTCCGTGTAATTCCTCAGACTTTTACTCATCTTTCTGCCGTCTTCGGCGAGCACTATCCCGCTGACAATAACGCTTTTAAACGCAGGTTTCTGAAAAAGCGCAGCGGCAAGGATTGTGAGTGTATAGAACCAGCCGCGTGTCTGATCGAGGCCTTCATTGACAAAGTCCGCAGGAAAATTCTTCTCAAAGACTTCCTTATTTTCCATCGGATAATGAAGCTGTGCGTAAGGCATGGCTCCGCTTTCAAACCAACAGTCCAAAACCTCGGGCACCCTGCGCATGGTTCCGCCCCAGGCGCTGGGCCAGGTGATTTCGTCGACAAAGTGCTTATGAAGGTCTGTCGGCCTGACACCGCTGAGCTTCTCCAGTTCATCGATGCTCGAAATACAGACAGCCTTTCCTGTCTTGTCGCATTTCCAAACAGGTATAGGGTTTCCCCAATACCTGTTCCGGCTGATAGCCCAGTCGCGTGCGCCTTCCAGCCATTTTCCGAAACGCCCTTTTTTCATGTGATCAGGGTACCAATCAATCTGGTCATTTGCGTTCAGCATGGCGTCTTTCACTTTTTCGATATTGACAAACCAGCTCGAAACGGCCCGGTAGATCAGGGGCATTCCCGTTCTGTAACAATGCGGGTAGGCGTGGAGGATTGTATCGCGTTTGAACAGTTTTCCTTCTTCTTTAAGCCTTTGAATGATGGCCTTGTCCGCGTCTTTTACAAAGATGCCTTGAAAGTCAGGAACCTCTTCAGTAAACCGGCACTCGGCATCGATGGGGACAACGACAGGAATCTTTTTAGGTTGGAGAACGTTGTAGTCATCCTCGCCGAAACCCGGGGCGAGATGGACTATTCCTGTTCCGTCTTCCACGCTGACGAAGGAACCCAAATGCGTGCGAAACGCACCTTCTTTTTTAAGGTTGGCGAAATAAGGAAACAGAGGTTTGTAAGCGACGCCTTCGAGGTCCTTTCCCTTGAATTTTTTTAAGAGCCTGAAGGGTTTATCATCTGAGAAGTACTTATGAAGCAAGGCCTCCGCCAGAATAAGTTTTTCCCCTTCGGCTTCTACTTCCACATAATCGAGAGACTCACCCAAGGCCAGACCAAGATTGCTCGGCAGGGTCCACGGCGTCGTCGTCCAGGCGAGAAAATAGGTGCCCGGACTTTTTTCAAGTTCAAACCTGACGGTAATGGCCGGGTCGTGGACATCTTTATAGCCACCGAGGTTTACCTCGAAGTTTGAAAGCGGAGTCGAAAGTGCGGGACTATAAGGAAGGATATAGTACCCTTCGTAAATCAATCCTTTTTTCCAGAGTGTTGTGAATACCCACCAGATGCTTTCCATGTAGTCCGTATCCATGGTCTTGTAGTCATGGTCAAAATCGACCCAGCGCCCCATACGGCGGACAGTGTCCCTCCACTCGGAAACGTAGCGCTGGACTATTCCCCGGCAGGCTTCGTTGAATTTTGCTACACCGTATTCCTCAATCTGGGTTTTACCGGAGATTCCGAGGGATTTTTCCATTTCATACTCGACAGGCAGTCCGTGGCAATCCCAACCAAAGCGTCTTTCAACTTTGAAACCGCGCATCGTCCGGTATCGGGGTATAACATCCTTAATGGTCCCGGGAACAATATGCCCAAAGTGGGGAAGCCCGGTTGCGAAAGGAGGGCCGTCATAAAAGACAAATTCCTTCTGCCCTTGCCGGATCTCTATGCTCGCTTCAAAGATTTTTTCATTATCCCAGAATTCAAGAATATTTTTTTCAAGCACGGCAAAATCCGGCTTGGGTTCAACTCTACGGTACAAAATTCCTCCTCGTACACTGCTATTTAAGAAAATACTCCTGGCTTGGTCAAGCGAGCATCCTATGTCATTTGAAAAAATCATGCTATAATCCAGGTATGGTCATTCCTTTCTGGACAAGTCTCCGTGCAAAGACAATCTATGCGACACTCTTAAGTTCTTTGTTTTTGAGTCTTATCTTATTTTTTTCCCTGACCTGGTTAAGCGAGTCGTCTTTTTTTACAGCCTCGGAAGAATGGGAGCGCTCACTCTTCGAACAAAATCAAAAAATCGTATCCAATTGGTTCAAGGAGAGAAAGCACGAAGCCTTTATTCTGAGTAAAAACCCGCTTATTCAGAGCATGGACCTTCCACTCATTCACACTTACCTCAGGGAAAATCTCCCGGTCAGGGAAGGCCCAATACTTCAGTATTTTGTTGCCGACTCCACGGGTACCTATACTACATCCATCGTCCCAACCCCGGGATCCATCAGCCAGAGAGAGTATTTTTCACAAGTCATGAAGGGAGAAAGCGTGATCTCTTCCCCTCTGCGTTCTCTAAGCACAACCAAGGAGATTATTGCGGTCACTGTACCCGTCATCTCAAAAGATAACCAGATTCTCGGTCTAGTTGGTATTTCCCTCGATCTATCCCGTTTTCATGCATTTTTTACCCAACTCCTCCAAACTTCGAAAAATACCGAGCTTATGATGGTGGATGAAAAAGGAACAATAATTTTTCATTTAAAAGAAAGTTTAATCGGTTCAACCATCCAACCTTTGGAAACGGGTAGTATGACCGCCCTTCTTCCCGAACAGGCGGATTTCATTCTCTCGGAGGATCAAGGTAGTGCCACCTATCATAATCCTACAAAAAAAAGCGACGTTCTGCTGCTGTTCGGGAAAATCGAGGGTACTCCGGAGTTCCGCCTTATCAGCTTCGTACCCCAGGAAGAACTGCATACCTTTGTCCGGAAAATGCAAATCCAACTTCTCTTTTTAAGCCTCGGTCTTCTTCTGGTTGTGTTTATTTCCATTTATTTAGTTGCCGGTGTCTGGACCAAACACTTCCTGACGTTAAAAGTGATCTTCGATAAAGTCGCAGAAGGGGATCTCAGCGTCATAGCCCCGGAAAATGAAAACAGGGAAATAGGCCAGGTTTCTCAGAGTTTCAACATGATGATGAAGACCGTGAGAAGTCTCACCTATTTCGACCCGATTACAAACCTCCCTAACCGCTACTACTTCGAAGACTTTGTAAAAAAGTCTTTGAAAAAAGAAATCAATGTCGGGTACAGTTCGATTATTGTTCTGACCGTGGATAAGTTTAAAAATTTCAACGATAACCACGGAGGCGGCCTAGGGGATGATCTCCTGAAGCAGATAGGGAAACGGCTGATAAGGACCCTGGAAAACGGTGCCATGATCAGCAGAGGCAACGGGGCGGAATTCAATATTTTTCTTGCCGATGCTTCCTCCCACTCTGTGACCCTTAGCGGACTTGAAAAACTCTTCAAGGATTCTTCCATTCCATTTTTACTCGCAGATGAGAAGGTCTATATCACCTATAGTGCGGGTGTGGCCTTTTTTCTCTCTGATGCAGCAAACTTTGAAGAATTATTGATCCACGCCAGCATAGCAAGAAACGCCGCAAAGAAAGCGGGCGGTGGAACCTTTAAAACCTTTAACGATAGTATGAAGCTTGGTTTGAGCCGTCAAATGCAGATTGAAGCTCACATGCATATTGCGATAGAGTATTCCCAATTTCATTTGGTCTTCCAGCCCCAGGTGGACGTCCTGACCAATGAAATCAGTGGCATGGAGGCCTTGATACGCTGGGACAGCCCGGAGCTGGGCACGATTCCCCCCTCGGTTTTTATACCCATAGCCGAAGAGTCCGGACTTATACGGCAAATAGGATCCTGGGTGATGGAAACGGCGTGCAGGCAGAACAAACTCTGGATGGATGAAGGCTGCTGCAATGTGCCCGTTTCGGTCAATGTTTCTTCCATCCAGTTCGACCAGTCGAATTTTATCCAGGAAACGTCCATGATCCTTGAAACCACCCAACTACCCGCCCATTTTCTGGAACTCGAAATTACAGAACGCATAGCCATGGGAAAAATCGAAGAAACACTTTCAAAGCTTAATGAAATCCACGGCATGGGAATAAAAATCAGCCTCGATGATTTTGGAACCGGGTATTCATCCCTGAATTACTTTAAGGATTTTCCGATTAACACCCTGAAAATCGACCAGAGCTTTATCAGGGATATTCCCAGGGACCCTAATACGATGGCCATCATTGAAACCGTCATTAGTATGGGTAAAAACCTCAGGGTGGATATTGTTGCAGAGGGTGTTGAAACACTGGAACAATACAACTTTATAAAAAACAACGGCTGCCATAAAATTCAGGGTTATTATTTCAGCAAACCACTCAGTAGTGAGGAAATGGGGCGGAAACTGAAGGCGGGAAAAATTTTCCACCACACGCACCAGACAGTCTGAAAACTTTTCATTGACAGCGCGGAATTCTCGGTCTAATCTGAATGTACTATGCTAATCAAAACAGAAGCCTTACGGAATATAGCGGTCATCGGTCATACGGGTACGGGGAAAACCACCTTGTCGGAGCACATACTCTTCGCAGGCGGAATTATCCCAAAAGCGGAAAAGGTCGAAACTGGGAGGACCGTCAGCGATTTTACAGACGAAGAAGTGAGACGAGGCATCAGTATCCATACGAGTTTTTCCCATGTTTATTGGAAAAACACCAAGATGAATATTCTCGACACGCCCGGCAGTGCGGATTTTGTGGGTGAAAACATCCTTGCGTTCAGAACAACCGAGTGCGCCTTGATGCTGGTCGGCGCCCGCAGCGGCGTCCAGGTAGAAACCATCAAATTGTGGAGGGAACTGAACCGGAAAAACCAGCCCCGCATGGTTTTTATCAATAAACTCGATAAGGCCGACACCGACTTCGATGAAACCCTCTTGGATCTTCGCGACAAGTTTTCCATGGTCTTTATTCCCGTGAGCCTGCCTATAGGTCACGATACGGCTTTCAAGGGCGTTATCAACCTACTCGATATGAAAGCCTACTATTTTAAAGAAGGCGAAATGGAAACCGTCGGGGAGATTCCCGCCGAACTTAAGGCTTCAGCAGCGGAAGCCCGGAAGGTTCTGGTTGAAGAGGCTGCGGAAGGCGACGAAGAACTTCTGGAACTCTACGTTTCTAAGGGTGACCTGAGCGACGAAGAAATTAAAAAAGGGCTCAGGGAAGGTTTGGAAAAAAATAAGTTCGTACCTGTTTTCTGCGGGAGCGCTTTGATGCATTCTGGCATCCAGACCTTGATGGATTTCACCGCTTATGATTCCCCTTCCCCTTTCCGTGTCGAAGAACATTGCATCAGCGGGGAGAAATCCCGGTTTATCAGCCCGGAAGGGAGCTTCTCCGCCCTGGTTTTTAAAACACTCTACGACCAATTCGCAGGGAAACTCAGCTATGTAAAAGTCGTCACTGGAAAACTTACGCCCGAGAGCGAGGCGTTTAATCCTCGCACGGGAAAGAAGGAGCGCATCGGTAAAATCTTTATCGCAGAAGGAAAAAACCTCACCGACGTCACCGAGCTCAGCGCCGGGGACATCGGCGTCTTTGCTAAAGTAGATGACTTGGCAACAAACGATACTCTGTGCCACCACGAAGATATCATCCACTACGAAGCCTTGAGTTTACCCACACCCGTCCATAGCCTGGCTGTCGTCGCTAAGAACCAGAAAGATGAAGACAAGATGACCCAGATTTTAGTGCGCGCCACCGAAGAAGACTTGACCTTTAAGATGCATTACAACCCCCAGACGAAAGAGACCGTCGTCAGCGCCATGGGGGAGCTCCACCTGGGTATCATTCTCGACAGGGTCCGCAATCAAAAAATTGAGTTTACCACAAAATTGCCCAAGATACCTTACAGGGAAACAATTACGAAAGGCGCATCCTCCGAGTATACCCATAAGAAGCAGACAGGAGGGCACGGACAGTACGGTAAAGTCAGTATGGACATACGCCCGCTTCAGCGCGGACAAAACTTCTCTTTTGTCCAGACATTAAAAGGCCAAAACCTCAGTAAGGGATACCTGCCGGCCATCGAAAAAGGAATCCAGGAGGCCATGGAAGACGGCTTCCTCGCAGGTTTTCCCCTGGTGGATATCGAGGTCAATGTTACAGATGGAAAAGAGCATCCGGTGGACAGTTCCGAACTCGCTTTCAAACTCGCCGCGCGGGGGGCTTTACGCGAAGGTCTAGAACTTGCTAAACCCATCATCCTAGAACCCATCATGAAGCTATCCGTGTTTATCGAGGACCAGTACCTCGGTGATATCCTTTCGGATCTCTCATCCAAACGGGCCAGGGTTCTGGGCCAGGATTCCATCGGTAAAGAGCTTATAGAAATCCAGGCCTTGGTTCCGCTCAGCGAAGTCCAACAGTACGCCCTTCAACTGAAGAGCATTACGAGTTCGACGGGCGCCTACGAGATGAAGTTCGACCATTACGACACATTGGGCTCAAAAGAAACTCAGGCACTGATTCAGGAGTACCAAGAACACCGGGCGAAAGGAGAACACGACGTATGATGAAGACAAAGTTCGTCCTAACCTTTTTGTTTATACTTTCCGGACTCACGCTATCCGCTCAATCCGCGGTTTATTCGGACGGTCAGGTTTTTTTCCGCTACAATGACACACAATGCACACAGGCCTACGTGGCAGGTACCTTCAACGGATGGACTGCCGAGCAATCCCCCATGAAACGGGACTCAAACGGAACCTGGACCTACCAGACTTCTCTACCATACGGACAAGTTCTCAAATACAAATTCAAAGCCGATGACAGGTGGGTCACAACAAGGGATCTCTACGAACCCGGCGGAGAGGGGGATGACTTCGGTGGCTATCTCGGAGTAGTCAACACCATACCGCCCCCTCCACCACGCTACGATGAATTTGAAGCGGAAGATTATTTCCTGCCAGGTCTTTCTGCCTCCCTGGCCCAGCCCTTCGAAGGAGAAAAACTTTATACGGGTCTAAACTTTCATTACACCCTGCTTACTGGTGTCGTAGAAGGCTCCAACGACGATTTCGGCGGTTACTATTCGGTATACACCGAGATTGGCTATTATAAAGAGCAGGAATCATCCCCCAACGACGATATTTTCTTTATTACACAAATGGGCATTTCCATGTCTTTTGAAAAGATGAACCGGCGTACCCGAAACATCCTGATTCCCTATTTTGGTGCACGCTTCGGTTCAATCGTCTTCCAGGGAAATTCACCCGGTTTATTGGTGGAACCGCTTCTTGGCATTGTTGCTTTTTACTTTGAACCGGCTATTCTCAAGTACGATGCTTCACTTATGTTGAGCAGTGTCAATTTGGACACCACCATTGGTTTAAGGCATAGTCTTGCACTAAGCGTCAACTTCTAGGATGGAATCCCCTTTCCTTCTCGCACGCTTCCATTCTGTTTTCGGCAACCGTTTTTGGTTTCTGGTAGAAGACGTTGACTTAAAGGAAAAGATAGAGACAATGGCGGTAACCGGTAGTTTTAACTATTGGGCTCCCGGTGCGGCGTGGCAGATGAGGCGCGAAGGCGAGAGAAAATGGATTCTCGATGTTCCTCTGGGCCGTATCGAAGCACCTGGAAACAGCGGTTATCCCGAGTACCAATTTCTTATCAACGGAATCGAGGTAATGGGTGCTAATTATTTCCCCGAAGAACCAAGGATAGGCAACAACTTTCTCATTGTTCCCCATCAAGATAAAGAATCCTGGAAACACCGTTCCGAGGAACTTCTCGTGCCGAGGACAGGCAACGGCGCGTCTTGGCTTTCCAACTTCAGACAAATAAGTGGCGGAACACTTGCCCAGGGAATCCTCTACCGCAGTTCGCACCCTTTTCTTAGCGCACTTCCAGATTCAAGGGAAGCAGCCCGGAAAACTGCCGTTCAAAGGCTCTGGAAGGAACATCATATCAACCGTGTTATCAACCTCGCCGACGGTGAGGGGGTCCTTTTCGATCCTGAATGTACCAAAGAGTACCTCCTTTCAGGAAGAGACGGAAAGGTGCTCTTTATACCCGCTGATTACACAACTGTCTATTACCATTCAAGGGGCAATCTTTTTCTCGCGATGATGGGTCAAATTCTCGAGTATATCTCCCTCGGCGGAGGCCCGTGGGTGGTGCATTGCCGCCTGGGTATCGACCGCACAGGGGTCACGAGTGCTATCTTACAAGCCCTTACGGGTTCCCTTTGGAAGGATATAACCAATGATTACTCAGATACCATGGGTTTCGGCCCCAGGGAATACAGGCATAAAAATCTCCTTGCCTATAGTTTCAGCCGCTTGCTCGGCCAGGACCCCATGCAAATCCACGACCTCCAGTCAGAAACGGGAAAGGCACTTGCCAGAAGTGTCACTTCAAAAGAAATCCTCGTAAAAGCCGTAGAAAACCTTTCCAGAAAACCAAATACGTGATATTTTTTAATTATGGAAAATAATTCCCCTTGGATTGATTTGGACGAAAGAGAAAAGGAAGCAGTAACCCTTGCACATATACTTGCCGCCCTGGGTTGGGATCAGGAAACTTATATGCCGGAATCTGCGGTTCAGGGCAGGTCTGAGCAGATGTCCTTGCTTGAAACACTCCTCCACAAAATTTTCACCCGGCCTGATCTGGAGGCATTGCTCAAAGCCTGCGGTGATAAAGTGCAAACAGATAGAGAACGCGCCAGGCTTCGTGTTTGGAACAGACTGCGAGCCAGGAAAATCTTGCTGCCTGCAGAACTAGTAGAGAAAAAGGCGGCCCTTGTCGTCCAATCACAAGCGGTTTGGGCCAAGGCGAGGCAAACCAACGACTTTTTATCCTTCCTACCCTATCTCCGTCAATTAGTGGATATCGCAAAGGAAACGGCTCAACGCATAGGTTTTTCTGACCATCCCTACACGGCGCTCCTCGATGAATATGAACCAGGAATGACGACTCTTGAAGTGGAAAAAATCTTTTACCAACTCAAGCCAGGTCTCCAGGATATTTTGTCGAAAATCCATTCAAGACCCAGACCCGATACATCTGTGTTGGAAAAAACCTTCCCTGTATCTAGCCAGGAAAAATACGGCCGTGAAGTACTGAGCGCCATGGGATACGATTGGAAAAGAGGAAGACTGGACGTCACAACCCATCCTTTTTGTACAACTCTGGGCTTCGACGATGTGAGGCTCACAACCCGTTACGATGAAAAGTTTTTCAACTCTGCTGTCTACGGGATGATTCATGAAATGGGACATGGTTTGTACGAACAGGGGTTCTCACAGGAATTAAAGCATACACTTTTGAGTGATGGAACAAGCTTGGGAATCCATGAGAGCCAGAGCAGGTTCTGGGAGAATATGGTGGCGCGGAGTCCGCAATGGATACAATGGACTTGGCCGAAGTTACTTGAGATTTTCCCTAATGCCTTATCCAACCAAACTCCCGACGTTTTTGTCAGAGCCCTTAATACTGTGGAACCCACAATGATCCGTGTTGAAGCGGACGAGGTCACCTACAGCCTCCACATCATCCTCAGGTTCGAAATGGAAAAAGCCCTCGTCGATGGAACCCTCGATCCCAAGGATGTTCCTGAAGTTTGGAATGCTAAAACACAAGAACTCCTTGGTTTATCGCCTGCAAACGATTCCGAGGGCTGCCTGCAGGATATTCATTGGAGTATGGGCGGGATAGGTTACTTTCCCACGTACGCCCTTGGAAACCTCTATGCGGCCCAATGGAGGTCGGCTATAAAAAGGGTCATGCCTTTCGAGGCTCATATTTTAAAAGGAGAATTCCAACCCATACTCGATTGGTTAAGAAAAAATATCCATCAGTGGGGCCGGTCTTTTACCGCCGGCGAACTTGTGAAAAATATCACGGGGGAAAATTTAAACCCGCAGTATTTCATCAACTACCTACAGGAAAAATATGGAACCCTTTACGGCTTTTAATAACCTGGCAGTCTGGGATGCGGCCTGGGTTTTCTCCCGCCAGTGGATCTACCTCCTTATTTTCGGGTCTACTTCGGCTTTGTCAGTCTTCTTCTTGTTCCTCAAAAAAAACCGAGGTACCGAGTCACTCATTTTTTTAAGTTTCTCCCTACTTTCTGTGATTGCTTACCTCTTAAAAGTTCAGCATTTCACTTGGGGCCTAGAAGAAATTATAACCCTTTCTCTCACTTTTACAGTGGTTTTTCTCTCTCTTAGAATGCCGAAGTTTGTAGGTCTCCCAGCCCTTTTATTTCTTCTTCTATCTGCTGTATTTTTTAATGTTGCTAAAGGAAATGGCCTACCGCTACGGGAAGAGGCGACGGTTTCAGCTTTAAGATTTGTAGGGGCCGAGGAAAAACCGCTATGGGAAATTTGGAAGGGAGGGGAGGTAATATTTTCCTCTTCACAAACCTTAACCACTCTACAAGTTCCCGGACCGTGGGAACTTTTGGGTGCAAGGGCCTGGTTAATTCCTGAAAAAGGGAAAGAAACCAATACGTTCTTAAATGTTTGCCGATTTTTGGGACTGGTGCTTGAAAAAGAATTTCTGCCTTCGGATTTTAAGCCTTGGGAAGTTCATGATCTGGTTTGGAGTCCTGAAAAAGGCTACTTCTGGCTGGAACCCGCCGACAGACTTGCCCAGGTTTTACTAAAGTAAAGAATTTTATCCACCAGAGAAACTGCCAGCAGCACCGCCGTGAAAATATCCAAGGAAAAAAGAATACCGGAATTGAAAAATTGGGGAAGAACCGTCACGTAGCCCACGAGACGCAAACCGAAATAGGTCATTAAAATGAAAACAGCAACCTTGCCTAAAAAGGTTGTTTCAAGGATGAGCCCTTTTTTTTTCCACATTAAAACCGATATCGAAACGATTTGAAAACCCAGACGTAACCCTGCAGCTAATAAAAGCCACCATGGCAGAAGACCCTGCGTTGCAAAAACACTGACAAGGGCACCAAGCACAAGGTAATCGCTCGCGCTGTCCATCGCCTGTCCGAGACGGCTTACCTCCCCCCTTGTCCTGCTTATCCATCCGTCAAAAAAATCTGTAAGAAAGGCCAGACCGGCCCAAATAGTCAGTGGGAGGTTTATTTCAGGCTGAGAACGGCTGAGAACGAGGAGATAACCCAAAGCTGGAAGGGAACTCAACCGAAAGAGTGTTAGCCGGTTAGCTGCGCCAAAATAGACTAGCGGAGTGGCATCGGGCTTTAAAAACAAGGTGGGAGTAGCTTTCACCCATAACCAGGCGGTGACAGCCAGTGCAGGGGAAACCAGGTAATAACCGACGAGCCAACTTTTTTCCCCGAAAAAGGGAAGGGTCAGCCAGGAAAAAACTGAGAGAAAAAGCACCTGGAGACCAACCATGGTTAAAGTAAAATGAAATTGAGGATTCAGACCCATGCGGCAAGTGTAGAAGAATTGAGTACCATTGACAAGAGCTTTAACTCCACTTAACGTGGGTTTATGAACCTTCCCAATACCATGACATTGAGCAGAATAGTTTTAGCGCCCATCTTTCTTACACTTTTTATGCTGCATCTCGGTTCACCCAACCCCGGCCTGGCTTTTCTTATCCTGTTCGTCTTTGGACTTGGGGAAATTACGGATCTGCTTGACGGAATTATTGCACGGAAACTTCATTTGACCTCCGACCTGGGAAAGCTCCTCGACCCTTTCGCCGACGTGGTCAGCCGCCTCACCTACTTCCTTGCCCTCCTCCTTTCGGACATCATCCCCTTCTGGTTTTTCGCACTCATCCTCTATAGGGAACTGGGCATTACTTTCTGGAGGCTCCACCTAGTCCAAAACCATGTTGTCTTGGCTGCGAGTCTGGGAGGCAAGGCCAAGGCTTGGCTGTACTTCGGGGTAAGCCTGGCAGGGCTCTTAAGCTGGTTGGGAAGGTCCTGGGGTTGGGGCTGGGAATGGTCGGATCTCAACGGCTGGCTTTGGATCGGTTTCCTCATTCTCACCGCCGGTTTATCTCTGGGAACCTTTCTGGAATACCTCGTCAGAGGGATCGCCCTTTTAAAAGAACGCCCGAAAGACAACATTTAACAATAAAGTGAGCCTTTTTCAAAACTCAACGAGGAAGGGTTTTCAGAAGTGAAAAAGGAAGCGAAAACCGCAGTTTACTCGGGTAAATGAGGATTTGAGCGAGTTTTTCGCGCACTGACTAATCCTCCGCAGTAGTTTTGAAAAAGGCTCAAGTAATTTGCATATTCCCCAAAACCCCCTATAATGGAAGAAGGTGAGGGAACCAAAACCATGGGACGGATTTATAGTCGTTAACATGATCGGAAACTTCCTTGAAGTCAACGAATG
>DYOB01000007.1 GCA_020720765.1 Borreliella garinii
TGAGCATCCCGGCTCCCCGGTCCTGTATCAAAATCTCAAGCGCAACAGGCTCTTAGATCTGCAAAGTAAAACCCTACCTCTTGTCCAAGGTAGTAAACTTTGTAGGGAACTTGCCGTTCTACTTTGAGCCCTCTCATAGTCAACTCTATAACCAAAACTGACTCATACACAGATTCCAATAACCCCATACCAAGTTCATTATGCACTGCGAAACACGCCCCCAGCAGTTGATGGGAAAGTTCCTTCTCGACCACTATGTCCATTCTCTGCCTCCTTTTGTCTTGCTCCATCTCAGAGCGACGAATTGTCAAGGCCGATAGAGCCGTAGGCGTGCCTTTACAATGAGGAGCGAGAGATAAAATAAAAAAGTCAGGAGGCGGAGAGAAAAATCAAACCAACCAGCCATCAGTGTTGCGCCGTCAGGCGCCAGTGCTTCGCCGAAGGCGACAGTGGTAAAAGGAAGTTTAGCCACGGGCTTTGCTTCGCAAAGTTCACAGGGCCGACGCAGTCCCTAAGTTAACTACAAAACGCAAGGTTTTAGGGAAAGCGATGGGACCGTGAGCTGAGAGTCAGCGTGACCTGTGCGCGCCGTCTGCGGATAGATTTCTCATTTTCTACCTGTGGAATCGGTGCAAACTTCGGTTACTATTTATAAGTGGACCCTTTTCAAGTTCCTAACCCTTCTTCCTGCCTTTTAGCCTTTGAGCAGTTGTTTTGTTCCAATTTGCGCGCAAGAAGTTTACTGAGAAAGATGCCGTACTGGGGAAAATCCCTCACGGCAGCAATAAAACTTTTCCTTGTAATTTTAATAAGTTTTCCTGGGGTCTCCGAAATCACCGTAGCGCTCCGTTTATTATTGAGAAGAAAGCTCATTTCACCAATAAAAATATCCGTAGGAGTCAGCAAACTGACAAGGATATCCTGGTGAAAAACCTTGAAACGGCCTGAGGAGATATAAAAAATATGGTCGCTTTTTTCGCCTTCACGGAAGACTATGTCCTCTTCTTTCGTAATCAGGACCTCCTCGCCTTTAAAACCCACGGGTTCGCGCAAGGGCTCCGACTGCTCGTATTTTATTGTGAGAAGTGCAATATTTCCAGCCTTATTATAAGCCAACCTTCCGCCGAAACTTTTAGCAAGGATGATTCCCCTACCATGAAGTGCGTCCTTCTGCTTTGTTTTCATCCTTTTCTGGTATTCTTCGACGTTGAACCCCTTACCTTCGTCCCGAATATAAAACTTGGTTTCTTCGTCGCGGATGTCCCACTCCATATGGACTTTTTTCGCTAAAAGCGAAGGGTCCGCCTGGCATTTTTGGGCTATAAGATCGACAATGCTCCCACCTTCCATCAAAAAACGTGATTTCTCTTCGAAACCCACCTCACAGTTGCCGTGTTCTATCCCATTTTGGATCAATTCTGCCAAAGCGATTTGAAGGTTGCGTTTATTCTCCACATTTAAATAGCCTCGCTGGACGAGGGCGGTTGCCGCAAGACCGGCAAAAATTGGAACCGTTAAAGGGTCGTTATCAATGATAAAACTCCCCGTTATCCGGTGGCTAAGGGTATGTGTCATTTCCCACTGAAAAATGATTTGCCGGTTCTTTTCGATAATTTTTAGGATATTGACTAAACCCTGGGAAATATTGGATATCTCCAGTAGGGTTAAGAGGTTAATGTGTCTCATCCTGTAGCCGATCTCTTGTTCCTTTGTGACTTTTCGGTCGTAGATGCCAATGATCCCGAAATTGTGCAGCCAGCGGTCTTCTTCAATGGTTTTTATCAAGTCGTCGATGCGCAGTTTGGGGTCAGAAACATTGATTAAAACGATCTCAGGAAGGTCGAAATTGAGGAGGTCAAGCGATTCCATGAATGTGGAAGCGGATTGCCACGAAAGAGTTTTATCTCTCGATAGGGCTTTTTCCATTTTCCCGCGTAAAATTTCATCGGAATTAATCACACCAAGCAGGCTCATTAGCTTTCCTCCAGTCCCATCATATCCCTTCACTTGATATTTGTCAAAAATATCTCTATCAATGTACCTTAAATGACGACTGAAATTCTATCCTTGGACCAAATGGAGAAGGCTGGTGAAATCCTGACCCGAGGCGGTCTTGTCGTGTTTCCCACAGAAACAGTTTACGGTTTGGGTGCTAACGCCCTTGACCCCGAGGCTAGTTCCCGGATTTTCTCGGCTAAAGGCCGCCCAGGGGACAACCCGCTTATAATACACCTGTTTAATACTTCGCAGCTTGCTGGTATTACAGAGGAATTGTCACCAGATGCCCTTAAACTCATCGAGGCTTTTTGGCCTGGGCCCTTGACCTTGATCCTTCCAAAACTCCCCGGAATTCCAGGAATTGTTTCAGCAGGTCTTCCAACGGTTGGCGTAAGAATGCCCAAAAGCCCCGAAGCCTTGGGATTTCTCCGTGCCTGCGGAGTGCCGGTAGCTGCACCTAGTGCCAATCTCAGCGGCTCACCAAGTTCAACCACCTTTGAAATGGCAAAGTTTAACATGATGGGTCGGGTCGATGCTATTATCCAAGGGCCGGATTGCGAATTGGGTTTGGAGTCCACCATTATTGGTTTTCCCGATGACGTCCCCAAAATCTATAGATCAGGTTCCATTTCAGCCGAGAGTGTTGCATCGCTCTTGGGAGCTAATGCCGAAAGTTTGGTCCTAAATGCGTCTGAATCTGATCGTCCAATGGCCCCGGGGACCCGGCATCCGCACTATAAACCGAAGGCACGCGTCAGGCTTTTTACAGATCTATCAGAAATCAAAGACGCCACTTCAAATGACTGGATCCTCGGTATGAACCTAGATAAAGTGGTGCATCCTTGCACCTTAAAGTCTTTTTCCAGTGTTGAAGATTACGCCCGCAAACTCTTTTCATTCTTTTTTGAAGCAGATAAAAATGCAGTGCGTGTCGTCTGGTGCTGGTTTCCGCCTGACGGAGGGCTGGGAAAGGCGCTCAGGGATAGGTTGGAACGTGCAGCGAGATAAAGGTAAAAACGACATAACCTTTCTTATAAAGGCCTCCTAAGTTTTTCCCCATGTGGAGAGTATATTATCACTATACTAATAAATAATAGGTAAATGTATTTTTGTTCCAATAATTATTATGTAACTTAGTTTACAAATATGCGGACCATGTCGCCGTACTCATCGCTTCAAAGGTAAAATTTCTCTCAAACCTTTGTCTGCCATAATTCCCGTGTTCCCTTAAAAGTTCGGGATTCTTATAATATTCGGTCAGTGCTCGAAGTAGGCTCTCGACATCCCTGCGCTGTACAAGAAATCCCGTCTTCCCGTTTTCGACACTTTCTTTAGAACCGCCGACATCACTAGCTACAACTGGGAGGACTGCCCTCATCGCCTCTAAAATGGATCTTGGGAACCCTTCCCAATGACTGATTAAAAGAAAGAGGTCGGCCTTTTCCAAAAGTTCAGGTGCGTCTACCCTCTGCCCTAAAAACTTTACCTTTTCATGGATGCCTAGGTTTCTGCTGAGAACTTCGAGCTCGGATTGTCTGGGACCATCCCCCACAAGTGTCAAATCCCAGTTCGCATTTTCCCATATTGAAAGAGCTCTAAAAAGAGTATCATGGTCTTTTTGCATCTGAAGCCTGGCAATCATGATCAAATGCAAATTTCTTTTACCATCCCAAACCACATGGTTGATTCTAGGCCTATCAGGCATACCGTTATGTATGCACTGAAGCCTCGGCCTTCGTGCAATATGATTTGCCCTTGCGAGTTGATAATCATAATCTGAAACAGTGATGATCCTGTGGGAAAGCGGGGCACACAAACGTTCTACTCCCAGGACCAGGAGTTTTTGCAGTCTGGATATCCCATCGGCAAATTGCCAACCGTGCGCCGTGAAAATCAAACGGGACTTTATTCCAGAAAGTGCCCCGGCCAAACGTGCTACTAAACCTGCCTTTGCAGTGTGTGCAGAAACCACCTGTGGCTTTACCTTACGGATAACTTTGCGCAACCTCCAGATCGCCGTCAAATCACTAAAGGGGTTGATACTGCGTTGAAGTCCTTCAACAATGTGGACTGTCGCCCCGAACGACTCTAATTGTTCGGTGAGCGGGCCGCTTGATCCTACTGCGCAGTGGACCTTAAGGCCTTTAGCCATCCAGGCGCGTGCTAGGTCCCTGACATGAATTTGTGCTCCGCCAATAGAGTCTCCGCGTGTAATGACGAAAAGAAAGGGACTGTTGGCCTCAATAGGCATTATTTGTAAACATTCCCCGGAAAGGGGTCTTAAGAACGATTTTTAAATCAAGCCAGAAACTCCAATTCTCGATGTAATAGATGTCAGCTTCAATTCTGTCTTGAATACTCGTATCCCCTCTTAGCCCGCTTATCTGTGCCCACCCCGTAATGCCGGCTTTCATGGCGTGCCTTCGTTTAAAACTTGTGAAGTCATCTTTGAATTTTTCCACATAGTACGGCCTCTCAGGCCGGGGCCCAACCACGCTCATCTGCCCAACGAGAACATTGAGGAATTGGGGGAATTCGTCGAGACTGCTTTTTCTTAAGAATTTCCCTACGCCTGTGACCCTTGGATCATTCTCCTTTGTCCAAACTTGGTCTGAAGCCGTTTGCGCCTGAACTCTCATCGTACGGAATTTTAAAATCGGGAAAGTCTTACCGTCAAGCCCCACCCTCTCTTGAATAAAAAAGACAGGCCCCTTACTTGAGAGTTTCACAAGAAGTGCGGAGATTAAAAATACCGGGGAAAAGACCACGAGAAAAAGCAGGGAGAACAAGATATCGAAACCCCTTTTAAGGATTCTATTCAAACCGAACCTGGCTGGAACGTCGCGTATGCTGATAACTGTAAATCCATCTAAACTTTCTATTCCTCCGTGAATCGTCACCAGGTCTTCGTACCCCGGAACGATTTTCAGGTAAACACCATGTTTATCGCAAACGTCGAGAATCCAAGGCAATTCCTGGTGGCCACCTGTACCTGTGGCGAACACAAGGGTATGCGGCCTGTGTTTTTCGATGATTTCATCTAACTCCGCAATGGTCCCCAAATCTGGTTCTAAACCTTCCTTAAATGCTTTCTCGTGAACAAACCCTATAACGCTGAAACCCAGAAGTCTCCGCGTTTCAAAAACTCCTGCAAGTTTGGCCGCGGTACGGCCGCTTCCCACGATAATGACCTTGTGAACATTCTTAGTCTTCTCCAAACGCTTTTGTATAGACCTTCTTAGAAGTGTATGCCCAATAGTAAAAGTAAGAATACTAATTCCCGCATAGAGTACAGGTAGGATACGGGCTATCTGCGACACCTGGAAAAAAAACAGTACCGAGAAGGTCAGAAGGAGGTTTAGAATAACACCAAGGATAATCGGGCCTATTTCATCGACGAAACTCACAAGTTTTGTTGCTGAGTAGACACCAGTAAGGATGAAAGCCATAACCTGGATTACCACAACCAGGATTCCGAAGAAAATGTAGCTTTCAATGTCCAGGTACTGGACGTCCGAATGAAGGGGATCCATCACATAAAATCTTAAAAGAAAACTCAAGCCCATACTGAAAATGGAGGCAAAGACATCATACGAAATAAAAGTATATTTAAATTCATCTGTTCTTTCTTGAATCATTTTTTCCCCAGAATTTTTTTTATCAATGTCAGCATAGGAGAATAGTAATGAGGTTCTCTCACCTCAAAACCTCCGAAACCTAATTTAAACTGATTGATACCTTCCCGCTCCGGATCCGAGCCTGCTTCAGTAATCCCGCCCCAATCGTAAATTTGAAATCCAAGCTCCTGAAGTTTTAGCATATCTTCCAGGTGTGCGTAGCGGTTGGCTCTTCCTAAAGCGGCTCTATCCGCACCTTCGGTAAAACGTGCACCCGCGGAGTAGAGAAGCCGTGCCCGTTTTTCTTCCCTATCCAGAATATAGACATGGTAGGCTGCCGTGTGCTCTCCGATACTCGCCCTGGTTATAAAGAGGGAGGGGCCCAGTGAAGTAAGATGAGCACTTTTTATCTGTCCAATATTTTTTTCTTTTGCGAAAAGGTTATAGTATTCAAGAAACACCCGGGTTTCACTTATCGGTTCCCACATAACCCCATCTTTTTCTGCACGCTTGACCTCATAGACGGTATTCTTTTTCATCCTGGCTAAATGGCCATCCCTGTCGGAATCTAAAAGGCTATGCAGAGTTAGAAATTCCTCGCTAACCCAGCCCTTAGGAGGAACCTTTCCGAGAAACTGCGAATAAACGGTTAGTCCGCTGTCACCTTTTTGCATTTCCCTTGCGAACCACCGGCGACGATAGCGGAAGGGACCTTTCCAACGATCTACACAAATCATTTTTTTCTCCGCAGGCTCCTGGCCCACTTCCACAGAATGGCAAAGAATGCATGCCCGATACTATAAAAAGACGCTGACTCACCCAGGGATTCCCATAACCCCAAAGGGTGGTTGCCGGAAAGCCATTTCTCTAAAAAATTAAAATCCTTTTCTTGCATTGTATTCGGATGCAAGGTAACCGTCCAGCTCCCTTTCCCCATTTTCCTGGGAGTTCCCAGTTGTTGTGGAAGCCAAAGGAAGCCGAAACGCCAGTAGGGGCTTCGAGACCACCCATCACTGACTATCCTGATAGAGGTTTCTTCCTCTAAGGCTTCCAGAGTGTTCCTATCCATATTGTGTGCTGGTGCTACCCAATACTTGGGATTCCAGCCTTGCTCCTGAACAAGATTCCAGGCCTGACGCATGCGTTCCCTCTGGACGTCAAGAGGATCACCCGCCCATTCACCATACGCATTTTTAGGTACTAGACCGGATGGACGCTTTGAAAGGAGGTGTTGAAACCCATGAAGTCCCAGAATCCATCCCCTATTCTCCCAATTGCGCAGAGTATCCCAAAAACCACCATCCGATTCGCCGAAAACCAGGTCAGGGTCCTTGTTGTCAGGTACAACTGCGATAAGAGGTTTGACACCATACCTTTCAAAAATCCCCGCAACTCTCAACCATTTTTGCCTATCCCAGGTCGGGCAAGCATCATCAAGTCTGAAAAAGTATTCTTCCCGCATCTCTATTAACTTAGCGTAATTCTTAAAAAAAATCACTCATTGCTAAGATTCCCTCCTTTTCTGCGGACGCCTATCGTTTTCAGAAAGTGTTTTAACATAGAGATGACCATTTTCACCGAATGCATAAGGTAGAAAAATACGTTGTGTGTAACCTCCCAAAGAGCCCGTCTCTTTTCCCTTAATCCTTTTAATACCTCCGCCCAGGAATAGGTTTCCAGGGTCACTTTTGAAACGGTGAGGTTGAGGGGCCAAATTTCTTCAAACCCGGCCACCATGCGCATCATCTGGTGGTGGTCAGCTGCTATCCTGAAGCTTGTATTAAAAGCGTACTCCCTCACTTTATCAGTCCTTAAAAGAAGGCTCTGGTGTGAACATATCATTTGTGTGTAGATCTTTCGGGGAATAAGGGGATTCTCTTTATATTCCCGACCATCTGGATAGGTCATAATACAGCCGCCGTAAACACCTGCACATCCAGAGTGCTTTTCAGTCTCCCCATAGAGGGCTTCAAGCGCACCTTTGCCATGGAAAAAGTCCCCAGCATTCATAAAGATGATCCAGTCGGTAGTCGCCATGGAAGCGCCTTTATTCATGGCGTCATAAATACCTGAATCAGGTTCGCTCACCCATCTGTCCAAGATTTTTTTTTCGGCTGCGGAAAGTATCAACTCCAGGGTTCCGTCGGTGGAAGCCCCGTCAACCAGGATGTACTCGGAGTAAGGACGAAAGGTTTGTTCGTTTACAGAATTCAAGGTTCCCGTAAGAATTTTTTCTGCATTTCTGACGACTGTGATGACCGTGATCTTTTTTTCCAAGTGTCAATACTTCCTTTGAAACAATTATAGAATATTTTCTAAAAGAATAGAGAAAAAACTTTTCTTGACATGACAATCCGCACATTTTCCAGTAGAATACCGCTGTAAGTTAAGTCACCGGAGGATACTATGAAACCGATACGGGAATTTGGCCTGGGCTTGAACCTGCTCGCCCCTGAGCACAAGTCTCAAATGATTGAATACATCAACCTGAAACTTGCCACTTTGGGGTATCCCTTTTACGAAAAAGGCGGCACCCGCGGGCTCAACCTAGCGAAGAACCTTATTCAGAATTTCAGGGAAAAAAACCGCCTTCTCGATACCTACCTTCCGCCGGCGGATAAAAGAATCCAGGATTTTCTTAATTCTTATTTAGAAGGCATCGGTTTGGAATCCATTCCCAGACTCCCTTCAAATACACTTACCCTGGACAGGTACGGTATGGCCAGGGAACTCAGCTTCCCGCCGGATGGCCATAAAGTAGTGTCGCCGACTTTGACATCCTACAGGGTTTACAACGGTGTGCTTCATAACCCCCTCAACGACCGCAGAACCACAAAAGGCGTCTTCCACGTCACGGAAGGCGGCCTTCCGGTTCCCGTAGATAAGAAAGAAGTTCCCAAGGTCACCTTTGCACGGCTCCTCGAAGCCGCCTTCCGGCCGCCTGAAGATTTGATGACACTCCCCTTTACAACTACCCAGGAGAAAAAAGCCCAGACCTGGGTCAGCCTCCTTCTCCGCCCCATCGTGGTGCCGGAGGTTCCGGGATTCATCCATGAAAAGAGCATGGAAATTCGATTTTTTGCTCCCGGTAGCCTGATTTGCAACCTGGACTTTGTTGAAAGCATCTTCGGAAACGCTGGCGATCCTTACATCCCGGCCCAGGATTCAGGTTTGGATCCCCAGCATTGGACCGGACACACAGGATGTATCATTCTTGCTACACATTTAACAAAACTCCGCAAACGGGACGTAGGGCTTCCAAAGTTTGAGGATGCCACCGAACGCCAGAAGCGGGACGGAATGTGCTGGAAAACAGAGGACGAGCTCTACAACGACGGCGGAGCCTTTAAAATCACCACCAGGGACGAACGTGGTGTCATGGTTACGATTGTTGCAGACAATTACTTCGGTTATTCAAAAAAAGAAATCAAAACCCAGATAAGCTATTCTGCCAACCTCTACGGACTTGCCGAAGAGGAACACGCCGGCGGAGCATTGACCTATCCCAGATATAACCTTGGCATCAAATTCCTTCCCGATTCCAACCTTAAAACAAACGGCCAGACCTTCCTTGATGTTCAAAGAGTTCTGGGGGACAACATCGATGTTCAACCGCTGGGATATGCTATCGACAAGCACTTCAACGATATCATTTACCTGCCGGGAGACGCAATTATCGACATGGAGGACCAAACAGCATATTGGTACAGGGAAGGTCAAAAAATCACCCTCGACGTGAGGCCGAATTTCAACTATTTCCATCCCAGCGGGTACAAGGTCCATATGGAACAACACCCTTCGACCAAAGCATGGAGGCTTGTCGGCACGGTTTCGGAGGGCACACTCTGCCACAAACCCTGTACGGTCAGCGGAGGCGGAAAGAGCGAGATCAGTAAAAGCATCTGGGATGCCATCAGTTTCAGTCCCATCACCATCGGTGATTTTAAAACGGACTTGGATATGGTTCAGGATATCCTTGATAAAGATTATTCGAAACGTTTTATTGTCGAACCCGATCGAGGAGGACAGCCGCCGAGAACGCTGCTGAGCAATAAAAGAAGCCTAGGATCAGTGATAAAACTTTTTACCCCCAGCCCCCAGTACACACCCGAATTCAACACCTGGCTTGAATCACTCCCCCACCGGATAAAAGCGCTTGTTTTTCTCGTAAAACGCTTTTATCAGCCTGAATGGGGATCAGGGTGGAGGGAACACTTCAGTGTTGATGTCGTCAACGGAGCCCACGGCAACGTCCTGAAATTTGACGGCCGCCCTCTAATGGGTTCCTACCTCCGCATGGGTTTGAGTGACAACGGAACATGGTGGACCTTTAAACTGCGCCAGGACTTTATGCCGAGTGAAAAAGTTCAATGGGAAGACGATATCACTGCAAGCGTTATCGTGCCTGCCAGACTTATTACAGGACTCAACTCGGAATATACTAATCCTTCGGTAAAGATGGCCCTAAACTGCGAGTACCGTTTCTTCCAGAGACCCGACGAGGCAGTCCATAGAGGCTACGACAAACAGACAGAAAAGGACATGTCGGGACCGGATAACTTCATCTCGAACTTTGAACCTTTCCCCCGCGAAGCCGCAGATAGTTTTCTCTCTAAGTCCATATCCTTCTCGGAATATTCTGAGCCCATGCAGACAGCAATACACAATATAGCGGACGACAGCAGATTCGAATATTTCGTCGTTTCTTCCAACCCGAGAATCGTCGATGGCGGACCATCGAAAAATCCGCGTTACCTCCAGATGGATCCAGCCCTGCTTAAACCCCGCCAGCGCTATATAGCTGACGTTGGTGTCCGCCTGGCCCGAATGCTGGATAAAAACCTCCAGGTCCACCATCCCGTCAACGCCGTCTTACCGGGGCGCAGGAATAATCCTTCTGAACCCGCCGCAAAAATCAGACCGCTTGCAGTATATAACCCTATCCACTTCCAGGAATTGCCAGAGCTTTTCATGGACTTCCTCTGCAGTCTTACCGGGAAAAGCCCCAGTACGACCGGAGCAGGTTCGGAAGGAGCTTTAACCAAGGGGCCTTTTAACGCCCTGGTTCCCACTACCGACCTCAATAACGCGCTTCTGGGTATGATCATCACGGATTACCACGCATTCTCTACAGCTGCGGGTTATATAGGCCCACGCTACAGGGTCGACCACGATATCAGCCTCCTCGTCCCCGAAGTGTGGTCCAGAATGTCCCCTCAGGAAAGAGATCCCTATTATCTCATAAAGTCAAAATGCCTTGAAAAGATAGAAAATTTTGAATTCAAGGGCCGGACCATTCATGCCAGCCGCCTGGGCTACAGGATCACCCGCGAGTTTTGCACGCTCTTTCTCGGCAGAATCTTCGACGACCCGGGGATAGTCTTCGTCGAGGAAATGCTGAAACCCGAACTCCAGAGCATGGAAGACTTTGTGGATGGGATAGAGAATATCACCGAGGCCCAGCATAAAGTCGCTCTTGAATACTTTGAAGATAACAGCGTCGAGAGCGCCATCCCTCCGCTTAAAGCCATCCTCCATATCATGGCGCACGGAACTTACGAAGGAAAGGATATTTCCCACCCGGACATTAGAAAACTTTTTCAGCGTGAGAACGTCCTGGCCAGCGATTGGTACCGCTCAAGACTTGTGACCCTCCAGGAACGAAGTGCGAAAACACTTGAGAATCAGATCGCATATATGGAAAAATTTCTTCAGACCCATCAGTCGTCGGACTTTCTAGGGGAACTCAACCAGCCTTCATTACTTGAATGGAGTAGGACCAAGCTTTCGGAGATTCGGTCCCAGGGTTTTATTGAAGAAATGACCGGAACCATCGGAGCCGACCCCCTTTTCCGTTTATGAGAACAGACTTCATTATTTCAGAAGGAAAACTCTGTGCTTTTGAGGGGGATGGAACGGTTCAGGTTTTCATCACCCCAACGAGTGAAGAAAAAAGTCTGCTCACCGATGCTTTCGGCATTGACATACATAACCTCGATTCAGCCCTGGACAATGACGAGGTGTCGCGTATTGAAAACGATGAAGGTGCCTTAGCGATTTTTTTTAAACGCCCGAAAAACTACATTTCTTCCGACAGACTTCTCTTTCAAGTAGTAAACATGGGCCTCTTTATCTTTCCTGATAAACTGATAGCCATCCTTCCCGACGACGCCCCTCTCCTGGAAGAAAAATACAACAATAGAATCAAGGATCTCACAGATGCGCTTCTACGGATTTTAGGTTCTATTACCAACCATTTTCTCAGCCACCTCAAGATCATCAATATGCTCAGCGACTCGCTGGAGAATAAACTCACAACAACCCTCGATAACCACTATCTATTGAACCTTTTTACCCTTGAAAAGAGTCTAGTCTTTTTTCTCAACGGAATCAGCGGGAACGGTCTCGTCCTTAAAAGACTGTCCAATATTTCATCACGCCTTAGTTTTCATGAAGACCAGTCCGACCTTTTAGAAGATATTATCATCGAGAACCAGCAGAGCCTAAAACAGGCAGAGATTTCCTCGGATATTCATACAAGCATGATGGATGCCAGGGGAAGTATTATCAGCAACAACCAGAATCAGTTGATCAAGAAACTCACAGTTATCAATGTAGTCTTCATGCCGCTCAACCTTATTGCCGCCATTGGCGGAATGAGTGAATACACAAATTTTACAGCACAAATCCCCTGGCCGATAAGTTACAGTTTCTTCGGCCTGGGGTTGGTTTTCCTTGGTTTTATGACCTACAATATTCTGAAGTTCACGGGGCGAGAGCCGGCCCGAGTACGGGGCCGACAATCAGGGAAGAATCCTCGGATCCAGTGGTAAGTATTCCCATTATTTTTATGGAGAGGACCTTGGGCCATTCAGGAACCATTCCAGAATAAGTGCCTGCTTCGTACATTGCGAGTATTTTATTGAAACCTTCTATAGCAGCTTCTTTCCGCCCCATCTTATAATCGAGAAAGGCAATCTCGTATTCTGCAGAAACCCTATAACCCGGGTCGCTGATACCGGTTTCAAGAAAAATACGGTAAATTTTTTGTGCTAGTTCGAAATCGTTTTGGTCGGAAGCAAGCTGGGCCCGTTGGAAATACACTTCAGGACTTGATCCAGGTTCGAAAGTCGTATCAACGGTACTGCAACCAGCAAAAAAGGCGAAAGCCGAAAAACCGGCTACGAGTATAATTAAATTTTTTAACATTTTCATCCTTTGGAATAAACCTCGTCTTTAGTAGGAAGTACAGCCTTGAGTTCTTTCAAGAAACTTCTGCTGTCCCCCATGGGATTGTAAGAATCGCATTGGTCCAGAATTCTGCGTGATAAGGTGAAATATTTGTGCAACTTCTCTTCACCGCTCTTTTTTTGCCACTTACCCACCGAACATCGAACCCTTAACTGATATTGGGATCCATTGCCGAGAGCTACCTTGACGACTTTGCAATTAACACAATTCGCACAGTAAATTTTATCCTCATGGAATTCCTCTACCACCGAACCTTCCAACTCGTCATCCTCGTTCATGATTCCCCCTTTTGGCTCTAGTGTAACACCACCTTCACGTTCGGTCAAGTTTCCGCTACACTCCCTTTATGATCGGCGTAATTGTAAACTCAATAACAGTAATTTTGGGATCGATTCTAGGTTTGGCCTTCGGCAATAAACTCAATGATGACAATAGAAACATAGTTTCCAACTCTGCGGGCGTTGTAACACTGATTCTTGGTATTCAGATGGCGCTGACCACACAAAACCCTGTCGTTATCCTTCTTGCCATGATAACCGGGGGACTTACCGGACATTTGCTTGGAATTGAGAAGACAATTTTGAATTTAGGCGAAAGAATTAGGAAAATCACCGGAAGCAAGGACGGCGAGGGCTTTGCGCATGGTTTTTTGTCCGCTGTTGTCTTGTTTTGTGTCGGAGCCATGACCATCATCGGCAGTTTCCGTAGCGGAACTTCGGGGGATAACAGCCTGATTTTCCTTAAAAGTACCTTGGATGGCTTTATGGCCATCATCCTCGCCAGCACCCTGGGTATCGGAGTCCTCTTTTCAAGTATTGTGATCCTGCTTTACCAAGGGATTCTTGTTCTTTCCGCGGGTTGGCTTCAACCCTATATTGACGAGCGGCTTCTCACCGAAATTGGGGCTGTCGGTGGACTACTTGTACTTTTTATTGGGCTTGATCTGCTGAAAATAAAGAAAGTCTCTACGGCCGACTTTCTCCCCAGTCTTCTTTTCGTGGTGGTATTTGTCAGGCTGGAGACCCTTATCCAGGGTTGGTTTCCAGCCTAACGTTGTGCCGCCGCCTCCAGTGCCATAAGGATATTTTGATACAAGTCGCTCCCGCGGTTATATTTGGGTGCTAGGACGCCTTGAACACGACGTTCTTGAACGAAGCCCCAGGCCTTTCTCCGGTTGCCGTGTTGGGGGTCATAAACAGCAAATGCGGTGCCTCCGTTTTTTTGCAAAAGCGAGAATACCGGTACATCTGTGAGTCCATCACCAACCGACACAAACCTCACCATGGGAATCCGCAGGTTTTCGGTACGCATATTCACATCGAAAGGCCTGTTTTTGTACTCGGGTCCAACCATCCCTTTGCTGATTTGGTAAACGTAACGGGTTTTATCCGTGAAACTGACGATGCGGCGGGGAAAATCAACGGTTCCATCCGGCTTGTAATGCCAGTCGCACGACCAAATGTCGCGGAAATATTTAGCAATGGAGGAGGAGCGGACAACGTCCCCCATCCCGCTGGAAATAAGATAGAACTCTACTTCCGCCTCGGGTTGAAGTTCAGCGAGGTCTTGTTGAATATTTCGGAAAAAGCTTTTAACTCCCGGGTGGTAGGATAAGGTACTACCAGCCTCCACAAAATCTTCTCTTGTAAAGGGCTTACCTCGACTCTCTCCCAACAACTTGATTTCGTAAAGATAAGCAGGAACAGGGTCCCAACCTTCGTTTATGCGTTGCGCAACAGGACCACTCCAAAAATCCCCGGGAACTATTCCTTGCCTTTCTAAAAACCAGGAGGAACTATCCGGGACCAGGGTATCATCAAAATCAAAAACCAGAGCAAGAGGAGTCACGGTTGCTACCCTGAAAAAAAACCGCCCCTACACGTCGTAAGGGCGGATTGATTCTTTAAAAACCTAGAGGGTATGACTTTTTTCCTCGTCGAAAATAATGGACTGCTCGGTTTCCTTGTCGAAGAAATGGGCTTTTTCCATTTTCGGCTGGAAATACAGTTCCTGGCCGACCGAAAAATGTTTGTTAGGTTCCACACTGACGATCATCTGATGGTCCTGGGTTCCCACATAAAGGTGGATTTCTGCTCCTAATGGCTCAACGACTTCTACTTTTACGGTCATTGTTGACTCACCGGGGCGTTCAACCATAATCATTTCTTCAGGCCGGATACCGAAACGAATTTCCTTCCCGGCATAGGGTCTGAGTCTGTCGGCTTGGGTTCCTGAAAGAGCCAAGGTGAAACTTGCTTCTTTTAGAAGAACCTTATCACCTGAAGTTTCAACAGCAAGGTTGAGGATGTTCATAGGGGGCGAACCTATAAAACCTGCCACAAAACTGTTGATGGGGTGGTTATACAGTCCAAGCGGAGTACCAATCTGCTGGATCAAACCATCCCGCAGTACCACAATTCTGTCTGCCATCGTCATAGCCTCGACCTGATCGTGGGTCACATAAACCATGGTAGCTTGGAGACGGGTATGCAGACCGCTAATTTCAGCGCGCATCTGAACCCTGAGTTTTGCGTCTAGGTTGGAAAGCGGCTCGTCAAAAAGGAAAACTTTTGGTTTACGTACGATGGCGCGTCCTACGGCCACGCGCTGGCGCTGGCCTCCCGAAAGTGCCTTGGGTTTGCGTTCCAAAAGGGATTCGATATCCAGGATTTGTGCAGCTTCTTTCACACGGTTTTCGATTTCTGTCTGGGGATACTTGCGAATCCTCAGTCCGAAAGCCATGTTTTCAAAAACGTTCATGTGCGGATAAAGGGCGTAATTCTGAAAAACCATCGCAATATCCCTGTCTTTAGGGGCAATATCGTTCATCAGTATCCCATCGATGGTCAACTCGCCCTCGCTGATTTCTTCCAAACCTGCGATCATTCGAAGGGTTGTGCTTTTTCCACAACCGGAAGGACCGACCATCACGACAAATTCTTTATCGTGTACAGCGATGTTCACCTTATCTACAGCGCGAACGTCCCCTTCGTATACTTTGCTGACATCTTTCAGCAACACCTCAGCCATGTCCTACCTCCAAAGAAGATTGTCTCTCAATCCTCATTGTAAATGGTGTTGATCATTCAGTCAACATAAATTTTTGAATTATTTGGTCCCAATTCATGTCACCAGAAAAGAGCCTGGAAAAATCAACTTTTTGAATGGGCTCGCCCGGGAGAAAAAACAAGACCTCCATCCATTCCTGCGAAACCAGTACGGGCAATCTTGAACTAAACCCTTGAGAATTCGAGTTTGAAACAGCTTCTTTAAGGTTATCACCGCTCAATAGCCATGTGAGAAATACTTCACCGGCATTTGTTCCCGAATAAGGAATGACGGCCCACTGGGTATTGGGAAGGATAGGTACCGCATTATTATACGTTGGAATACGTACGGTTATACCTGTCTTTTCTTCTTCTGCAATAAGGCTGAAATTTTTTGCCCCTAGACTCCAGAACCCGATTCGGCCGTCTTTGATTTCCCTTAAAGGTACTAAAGACAAAAGTCCCTGTCGAAAAACTAAATCCTGTGAGGAATTCCGGTCTTTAGACCAAGTACGCCATGTTTCCACCTCGGTTTGAACCAATGAAGAATTTCCAAGGGAGGGAAGGGTTTTCCAATCATACCCGCCGGTCTGAAGGAAAAACGACCACGCTAAATCCGAGTTCCACCACGGAGAGAACTCCATGCGTCCACGTCTTGCATTACCAAGGGGCTCACCATCGATAAGATCGTCCAGGGGAAAATATTTCCCTGTATCATCCTCGCCCTCGGATAAAAGAAGGGGATAGTCAAGAGCTAGAGGCAGGATTTTTACCTCTTTCCCCCATCCATCTTCCGAAGAATAGATACCTTTAAGAAAATCCTCCGGTGTTCTCCCTGCATTGTCTAAAACGCGGCGAAAATCCCTCGCTTCCGAACGAGGGAAATGATAAAGTCCATCCCCCAGCAAGATATCGGGGTTAGCCGCAGAATTTTTTAAATCCATCAAATTCTCAAGGAAAATCACCTCAACACGGATACCTGTTTCGATTTGGAAGGTGTCTGCGGCATCCATCCATGCTTCCTCGTTCGTTAAAATAACGAGTTTGGAAGGCTGAAACAAAGAACAGGAGAAAAAAAGAGGCAAAAGAATCAGAAATCTAGGCATGGTTCTCTGACAATTGATCCGCAACCCTGAAAATGATTTCGTAAAGCGGAACGATATCCTGAAGGTCCACAGCTGCGAAACATACGCGCAAGTGGTGGCTGTCCAGGGCAATCGTACCAACACCTTCCTTATCGAGCAGGGTTCGCCTGAGTTTCTCCGCATCAAGGTTTCCGGTGTGAAAACTCATAAAGTACCCGGAGTTAAAGGGCATAGCTTTCAGTTCTCGGCCAGTCGTTTTATGCTGAAGGATGCTTTTTACCTTATAGTATCTTTCACCAAGTGCTTCTGCGAATTTCACCTTGATACCATGGTAAACAAGACTTGTCAATTCTTTATAGAGGATACTCTGGGCTACCCGGCTTGCACTCGAGATGCTGGCTCGAATCGCACCCTTGATTTTTGCCTCCATAGCCTCGGCAACTTTGGGAGTAAGAGACCTTGACCCTAGGGTAAAAAACCCGATTCTGAAACCCCAGACATAATCTTCTTTAGTTGCCCCGTCGCATTTGACAGCTAAAAGTCGTTCATGGGTATTGTGGAGGGTGGTGAATAAACTCTGACGGTAGACATCGTTCTCATAAAAGAGTCCGAAATAGGCATCATCAAGAATTACAACTAGGTCGCGGCCGCTTTCTGCTACACGCCTGAGCTCCTGGTTCAATTTCACTGCCTCGTCAACTGTAGGAGAATAGCCTGAAGGATTGTGGGGAAAATTCAAAACCAAGATGGCCTTGCCTTCAGTGGGAGTGTTTTTTATAATAAGGTCGGCAAGAGCCGCCATATTCAAACCACCCTCCGAGGTGAAAAGAGGGTAGGTAATGATATTTGCCTTGCACTTCGTGTTAAATATCAATTCATAATTATCCCAGCTTAGATCTGGAAAAAAGACATTATCACCTTCCTGGCAGAAAAGTTCGGCTGCAAGCACTAAACCTCCGGTGATACCTGTCACAACAGAGGGAATTCCTACATTTTCACCTTGAAGTCCGGGATTTTTGCGGATCATCTCTTCCTTCCAAAGGTTACGTAGTCTGGGTTCACCGGCAGTAGGTGCGTAGCCCACAGCCTCGGAAGGAGTAAGCCGGGGCAGATTTTCCTGAATCGTTGGAAGAATAAGAGGATCCCCGTCTTTAAATGCCATGCCAGCGGTGGCATTATAAGTCTTCGCGAGCTTGGAGGCTTCTGCGGACTGAGCGACTATGCCCTTGGGAAAGTAGATGGCCTTTCCATATTCGCTGAGACAACGCCCCGCGGTAGTTCCTTCAAGCGCTAGATTGAGTTCTTCTGCTAATGGATTCATGTGGATACCATAACTATCAAAGAAAGCCCTTGTCAATCAGGCCTTGTGACACTAATATCAGAGATGAGATGCAAGAGAAAAAGCAAAAACTTACAGATCCTCCACACCCCCCCTCTCTACCTACCTGGTGGGAAACCCTCCTCAGTTTTTTAGGCATAGGAAACGGTAAGGACAGGGAAAAACTACTCATTCTAAAAAACATCAGAAACACCCTAAAACAAACCGGAAAAAAATATTTCCAAGTGGGTGTCGACATGGCGGAACCCGCCCTGGCTAAGATTTTTTATGACATCTACGTCACCCTAGGCCCAGCCCAATCCCTGCTTGTCAATCTTCAAACAAGTGGCGCTCTCAAGACTATCGTTATCGAAGGTGGCCTCAGCGAAACTGTTCTGGGTTTAGCAAGAAGCCTTGACGACGATTCGATCCAAAAACGAGCCAAGGAAATTCCCCACAGCCAGCTTACTGAAGAACTGCACCAGGTGTATGGAAATTATTATGGCGCCTTTACTTCGGAAGTTACGAAAAAAATCGAGTCCCAGTACAATCTTATCCTTCTTTTTCTCGAGTTGTTAAAGATCAATTACTATTTTCTCCTGAAAAAGTTCGACTCCAACCTTGCTGAAAGGGATTTGACCCATTCTCCGCGTTTTGAAAAAATCAACGGCACTTACATCGTTGACGACCTGAAGGAATTCTGGGAAATGGGCTCTCATGTTCCCATCCAGGCTGATTGGGAAAGTGTTTTCGACGCTCTGAAAGCCTATAAAAACATGGACCCTGTCAACCGTAACTCTTGGAAACGGGTCCTCCAGCATTTATCAAATTTACAAAGAAGTGATTTGCTTCCTCTCATCATTCAACACGTGAGCCAGGACCCCGCATACCAGGTTCTTTCAAAACCTCCTAAGGAGAGTCTCGTCGAAGCACACCTTGGAACAGTAAAGACCCGCTATGAAATGCTGCTCGGAAAACTCAAAACAGAAAACCGGATGAGTGCGATTTCAAAACTTGCTAGAGAAGTTTTTGGAACCGAAGGTGTAAGCAGAACAAAATTTTATACCGAGAAAGCGAATACAGCTTTTTCCAGGAAAATGCTCGGTGGCTACCTCTACGTGGAAAGCATCAACTATTTAAAGGCTTTTCTTATTGATTTCTGTAAAAAAGACCTGCGTGAACTCTTTAACTATCTTGTAGTGAAAGGACAATGGTTCAACCAGGAACTCAGCAAACCTTATGCGGATTCTATCCACAGACTTATGGAAATCAGCGAGCGCCTTATCCAATTCGACGAATCCCTCTCTGAAGAATCTGAACGTGGGGCAAAGCTTAAAAGTCACTTGATAAAATCGGACAGGGACAGCAACGCCATGTCCATCGTGAAAACTCTTCTACGCGACATTAATGCTTTGGCAAAAACCTTTTTGGTGGAAACTGGAAATGAACTCATTGTAGTGGGAAAAAACCTCAAAGCAGTCCTCGAAGATTTTCCTAAAGTCAAGCACGAGGTCATTATGAACTGGAAGAATCTAGAAACCGGTACCATACCGGAATTAAAAGAAAGAATGCTTGCAGTGTATAAGAAGATTTTTAATTTCGTCCAACTCTTGCAATTCTATATGAAAGAAAGCTAAGAGCCTGTTGCGCTTGAGACCGCAGGAATTTACTAGGAGCCTGTTGCGCTTGAGACCGCAGGAATTTACATGAGGTTGAACTGTGTGATACTTTGTTACGCATGGCGACACGATACAAAAGTATTCGCTACGATCGGGCTGTGGAATTGGAGAAGGAACTTTCAGAGAAAGTCGCTGAATTGCTGCAGAAAGCCGAGCAAGAAGCGAAAGAGCACCGTCGAACCGGTCTTTGGAATCATCAAACAGGTCTTGGGCTTCCGGCAGTTTTTGCTTCGGGGTCTGAATAAAGTCAACTTGGAGTGGCAGTTGGTGAGCTGTGCTTATAACCTTAAAAGGTTGGCGGTTTTGGTCAGATGGGGGTAAAAGAGGGACCAAAACTGAGCTTTTTGACCCGGGCAAGGGTTTCCGGGCGCCCTGTGCATCCCGGCTCCCCTAGCCGGTGTCAAAATCTTAAGCGCAACAGGCTCCTAAGCCCTACCGGAATTTAGCAGGTTTATGGTAGGAGTTCATAACTTCCTGGATAAAATCTTTCATCACGGGATTCACATCGAAACGAACCCCGATTCTGGTGCCCGTAACGTTGGTGACGTAGGCTTCCACGACTCTGTGATTGTCCCTAAACCCGATTTTCAGCTTGATAGTGTCCCCGGGATAAAAAACCTGGTTTATCCTGAGTCCGGCTCCTGAAACTGATAAATCGTAGATTTTACATTCGTACCAGGTTTCTGCGTAATTATAATAACCATCGATGTCCACTGATTTCCTGGGAGCTTGTCTTTTACTTGTGATAGGGTTATAGCTTGCCAAAATCCCTTCCTCCCTCGTCAGAATTCAGTATACTAATCCACAATATATCACATTCTTCAAAAGAGGGAAAGATGAGGCTTATATCTTGGAATGTCAACGGTATCAGGGCGGTTCTCGGTAAAGGGCTAGCAGAACAAATGGCCGAATGGCAGGCGGACATTGTATGCCTACAGGAAACCAAGGCGCGGGAAAATCAGGTGGATGGGTCGCTTTGGGAAAAGCTGGGGTACTACCATCATTGGAGTGAAGCGGAGAAAGCCGGTTATAGCGGTGTTGTGACGTTTTCCAAGAAAAAGCCCGACAAGGTTTGGAGGCTAGGAAACGAGGATTTCGACAAGGAAGGACGTGTTATCGGTGTAGACTTTCCGGGAATGTCAGTAGTCAACGCCTATTTTCCAAACAGCCAGGACGCGGGTGCGAGGCTCGACTATAAACTTGCTTTTTGCCGCGCTCTTGAAGAAAAGCTAGAAAACTTGCGCACTCAAGGGCGGGAAATCCTTCTATGCGGTGATTACAACATCGCTCATCAACCTATTGACCTGGCTCGCCCTAAGGAAAACGTAGGAAATCCAGGGTATCTGCCGGAAGAACGCGCTTGGATGGAGCATTTTCTGGGCCTTGGTTGGGTCGATACTTTTCGTAGCCTTCATCCAGATACGGTTCAGTACAGTTGGTGGAGTTATCGATTTCAGGCACGCCAGAAAAATATAGGTTGGAGAATCGATTACCATTGTGTGACCCCGAAATTGGGTAAACTTATCAAGTCAGCAGAAATTTATGAAAAAATAACAGGTTCCGACCATTGTCCCGTTTCTGTTGATATTGATATTGACACCCTACGGTAATTGCATAAAACTGGGATATGTTTCACTAAGGAGGATTTTGTGAAGAAAATACTAGCACTTATGTTTGCCCTTTCAGCGTTATCCGGACTCTCCGCACAGGAAGTGTCTGAGAAACAGGATTTGACACTGTTTGATATCAGTTTTTACGACAGGAGTCTGGACCGCCGTATAGTCGAAGGTGTGGATGCAAGAATCCGCCAAGTGTTCGTGAACTTGGGCAGGTTCAACGTCATCGGACTGACCTACAGGCTCGACGCCGTGGATGTCGATGACTTCTTGGCTAAGATCCGCGAAGCCAAGGAAGCTGATACCTACATCCCTATCAGATTCCAGACTGGAGAAGCCCAGTTTACAGAAGCCGAGTACAACAAACTCGTGAATTCTTTCATTTTGGTCATACCCCAGATCAACAGCTATTCATCCGAGGTGAAAGGCCGCAACACTGAGGTGAATATCGAAACGAGTTTCACCGTCATTGACGCACGCACAATGTCTGCTTTAAAGGAAGTTATCGTTGAGACTTCCGGCAGCGCACGGACCGAGGCAGAAGCAAGAAGGGACGCCATTAACGCAATTTCCACCCGGCTTGAATTCGAAATCCGTTCTATTCCACAGTTCCAGATTAAATCTGGCATTATCGATGTCAAACTCTTCGAAGTGTCTATCGAACTCGGTAAGAATATGGGTATCCAGGTAGGTGACGAATACGTTCTTCAGGCCAAATCTGAAGTAGCCGGTTTCGAGAATGTTGAAGAAACTGGACTTCTGATTGTTAAAGACGTTCAAGGTGAATTTTCTAAGGCCACTGTCATCTACGGAAATCCGACCCTGGGCGACCCTGTTCTAGAACTACCACGTTTGGGAGCCGACATTGTACCTTATGTTTCCATTGGTATGCGAACCATGCTCGACAAAAAAACTCTCACTGATGAACAGGCTACTTCCCAGGTCTTCAACCTCGGTCTCAAAGCCATCGGAAGCCGCGGTTTCTACGCGGGCCGCCCCTACGTTGCCCTGGAATATACCCAGTCTGACTTAGGCTTCCTTAGATTCTTCTTTATCCCCGTGAACTTGTGGGTAGGCGGAGAATATACACTTTACCTCGGTCGTATCACAATAAACCCCGGGATAGCTATTGGTGGAACAGGAATTTACTTTCTCTGGGATAACAGCGACGACCCCGTGACCTTTTCTCACATCGGAGCCAGAGCTGATATGAACCTGAGTATCCTCTTCAACCGCGATATGAAGTTAGGTGCTACCGCAGGCGCTCGGTTTATGCTTGGAATTTTCCCCGGCTCAACGAGCACGAAGCTCAACGAGTTTCTGGGATCCTATACTATGCTCACAGGCGGTATAGAATTCACGATTAAACTGTAATCCTGTTTTCCCTATGAAACCGCCGGTAAAACGGCGGTTTTTTTTATCCTTATCCTGTTTTCATCCGATCATAGAACCGAGGTAAGTTATGAAACTCAAATACAATGCTCCCGTAACATTTAGTTTTGCCATTATTGCCACGCTTATTTTAACCATGGATCAGTTTCTTTTTCCTGGAATGATAGCCCAGTGGTTCACCGCCCCTGGTAAAAGCTGGGATCCTTCAAACCCCGGACACTACTTCACCTTACTTTCTTATGTATTCGGCCACGAAAGCTGGACGCACCTTTGGAGCAATTTCCTTATCCTTCTCCTCCTTGGACCCATCCTCGAAGAAAAATACGACCCAAAGAGTTTCCTCATTATGGTGGGAACAACAACCCTCACTGTGGGTGTCTTTCAGGTTCTCCTTGCACAGCCACCTCTGACAGGCTCAAGTGCCCTGGGTTTTATGATGATTATGCTTGTGAGTTTTGCCCGTACCAAGCCTGGAGAAGTTCCTATTAGTCTTATCCTTATTTTTATTGTTTACCTATTAAATGAACTCACCAGAGCCACGGGAGTTGACGGAGCCAGCGTCAGCGCAGCTGCTCATATAGTCGGCGGACTTTGCGGGGTGATCTTCGGTTTTCTCAAGAATGGCCAGGTCAGTATGGCGGGTTCACCCCGTCCGGTTACTGTTCAATAGAAGTGCCACGCTAGCTGAATTCATGAATTTCCATCTGTCGGGCCAAGGCTAAAGCATCTTCCGCTTCAGGGTGTATGTTCAGCGCCGCCTGGCAGTCATCCCTTGCTTCGAATATTTGTCCAAGTTTTTCATGAGCCTTCGCCCTGGCGATAAGACTGTCGTATTGAACCGGTACCAGAATAAGGCTCTGGTCGAAATCCTTGATAGCTTCCTTATAGTGTCCCAGAAAGTCTTTCACAACTCCTCTGTAATAAAAGGCCTTGGAATTCTGGGGGTCTTCTTTCATCGAGTTATCAAAATCGTCCAGGGCGTTTTCGAAAAGACCTTCTGCGAAGTAGGCCATTCCCCTATGGACTAAAACAAGGCTTTTCACAAAACCAGAAGCATCCTTACGCAGAATTGTGCTGTAATAGTTAATGGCCTTTTTATAATTATTGGCATTATGGCTCGACAAAGCCTCTAAAAGCAATTGATCGATGCTCGATGTTTCATTTGCAGGGGACAAATCCTCGTGTGTGTGAAGTGAAGGGGAAAACCCCTGGTCCGGTTCTTGAACACTGCGCACATGGCTCAGAAAGGTTTTTCTTCTCAGGTTCAGTTCATGGCTGAGTTGGCGCTGATAATCGCGTATCTCCTGGAAGATAATATCTGAAAGTGTGAGGTTTGCATTAAGTGCGGCAAGTTTACGCTTGAGAGGCTGGTCAAAAGGGGCAAATTTCGCTTTATAGATCAACTCGTGTTCAACCTCAGCCCAAGCATCCTGGATAATTGTGCGTACTTGAATCTCTAAAGGCGGTGGATAAGCAACTTGGGAAATGCGTTTGAGGTCAAGCGGTAAATCAACAAGAAAATGAAGGCTCTCGTACCCAAACTCACGGACGTTTTGCTGGGCCCCCTTTCTCTCCTCTTCTAGGATGATAAATTCTCGTCGGATTAGCGTTTCAGCTTTTTTTAAGTCCTCTAAAAAAGGGCATATTATCCGAATACCCAGGAGATCTTGTATAAGTATGCTCGGAGCTTCCCCGTTGTGGCGAAACTTTTTTATATATTTCTCAAAAAAACTTCTGAAACTTTTTAACCGAACCTTAATGCCAAAGTGGTAGTCCTCTTTTCTAAACCAGTCGTGAAACCGCGACTCGATAACCTCCAGAATGCTTTCCATAACAGGTCTTTGATTCTGGTACTCATCCTCAAGCAGTCGACGGTTCGGGACTTTCATTAAGTCATTTTCTACCCAAAACCCTCAACTGTCAAACCCTAGTTGGGTTAATTCTTCAAGACTTGTTTTTGCGCCAGTATGCAGGATGAAAATGCCTCCAATGTCCAGCCAGCCTTCCCGTGCCTTTATACGGTCATCAACAAGAACAGGGATTTCTCCGTCCTTGATAAAATCCATCGCCGCACGCCCTTTTTCCTTACTTTTACACGTGATTACCCGAACTTCATGTCCTAACTCTCTTTTACACCAGGCTATTTTTTGTGCGTCAGCCCAATTCCCCCAGGGAACACCTGTAACGATGACGGGATTCTCATTTCTCATTTTTTTAAAAAATTCCTTACCGTCCGGCATCCAATCCAGGTTGGCGTAAAAGTTTTTGGTTCTGGCCAAGATGGGCCACATCTCTTTTTCAGGCAACTCCGATGGGCTTTTTCCAAGGATTTTACGCACTCCAGCATCAAAATCCGCCAATACGCCATCCAGATCCAGAAATAGGGTATAGGTTTTTCCTTCAAACAACCATGACATTGGCTCCTCCATAAATCATTTTAACCATTTTTTTAATCGAAGTAAATTACTAGTTTTATAGTTATTTTCCTATAAGGTATATATTGTTTTCATTATACGGCCCCCTCTAAAAACCTAGGAGCCTGTCGCGCTTGAGATTCTGACACAGAACAGGGGAGCTGGGTGTGGGAGTGTGGACGAAAGTCAAATTTCCTTGGTTGCCTTACCGACTCGGATGCGACTGAAACAAGAACTTTCATCTCTAGGTTCAAATGCTCGTCTTTTCCTTCTTCTTTTGAATCGGCGTCCTTGGCTTTCTTCAGCAATTCAATGACTTTCTCTGAAAGTTCCTTCTCCAATTCCACCGCCCGATCGTAGCGAATACTTTTGTATCGTGGTGCCATGGGCAACAGAATATCACACAGTTCAACCTCATGTAAATTCCTGCGGTCTCAAGCGCAACAGGCTCTTAGGTACAGTGTTGACAAAAATTGGAATGCCCGAAATACTGTGCTCAAGGAGTCTTATATGAAGAAAATTTTAATTTTAGCCTTGATACTTGGTATTTCCAGCGTATCTTCAGTGTTTGCAGATGGGTCCATCGGTGATATTCCCATGCCCGCGGCTTCCACCGCGACACCCCAACAGAACTATTTCGCAGCAGTCCGCCGCGGAGATGTGACTGCAGTCCGGGGTTTCTTGGATAGCGGAGCGGTGAATATCAATGCAAAGGAACCCAATACTGGAATGAATTCGCTGATGATCGCTACAGATAAAGTTGACCTAGCTATGGTTATTGCTTTGATCAGCTATAAACCCACTGCTACAGACAAGGACGCTGAAGGTCGCACCGTAGCACAGATAGCATCTGCTAAGGGAAATCCACAGATTTCCGCAGCTTTAGCCAACGCCGGCTATTAAGACGCCTTTCTTTTCGTAAAAAGCCGCCGCAGGGCGGTTTTTTTTTTATTTTCATTGACAAAAACCGGACCTGGCAGTTAAGGTCTATGAATATGTTATACCTAGAAAAAATACCCGCTCTTATTCAGTGGCTCTCACCCCCAAAATTACGCGTCCCCGATCGTACGGTTCTCTTTCCTGTAGTGTTTCTCTTGAGTTTTTTCGTTATTGCCCTGGAAACACTGCACTTCCACGTTCTTCTGAACGTCACAAACTATCTTTCTTCAACCGCCATCTTCGGTATTGCCCTTTTCGGCATCGCCTTGGGCGGTTTGGCAAGTTTCTACTTGGGAAAACTTGACCGGAACCTTACGGTAATTTTTTCGACAATCGGCACCTTTTTCAGCATTTACCTATCCTATTGGAACCTCTATAACGTACATGCAGTTTCGTTCCCCATTTTTCTTATCCTTCCTTATTTCTTCGCCTCAACCGCTATTTCCACGGCCTTTTCCCTTCCGGAATCCCAAGTCGTCTACTTTATCAACCTTGTCGGTTCCGGGCTTGGAGTCCTATTTCCCATCCTTGCAGTTAGTGCTCTGAAAAGCGAAGGTGCGATGGTCCTTTTGAGTTTTATTCCCGCAGTTCTCCTGTTTCTCCTCGCCCTCCGCGTGGCTTTTATTCCCGGAAAGATTCTCACTCTGCTAGGGGCCATTCTTCTGACTATGTCTGCCGTGGATTCCTGGTCCCTGATCAGAGATTTTCCCGAAAGAATAGCGCAAACCGTTTGGGAAGAAAAAATACTTCCTGATACCGGAAAAATAGGAGATAGTCCCTACGTCACTTCCCCCGCAGAGACCCTCCTTAAAAGAATTTATAAACTCGATCCGGATTCCGGGAACTACCTTCTTACTGTGGATGACTACGATAGGAAAAGGCTGGAAACAATTTTTGATGTCCTGGGTTTTAGAAATAGGTTTGGCCTGCCCTTTTACTCGAGCTGGGAAACCCGGACGGTGCCTGAATCACTCGAATCCATCCCTCAAGACCACTTTGAAAACGAGATCCTTCCCCTTGCAGTCGAACGCTACCGCTACGTTTCGGGAGAAAATTTTGACTTAAGGTTTTTGAATAAAGCCTACACCTTGGACGAAACAACGAAAGAATACGTCCTCTCAAGCGAAGCCTACGACAGAGAAAGAGCCCGGTTTCTCCTTGCGTCACTAGGACACTGGCCCATGATGGACTTAAATATGGATATCCGGCGCCACGGCAACCTCAGACTCGGTTACAAGTTCCACAGCGACAACCAGCGTATTTTCCTCAGTGAAGACTCCAACCTCGGAAGGGTAGAATATTCGGGTTACGACGATTACATGTTTATGAGCATGAATGGGGTCATCCTTGACGGAATTGATAACTTTAACGGCGCCCCGTGGGACCCGCGTGTACCCAGGCCGGCCTTTCAGAAAGACCCGAAAATTTTTATTGTTGGTTTATCTGCCGACGGAATAGTTAAAAGTGCAAAAAGGGTTCCTGGTGCCCAAGTGGCGGGTATTGAAATCAACCCCACTATCCTTCGTACCATGCAGGAAGAAGGTCAGTACTCTCGTTTTGCCAGACTCCCCTACGAGGATGTCGAAGTTCATGCCGGTGAGGGAAGAAGTTTCCTGGAACACGATCCCAGAACCTGGGACCTTATCAGCCTTATGAATATCCATATGGAACACGGACCGGTGAGCACGCTCAGTCCTGAAAATTTCCATACCGTCCAAGGAACGCAGGTCCTGCTTAACAAACTCACCGACCGCGGACTCATCGTTTACGAAGAGATTATTTTTGACCGCCGGGGAGAGCTCTTCTTTCTCAAACTCCTCAACACAGTTCGAACAGCGTTGACAGAAATGGGTTACACCGAACCCGAAAAACATATTCATATCTTCAGTTGGGATTTCAGCGAAGGCGGCCGCGCATTCAGGACTCTCAGCGTTAAAAAAACTCCTTTTACAGAATCCGAAGCCCGTGATATGGAGGATAACGTCCGAACCCTAATAGGAACCGGATGGTACCAAAATGTGGAGACCAACTACAACCCTTATGTCAGGCTGAATACCGTATACGATAAATGGCTCCGTTCACCCATGGTAACCAGCAGGGACGAGTTGCCCGGGAACATCGTCGCCACAGATTTTATCCGAAATATTCTCTCACGGGTCAACGATCCCGAAGACGCCCAGTTTCTGCTCTCTACCTACACGCACACCCGTTACGGCCGGTATTACACCAACATTTCCAACCTCAGTGAACGTTCACAGGCTAAACTTCGCAATATCCTGGATGGAGTTGGTTACCCGATTACCATGGACCTCGCCCCCGTCACCGATGACCAGCCCTTTCCCTTTAACGTTTACGAAAACAGGAAAGAGGCATGGGATAACTTTTGGATGATTTTCCCCTTAACCCTATTGTTGATCGTACCGGTACTTCTCCTTCTTCTTAGGCATCCAAAAAATGAAAAATCCGAAAAAGGTTTTCTGCATTTTGCCCTCCCCGTCCTCTATGCATCCTTATCTGGTTTTGGTTTCATGCTTGTGGAAATAGTCCTGATCCAGAAATTCCAAATTTTCATCGGCGACCCAACCTCGACCGTCGTTGTTATCCTCGGGGGGCTTTTGGTTTTCAGCGGGGCTGGAAGTCTTGTCAGCCGTTTCCTTTCACGATGGGTTCTTATAGGGGTCACCATGCTTATCCCGATTATGCTTGTCGTCTTTATGTTCAACCTGGACGGCATCTTCCAAAATTTTGGAGGTCTGGATCTCGGCGCCAGGTTATGGCTCAGTGTTTTTCTCCTACTCCCGCTATCGCTTCCGATGGGAATGGCTTTTCCAAAGATCATCGAGCTCGCAGTTAAAAATTCCACCCCTGAAATCGGCGCCCTGCTTTTCGGTATCAGCGGCGGCTTTTCGACCTTAGGTTCCATCAGCAGTTTCGTTATCAGTGTTTCCTATGGATTCTCCACCACCTTCCAGATTGGTTTTCTCGTGTATTCCCTCGCACTTTCAATCCTGGTGATCCTGATTGTGATGAACCCTCCTGAGAAAAAAACAGCCTCGTGAAATACAGTAATATTTTCTTGGGTTTCCTCTTTTTTCTTTCGTGTGCACCAGGGGAAACAGAGCCGGAGAAATTCCCTGAACTGGTTCTGACAGCGTATAGGTACGGAACAAGCCGCTTTCCAGCAAACCAGATCCGCTACCATGCCGTCGAATCTGAGACTGTGGATTTTGCGTGGATGTTTTTTTCCCTGGAGTCGGAAGGCCGTACAATGCTCGTGGATGCCGGTTATTCCCAGCCGCTCTGGTCCAATATTTTTAAGGTACAATTTCAAAACCCTCTCTCCCTGCTTGCCGGAAATGGCATCCAACCAACAGATGTCGATACAATTATTGTTACGCACGCTCACTTTGACCACGCTGAAAACGCCCACCTTTTCCCAAACGCCGATATTTGGATCAGCCGGGCAGCGTGGTCCGAATTGGGAAAAAACCGGAGTTTGAACGAAACCTACCAGGCACTTTTAGCCTCGGATAAGGTAAAATTCCTTGAACAAGATACCTGGTTCTGGAATGAGACCCTCAAAGCCGTCCTTGTGGACGGTCACGCACGGGGTTCCCTGGCGGTCGAGGTCCACACTCGGGAAGGCCTTCTGTTTTTAATGGGGGACGAAGCCTACCTGCCGGAACAGGTGGGCTCGACAGAAAATAATCCCGCGGCAGTCAACGCTGAAAATAACCGAACCTTTCTCGATAAGGTAAAATCCTCTGAGGGCTCGGTGTTCTGTTCGCACGACCCCCTGCTAACAGAAGGCTTGCCTTACAAATCTTGGAACTACTCTCTTCCACTCCTACCCGATAAGCCCGTAAGTTTTTAAGGTTTTCTCCAACGCCGCCCGTCTTCCTGAATCCATTGGGCAGAGAGGCAAGCGGAAAACTTCCTGGATACGGCCTTGGAGAGCGAGAGCGGTTTTAACGGGAAGAGGATTGACGTCAATAAAGATCATTTTCATCAGGTCCAGGTATTGATAATGGAGGGAACGGGCTGCGGAATAATCTCCGGCACGAACTGCAGAAAAAATCTTTTTCATTTCCCCGGGTATCAAATGCGAAACCACACTGATAACACCGTCGCCGCCCAAGGCCAAAAGGGGGTAGAACAGGTTATCGTCGCCGCTGAGAACCGAAAACCCCTGAGGACGGCGGGCCAGAACTTCCATCATTTGGCCAAGGTCACCCGAAGCCTCTTTCACACCGACGCAGAGCGGATGCTCTGCTAGACGCATCAGGGTATCTGTCTCCAGATTGCGCCCCGTCCTTCCCACGATGTTATAGACAATGGTGGGCAGTTCGGCCTCGTCCATAACCGCCATGAAATGGCGGTAGATACCTTCCTGGTTGGGTTTGTTGTAATACGGTACAACTTGAAGGGTCGCGTCCGCACCCGCGTCCTTGGCGCGTTTGGTGAGCATCACTGCTTCCTCGGTGGAATTGGATCCTGTGCCGGCAACTATTGAAATGCGCCCGGCTGATATCCGAACAACTTCGGTCACTACTTTAATATGTTCGTCGTAATCAAGGGTAGGACTTTCACCAGTGGTACCCATGGGAACCAAGCCATCCACACCAGCGCGGATTTGATCCTCGACAAGTTTTTCCAGGGCCTGGAAATCAACGTCACCCCTCTGGGTCATCGGCGTCACTAGGGCTGTAAACACTCCTTGAAACATTTTCACCTCCAACTTAAGAAAAACGCTCGGAAATAAAGTCTTCCACCGAGAAAAACCCCTGCTTGCCTTCGAGCCATTCAGCGGCAAGGACAGAACCCTTTGCAAGCGATGATCTGTTTCTGGTATGATGCTGGATTCTCAAGGTATCCGCGGGACCGTCGATCACTACTTCATGCAGACCGGGTTCGGCGCCCACACGAAGACTCGCCACGTGCAGGGCCGACGGGTCGATCTTGCTGTCGCTACGGTTTGTCATCATATGGGTTTTACGGGGCAGGTTATCGAGGATTTTCTTTGCGGTTGTCAGAGCCGTACCGGACGGGCTCTCCGCCTTCTGGTTGTGGTGGTTTTCCCAGAGTGCTATGTCATAATCCTCTATGGTGTTGATAATCCGGGCAGCCTCCCCGACAAGCGTAAAAAACAGGTGGGCACCTATGCTGAAATTACTTCCCCATAGGAAAGTGCCCTTTTTCTCGAGGCAGAGTTTTCGTGCCTCGTCACGGTGGCTTTCCCACCCCGTTGTTCCAATCACCGAGGGAATTCCTGCATTGAGATAAGTCTGTATATTTTGCCAGACCGAAGACGGGTGGGAAAAATCTATGACGATGTCGGACTCCACGAAGAGCTTTGATGTCAGAGTTTTAGAATCGCACTCGACGATGGGATCAACCCTGGAAGAGACAGAGTGTCCCCTTTCGAGAAGGATCTTTTCTACCTCGCGCCCCATTTTTCCGTAACCGCTGAGCAAGATTCTCATAATATGTTACCCTTGGACCTGGCACAGAATAACCGAGGAAGTATTCACGATATCATCGATGGAACAACCCCGGCTGAGATCGCTGACGGGTTTCGCAAACCCTTGGAGAAAGGGCCCGAAGGCCTCGACTCCGCCCAAACGCTGGACGAGCTTGTACCCGATATTGCCCGAATTCAAGTCGGGGAAAATCAAGGTATTGGCCTTTCCAGCGACCGTAGATCCCGGGGCTTTTTTTGCGGCTACGCTATGTATCAAGGCGGCATCCGCCTGCATTTCCCCGTCCACCTGTAGTTCAGGGGCTTTTTCTTTAATCATCTTCAGGGCTTCGTTGACTATGTCAACGCTTTCATGCGCCGCACTTCCCTTAGTTGAAAAGCTCAGCAGGGCGACAACGGGCTCGGTTTCAAGATAGAGCCGGCAACTCTGGGCGGCCGCCAGTGCTATCTCGGCAAGCTGTTGGGAGGTCGGGGAAGGAATGACAGCACAGTCGGCAAAAATCATAAGACCGTCCTTCCCCCACTGAGGATCGGGATGGACCATCACGAAACAGCTGGATGCAAATTTTATTCCAGGAGCAGTGCCAATAATTGGAATCGAGGCGCGCAGGACGTTTCCTGTAGAATTGTCGGCCCCGGCGACCATGGCATCGGCTTGGCCGGTGCGCACCATCATGGCACCCCACCAAAGGACATCCTGGATTTGGATTTGGGCCTGTTCAAGGGTCATCCCCTTAGCCTTCCGAAGTTCAAATAATTTTTCGGAGAATGACGTGTGGTCTGTGCTCTTATGTGGATCAGCTATGCGGATACCCGTCAGATCCACACCAATCTCTTTTGCCTTGGCCGCTATATCTTCGGTTTTTCCTACAAGGGTGACCTCGGATGCGAGTTTTTCGACCAGAATTCTTCTCGAAGCGGCAATGGTCCGGGGTTCGGTCCCTTCGGGAAGAACCAGCCTTTTACCCATTCCCCGGGCTTTAGCTTTCATTTTTTCAATAAATGTCACGGTGAGTCTCCTATGATGCCTCCCAGTATAGTCAATTTAAAAAAAAGTATAAAGAAACCATGGACCAAATTAAGGTTTCTTCCTATTATTTTTTTGTGACTATAGGAATTTACGGAATGGGCCGTTTCGGCTCCTTTTGGGCCCAGAGCCTTGCCCGCAGTTTCCCTGGGGACGAGGTCCTCGGGTACTCAAAAAATTCCCTACCGCCGGATGGTGTAAAAAAAACCAGCCTAGAAGAGGTTTGCACCTGCGAAACCCTCTTTCTCTGCACCTCGATTTCCAGCCTCGAAACTGTCGTTCATGAGATCGCCGGACACGTCGGGAAAAACACCCTTGTGGCCGACACCTGTTCGGTCAAACATTTCCCTACCAAACTCCTAGGGGAGGTTTTCACAGACACCCAGCCGCTTTTCGCAACCCACCCCATGTTTGGTCCCGATTCGGGAAAAGACGACCTCAAGGACCTTCCGATTGTGGTCTATCCTTTCGGAAAACCCAGTCCCCTTCATATGGAGTGGATGGTACGTTTCGAAACCATGGGCCTAAAAGTTTTAAAAATGACCCCGGAGGAACACGACAGGTCGGCCGCCGTCACCCAGGGTATCACGCATTTAGTGGGACGCATCCTCGGTGAGATGAACCTTTCGAGCCACCCCATGTCCACCAAGGGATTTCTCAGCTTGGAAGAGATCGTCCGGCAAACGTGCAACGACCCCTACCAACTCTTCCTCGACCTCCAGAGATTCAACCCATTTACAAGTCACATGCGTGAAAGTTTTATGCGCGCCTCGGAAAAAGTTTTGCACTCCATACAAGGAATTGCCAATGATTAAAGCTGTCATCTCGGATATGGATGGAGTTATTTATAGAGGAAGTCAGCTCGTGAACGGTGCCGACCATTTTATCCATAACTTACTCGATCGTGGTATCCCCTTTCTTTTCCTCACAAACAACAGCGAGCAAACCTCAATGGAACTTGTGTTGAAACTTAAAAAAATGGGCGTCAATGGACTTGAAGAGAAACACTTTCTAACTTCCGCAAAGACGACTGCCCTGTTTCTATCCCAGCAGAAACCCGGAGCCTCGTGTTATGTCCTGGGCGGGGACGGTCTGAGGCACGAAATCGAAGCTGCCAGCTGCCTTCTTAGCGAAACCTCCCCGGATTACGTCGTCGTGGGAAAAACGCGCTCAGCGGATTTTAAAATGCTCACGACAGCGTCCCGGCTTGTCGCCGGAGGGTCCAAGTTTATCGGGACCAACCCCGACCTTATCGACCCCGTGGAAGGAGGGGGTTTTGAACCCGCGGCCGGAGCCATTCTTGCGGCTGTCGAAGCGGCTACTGGGAAGAAACCCTATATCGTGGGGAAACCCAACGCCCTGATGATGCTGATTGCGCGGAAACAGCTCGGTGCCCACTCGAGCGAGACCGTGATGATAGGCGACAGGATGGATACGGACATTGTCGCAGGGATGGAAGCGGGTATGCGGACAATTTTAGTACTCTCCGGTGTTTCAAGCAGGGAGACCCTGCTCGACTTTCCCTACCGTCCGGACGGGGTTTACCCTTCTGTCGGTGAAATTCCATATTCGGAATTCGGGTTTGAAAATGGAAATTAACATTCCCTCTCTTCTGCGCATTAAACCAGGCGCACTCTCGAAAATAGGTAAATATCTGAAAGGTTCAGGTTGGAATCGGGTAGCCCTGTTTTGGGGCGAGGGGATAAAGGACCTCGTGGGGTCAACTGTTAAAATCTCCTTCTCAACAGCCGGAATCGATCAGATTTCTGAAAGCACCATTGATTCCAACGACATAGAGAAGATTATTCAATCCTCTCTCGCACTACCTGCGAATCTGGATGCAATTGTAGCCATTGGCGGAGGAAAAGCTCTCGATGCCGGAAAATATTTCGCCTACCTTTTGCATAAACCGCTAGCTGTGATTCCCACCACCATCAGCAACGACGGCTTCTGTAGCCCCGGTGCTTCCCTTTCGGTAAAGGGAAAAAGGCGCTCGTTCAAAACGAATATGCCGGAAATGGTGATTCTCGACACTGAATTGCTAGCGTCGGCCCCATCTCCCCTCCAATATTCCGGAATAGGCGATCTTTTCTGTAAAGCTACATCTGTTTGGGATTGGAAATACGCTTTTCGAACGCGAGGCGAAACTGTCAATGACTTTGCCGCTGTTATAGCCCGCAACGCAGTAGATACCTTCGACCATTTTTCACCGAAAGATCTCAAGAACTTGGAATTCCTCCGTATCCTATCCAGCTCACTGATGATGTGTGGCATTTCCATGGCCATTGCCGGCTCGAGTCGTCCAGCAAGCGGAGCCGAACACTTGATCAGTCATGCGTACGATTCCCTGGCCCCCAAGCCGTCTTTGCATGGCCTGCAGGTAGGGGTAGCTTCAAGACTTGTTGCACACCTTCAAAAGGATACCCTACTTCAAATCGAACGCTGTTCTGAAGAAAGCGGATTTTGGGATTTTGTCTCAAAAAATCCTTTGGAACGAAAATATTTTACGCAAGCGTTACGCGAGGCAAGGTCTGCGAAACCAAACTATGCAACAATCCTTGACGAACCGGACGCAATAGAGAAACTCATTAAACTCAGCGAAACCCTTCCCGAGTTCAAAGCGGTCCTTGACAGCCCCTAGACGTGAGGTTAGTATCTCTGCATGGCAGAAATCGATCTTCGTAATGTCGATGAACGCGAATTGGACACGGTCCTCGCGAACGATATTCACTTTACAGGGCTCCTCGAATTTAACGCCCCCCTGATGATAAAAGGTTATTTCCGGGGAGAGATATCCGCACAGAGCGATATTTTTATTGGCGATAACGCCACGGTCGAGGCGAAAATCCAGGCCCAGGTCATCAGTAACCGAGGCCATATTAAAGGAAACATCACCGCTTCGAAAAAGATAGAGCTCTATTCCGGCAGCAGGGTCGACGGCGATATGACCGCACCCGATATTGAAATGGAAAGCGGCGCGCGTTTTAACGGAATCTGCTCCATGCCTAAGGATAACGGCTAGAATGAAAAAACTCCTGGTATTCTTCCTTTTATCCGGCATCCTTCACGCCCAAGGCCGGCCCGACGCCCTAGCTTCCTTCCGCCGTGGAAATTACGAGGAAGCAGTGAACATCACCCTTGCCGAACTTAAGGATAATCCTCAAAATATGGACTCTTACACGGTTCTGGGGTGGAGCCTTAACCAGCTGAAACGCTACCAGGAATCGGTGCGCTACGCCACCCAAGCCCTTGAAATCCGTCGCTACGACTTCAGAATTCTTGAGATTATCGGCGAGGCTCTTTTTTATCTCAACCGCCACGCAGAAGCCATTACCTACCTCCAGCAGTACACCGCAATTGCCCCGGCAGGTGATAGAATAGGCAGGGTTTATTATTTTATGGGCGAGTCTTTTATCCAGTTGGGGGAGTACACCCACGCAGACGTTGCCCTTACCACTTCAGTCTACTTCAACCCGGAAACCGCCCGCTGGTGGGAAAGGCTGGGTTTTGCACGCGCCCAGGCCAAAGACTGGCGTTTCGCTCAGAAAGCCTTCCAGGAAGCGTTTCGACTTGCCCCAACTTCCCCGGAAGCCCGCAGCGGTTTGGACCAGGCTACTGCGATGGTGGCCCAGGCGGCCAGCCCCAGTCCGAGACCCAACCCTTAAAATTCGTCCAGTTCCTAAAAAGAACTCTCTTGAGCCTTTTTCAAAAGTCAACTAGGAAGGGGTTTCAGAAGTGAAAAACAATGCGAAAACCGTAGTTTACTCGTGTAAATGAGGATTTGAGGAAGTTTTTTGCGAACTGATAACCCCTCCGCAGTAGTTTTGAAAGAGGCTCTCTTGTTAAATGTTTTTTTTGCGATAATATTATAGGTGGGGGTGAATTTTATGATGCGCGGTTCGATTTCACTTTTTTTTCTCTTCGCTTCCTTAAGTTCGTGCCAGTTACTCTGGGAAGCCAACCCCTTAGAGGGACTTGATAACCCCATACTTCCGGCTTCGGGGGTCATAGAAACCTGGGGTATCTCGGAAATTGATGGAAAAATGGCCTCTTCCCGCTGGACAGCCGCTGTTATGGCTGATACGACGCTTTCTTCAGAACTCGTCCTAAAACTCATAGACCTTCAAGCCAGTACAACCACCCGAGTCCAGGCCAGCCTCCTCCTTGTGGACGCTTATTCCAAAGTCGCCGGAGTTCCCGAGGCTATTAATCGAGTGGTTACCCACCTCTTTCCCGAACTCGTGACCAGCGGATTACTCAATGGTTTTGTAGTAGGTGATTCGGCAGAACTCCAGGCGATAATGCTGACCCTTATGCCTTCCGGCACCACGGAAGCCCGGACCAAAATCCTGCAAGCATTTTTTCTTATCAACGAAGTCTGTTCCGATTATCTGGGACCGACGGGACCAAATGGTATGGATTGGTTTAACTCCGCATCCCTTGAAGAGTTGGGTCCCATAGCCCAGACAAGCGTTGGAGCTGCTTTTATCTTTGCTACCGTCGATAATTCCACGTCCGGGCCGACAAGCGTACTAGCCTTCCTCGATTCGGACGGAAGTGTCGGTGCTTTGACTACGAATTTTGATGAAGCCAACCTTATACTTGCCTTTCAAGCGATTTTTGAGGGTTTTGATAAAAGCACCACGACCGCTGACACGGATTACCTCCATCTCGACAGAATTGGCGACGTCTTACCATTTTAAGGAGCAGATTTTCTATGAAAGCTAAGTATTTTTACAGTTTTTTCCTTGTTTTTCTGCTTACAGGAAAGATTTTTGCCCAGGAAATTTACCTTCCCGTTTACCAGCCCTTCACCCCGGAGGTCCTGGCCCAGGGTTCGAGCAATGTCGCTGTCGCCAGGGGTTGGAATGCACTTTTCTCCAACCCAGCAGGTTTCTCCCGTGAGTCTAACGATAGTTTTTACTTGGTTATGAACACCAGCGCCTTCCTGAGGTTTCAGGATATCAGCGACTTTGTGGGGTTTATCAGGGACGGGAGTTTTGATAGTTTTGACATTTTTGGGCCCCCGCCGAATCCCGTCCTGAATTTTTTCAGCGACCTGGTCACCCAGAACGGCATTGGTATGTCCGAGACGCTCGGGCTTGGTTATATCTCTAAAGGACTGGCCTTGGCCCTCGTTGTCGACAGCAATCTTTACGGCAAGGGTGAAAGCTTGATGGGAACCAATGCCCTCTTCACTTCAAGCCTCGCTGCAATCATCGGATACTCGGTGGCTGTTCCTTTTTTCTTCGCTGGTGAACCCAACCTTGATCCGCTTTTAACGGAGGACGGCGAGGTCGACGCGGTCGCCCCCGACATGGTTCTCCACGTGGGCGGTTCGCTGAAGATCATGCACTATTACTACAGCGAATACAGTGTTCTGAATCTACTCTCCATGCTCAGCGGTTCAGCCTTGGACATGACACACCCGGTTTATACCTTTCCATACTTCAGCCTCAGCCTCGGAACTCTTCTTGAGTGGACTAACTTCACCTTTGGACTTTCGGTCAACGACGCTGGAAACGGTGACCCGGGCGACCGTCTTAACGGCTTAGACTCGGTGGTTTCCTCCTTTTTATTCCCCACGACAGGAACCAAGGATACCCAGGTTTTCATCCTCCCCATGACTGTACGAGCGGGTTTCGGCTGGACACCTGACTTTGGTGAATATAAAGACGTCATCAGCCCCAAGGTCCATATGGAGATGCGTATACCCATTACAGGCAACAAAACGCCTTCATGGCTGACGTGGTGGCACTTTGGTGGCGAAGTGGTCCTCGTGAACTTTCTCAGTCTCAGAGCTGGTTGGAGCAGCGGGAACCTGACAGCTGGAGCTGGGTTCAGGTTCTTCGACCTCTGGGAGATCAGCGCATCCTTCTCGACCATGGAACTAGGGCAGAGGATAGGCGAAATATCACAGAGCAGGTTTATGATCGAGAGCTCGCTGAAATTCTAAACCCCTTAAAGAGGACTTAGTCGGTTGACATTTATGAGTAAAATGTTTATCCTCGTACAACCTTGGGCTGATAGCTCAGCAGGCAGAGCAACGCCCTTTTAAGGCGTGGGTCCGCGGTTCGAGTCCGCGTCAGCTCAGTTCTTGACAAGGAACGCCGTCTTCTATAGCCTTGTTATGAATTGTCTCCTTCGTCTAGGGGTTAGGACATCGGGTTTTCATCCCGACAACAGGGGTTCGAATCCCCTAGGAGATGTCTTATGAGCCTTTTAAAAGAGGCTCAATTTTTTTGTCTCCATCGTCTAGCGGTTAGGACGATGCCCTCTCAAGGCGTAAACACGGGTTCGATTCCCGTTGGAGATAAAGTGAATGGATGAACTTCTTAACGCGAATGCAGAACCCCATTCTTGGGGCACCAATCAGTAAAAGTACACGAAGAACAGTGCGGGGACGCCGGCAAACACTGTCTTTGACCAAATTTCACAAAGACCTCATTGATAAGATTCCATTGATCCTTAGGAACAATACGCATCAGTTCAAGTTCAGTCTTCTCCGGGGTGCTTGTTAGTATCCAACCCATCCTGTTCGTGATGCGGTGGACATGGGTATCGACACAGATCGTATCCTGCCCGAAGGCCAAGCTGAGAATGAGGTTTGCCACCTTGGGCCCGACCCCGGGAAGATTGTTCAAAGCTTCGGAAGTTTCAGGTACTTTTGAGTTGTAGGTTTTGATAAGAATATGTGCAATTTCTAATAAGTTTTTAGCTTTAACCCTGTAAAACCCTGAAGGATAAATCTTCTTCTCTATTTCATCTTCAGTGAGTTTGATCAGTTTTTCGGGGGAATCCGCGGCCTCTAACAGTTTTCGGGAGGTCCGCAACGTGACATCGTCCCGTGTACGCGTGGAAATCAGTGTTGCCACAAATATGGCGAAGGGATCGCCCCCTGCTTGTTGAATAACATTCACAGAGGGAAGTTCTTCCCCTAAAACCTCGGCATTAATTTCGTGGAAAAAGTCAGACCATTCGGGTTTTGTTGTCATCAGTTGAGTTCCAGTTTAGAAAAAACGAGTTGTTCGACTTCCTCGCACTTCATATCCAGGCTGAAACTTATTTCGTCAATGAGGATTTTCAGGGCATTGTCGTAAAGTTTTCTTTCGAGGATAGGCAATTCTTTGGTCCTGCTACGCTGGTAAAGATTCCTCACAACAGTGGCTATCTGACTGACCCCGCCCTCTTTCAGGAGGGCCATATTGGTCTGGTAACGAAGTTTCCAGTCCGAAGTGGAGGGCTCTCCAACTTTGGAGATAAGATTCAAAGCGTCTTTAACCTTGGATTGTTCGGCAATTGCCCGCAATCCAAGGCCCTCGGCCTTATCAACAGGGATCATTACGGTCATATCCGTAACCTTTAAATAAATATAATAGTAGAGGATTTTTTTTCCCTGAAAGTCCTTCTCCTGAATGGATTGGACGTGCCCTACCCCTTGAACGGGATACACTATTCTCTGATTCACCTTAAACCGGGGTTTGAGCCCTACTATAGACATTTCCGCCATATCTGAGTATAGCATAGAATTTGACCCTTGTCAAAAGCCTGGAAATGCCATAGCAAGGTTAGGGAGGGCCCGGCGTGCCTGGAAAAACATGCGCTTAAAGGGGTGAAAATCAAGGGGATTGGGGAACCACCCGCCGACATTTGCCCTATCGATAAGGTGAAAACTCGCCCCGAAAGCCACTGGGATCAGGGCCGCACGCTGAAGCAGGTAATTTTCCGCCCTTCCAAGTACCTGGAACCGTTCGTTGATACGGGTTTTTCCCCGGCTTTCTTCCAGAAGCCGGTCGTACTCAGGGTCTGAAAAACGTGCAGTATTAAGGCTGCTTCCCGTCTCCCACATTAAAAGAAAAGTAAGAGGATCGGGAAAGTCGCCTATCCAACTCTGGTAGGCTACAGTAAAGTCTTCCGTCTTGGTCCTTTCGTGGTATTGAGACCAGGGCGAAGTGACTATGGCTACCTTTACGTATTTTTCCCAGCTTTTTTCCAAAACCTTCACCATCCGCTGGAGTATTTCTCCTTCTTCGGGGATGAAAAATTTCAGCTCGGGCAGACCGCGTCCCAAAGGAAAACCAGATTCAGCGAGAAGCCTTTCCGCTTCTTCCTGGTTCCGCTCGTCTATTCCTTGGGCCAGGGTATAGGGAGGAATGGGTGGAATCAGGGCTGTTGTTCCCAGAATCTGTTCTTCCCTAAGAGCTTGAGGGTCGACCAGCAGAGCTAGCGCCCTTCTTACACGGTAGTCTGAATAAGGGGCCTGAGCAGAATTAAAATAAAAATAAGAAGACGCAAACGAGGCGGCCACAACGATATTTTCCCTGTTGATAACAAAATCACCGTCGAAAACCCCGTCTATCCAGTCAACTTCTCCCCGCGAGTAAGCACGAGTAACATTTTCCGAATCATCCGTGAACTGGATTTCTACCTGGGCTATGGCTACATTGGCACGGTCCCAATAGTTGGGGTTTCTTTCCATAATCAGCCTTTTTCCTGCAAACGATTTGACTTTATAGGGGCCGTTACAAATAAGGCTGGTAATGGATGGGTTTCGTGAATTCCGAATGCTTGAGTGTACCGGATGGAAACTATAGTGGGCAAGAATGCTCAAAAAATGCGGTGCAGGCCGAACAAGACGGATAACAATTTCGGACGGTCCATTTACAGAGACACCCACCTGAGAAAAGTCTGTAATTTTACCCGTCCTGTATTCGACAGCGTTCACAACGTCGTCAAAGAGGGTCGCAAAACTCCGATTGCCCCTAGGCTCTAAAAGAACCTTCCAACTTTCAAGAAAATCCTGGGCTACAAGGGGGCTTCCATCGGAATACTTAATGTTTGGTCTTAGCTTAAGGGTCAGAATTTTCCCGTCCCTCGAAAAGGTCCAGGCTTCGGCTATCGCAGGTACAGGGGCCAACGTCGAAGGATCGAGGTCAAGCAAGCCTTCAAAAAGCCCTGAAAAAACCTGGCTTGCCACGCTTGTCTCTGCTACAAGCGGGTGAAAAGGAAAGGCAACATCGGGTAATACGACCTTTAAGGCCCTATCTGGATTGGGTTCCTGGGACCAGGAAATAAGGCCTATGAACAAAAACGCGAGAATTTGTAGGTGTTTCATAGGCCAAATGTATCACTTGTTGAACAGAATTCCAACCACGATACCCGCGAGTCCGAGAATTGCGCTCGCAATGGAGCCTATCCTCATGCCTTTAGCCGAACCTTCAGCACTGCGTACGATTTCATCCTTAATACGGTGGCTGATAAGAAAGAGCCCTTTCTTTTCAGGGCGGCCGATTCTGAGTATATCCCCGTTATCCGTGGCTTCCCCAAAAACAAAGACGTCTTGGTCAACAGGCAGGATCCTTTCTTCGTAACGGTATCCAAGGGTCCGGCGGCCCGAACTCTGCGAACTAACCTGGAACGAAAACCCTTTAAAGCTGATCTTACCGCCGGGGTCGCCTTGCTCGAAAGTATCCACAGTTTTTACAAGTTCGACGTCGGCTCCCTCGGGGCGAACTTCGATGGAACCAGTGCCATCGTTCACCTTAAAGGGAACGCTCCGTGTGTTCGAACTGATGGTATCCGATCCTCGGCGTGTCCTCGTCTGGCTTTTTCCATCAGAATCTTTCTCGGTATACGTCTCTTCATATTCACGCGTGATCGATACCGAGTAGTACAAACATGGGGTACCGCTAAGTTCGCCTTTGAGCTGGCTTGTGATTTCGGGTTTTCCCCGGACTTCGACTGTGTCACGAAAAGAACCGGCTCCGAGATCGGTAGCGATATCTTTTTGAAGTTGAACGATATCCTTTACCTTTCCGGCCTTGGAACTCTTCAGCTGGAGAACCTTATCCCCCTGGGAACGGGACCCGAAAAACAAACCCACGGCCAGCGCTAATAGCACAGCCCCGACAATTATCCACTCCATACCTACTCCTTGTTTTGAATTTGGCTTAAGACTTTTTCAAGTTTTTCTTTATCGAGGGGTTTGTCTAATACTTCGTCGAACCCCTCCGACAACAACTTTTCCCGATCCCACTGGTCGCTCGTCAGAGCTATAACCGTGAGGCCGGGATAGACTTTCTGAACGCGCCTCATAAGTTCCAGGCCCGTCATTGAAGGCATATTGATATCGGTCACCAGAACATTCGGGCGTTTTTCGGCTATAAATGAAAGGGCTTCTTCTCCGCCTTCTGCTTCCCTCACCTTCCAGCCTTCCTTTGTCATAAGTATGCCTATAAGTTTTCTGTTGGCAAAATCATCCTCTACGATAACAGCGTCAATCATCCGTTACCCCAAGGTACTGAATAAATTCCTTGTAAGACTCTGCGATGTCCGAAACCATTTCTTCTGCACCTACTAAACTCCCGCTGCGTGAAGTTTTTTCAAGCCTCAAAGCCTGTGTTGAAATCTTTAGGGCGAAAACATTTCTTGCCGAGCCTTTTATGGTATGGGATAATCTGAAAACTTCGGGCAAATCCTGAGCCTGTATCGCCTGCGTCAAACTTGTTATTAGAACCTGGCATCGGGTGATGAATTTCCTTAAAACCTCTTGAACCATTTCCTCGTTGGGATAAAGTTCCAAAGCTTTATCGTGGTCAAAGGGTAAGTCATGGTTGGCAGAAATCGGACCGGCCTCCAGTTCGAGCCAGAAGCCGCCGTCATCTTCTAGAAGACTATATTCGCTGTTCCAATATTGAAGTTTTTCCGGTTCTTTCAGCACATGAATAGGTCTTTGCGAGCGAAAAAACCACTTAACAGAATTTTCAATATGCGAAATGGTAAACTGGAAATCCAGAATTTTTTCAGTCTGTGCCAAATTATAAAAAAGAAGGAAGAGCTGGTTTTTCAGTTTGATAGGGTCGGCATTGACGGTGATATATATGTAGTCCAAACCGCCTTGGAACCGGCACCCGACATTGGGTAAGCTCAGGACTAAATCCTCGAAGAGGGCCTGGATAAAAGGATGGGTTTCGAAGGTCTGGATGTTATCTGACACAAGACAAGTCTAAGGGGTTTTTATAGGGAATTCAAATTCTACAGAAAATTCTAGGAATGATTCCAAAGATTCTGGGAAAAAGTTATCGCCTGTGAAAATTCTTGAGACAGACCTTCTGCTAGTTCCAAGGTTTTTAGGCTTGGTTCCGGGCCGGCAAAGAGTTCGGTCAACTGACCTTGCAGACGTGAGCCTAGAATGACACGGCCGACCTTTTCCCGGGCCTGCGCCCAACGCAGGGCAAGCTTTGCCTGTGTGACCCCTGAGGAGTCGCAGAGCGCCTTCCATTCCTTTAGAAACTGTAGGACGGCAGGACGGTTTTCAAGACGGAAGAGCAACTGCTCCAACCTACCGTCGGTCTTTTCCATGTTCCTCGAGAAAAGACCCTGTCCAAGAACCCCGTATGCCTCGAAGGTACTCCCAGTCTGACGAAGCCAGGGAAGCGAATCCTCCCAACGCCTTCGGAAAAGCGGGTTCAAAGGCCCTTGATACCACCAGTTGTGGGGTAAAGAGCCAAGATTTTCTAGGTCTCCAGGCAGGAAATTGCTGACTCCGCAGGCTCCGATTTCCCTGCTTTCTTTCAAATCCTGCAGTAGCTCCGCATAAATACTTGAAACTCTGTCCTTTCGGGGCCAATGGGCATAAAATACTCCTACATTCTTCCTTCCAAGGCGTGTAAGAGACCTTTTAAGCGACTTTAGAACGCCTCCTAGTTCCGTGAGTTGAAATTTAGTTCCGACCTCGATGGAGCTCGATGTCTCACGGAAAAGCCTGCCTAAGAACTGTTCCGACCGCCCGTTTCCGTAGATAGGCGCCGTATCCACATGGGATGCTCCCAGGCTCAAAGCCTCCCTAAAGACTTTCCCGGGGGAACTGCTTTTATCGTGCGCCCAGTAGGAATCAAACCATGACCAAGTCCCAAGCCCCCATGTTCCTGCCATTTTATGAAACTTGGAGTTTCAAGCGTTCCCGAAAGTCGCTGTTCGGCATGGGCTTCCCGTAGAGAAAACCTTGGAACCAATGGCACCCCAGGGCCCTCAGGGAATTCGCCTCATTCTCGTCTTCTACACCCTCCGCCACGCTTTCGAGCCCGAGCGAGGTCGCTAGTTCAATGATAATCCGTACCAAAATATGTGCTGTGTCATCGGAACCCAGCCTACGTACGAAGGATTGGTCAATTTTTATCTTATCCAAATGCAGCTTTTGAAGGTAGGCAAGGGAAGAATACCCGGTACCGAAATCATCGAGGGCCAGGAGAACCCCGAGTTCACGCAACTTGAGAAGCAAGGGTTCGATTTCGTTTTCATTTCCTACAAGGGAAGATTCGGTGATTTCCAGAAGAAGCCTGTTAGGAGGTAGACCGGATTGGCTCAAGGCGGTTTTCACGTCTCTTATCAGACGCCGTGTGTCTTTGAGTTGAACCCCTGAAACATTCACAGAAACGCCGATGGGGGAATCCCAGAGCATGGCATCCTTGCAAGCTTGTAAAAGAGTCCATTCTCCTAAAGAAACAATAAACCCGCTCTGTTCGGCCATGGGAATAAACTCCCCGGGGGAAATAAGGCCGTTGAGAGGATGGAACCAACGGATAAGGGATTCAGCACCGATGATTTTTCCCCCCTGTGCTTCGACCTGCGGTTGGTAATACATCTGGAACTGACCCTTTGAAAGAGCAACAGCGAACTCTGAAATCATGTTCTGTTTCTTGAGGTATAAAGAGGCTAGATCCTCCCTGTACCGCATGACCTTCCACCGTCCCTGGACCCTCGACTCTTTCATGGCAAGGTCCGCAGATCTCAACAAACCCTTCACGTCCATGGAATCATCAGGATAAAAAGCCAGCCCTATATGCATACCGACCTGGTGGGTGATGTTTTCGACCTCGAGCGCTTGATCGTAATTTCTCCCGAAAAGGTGGATCTTGTTGACATCATCGATCTCGGAGGAAGAAATAAGAAAGGCGAACTCGTCCCTGGATAACCTGGCGAGAATAGCGTTATAACCAACAATCTCGAAGAAATTTCTTATGACGATATCAATAATCGAGTTGCACGTCCGTGACCCCAGTTCGGTTCTGATTGTGTCGAGTTTACCCAGGTAGAAAATCCCGAGAATAGCCTGGAAATCATCAGGGGCGTTTTTTAAAATTTCTTCGAGCTTCTCCTTGAAGTGGCGTCTGTTCGGAAGCCCGGTAGTTTCATCGAGATTTGCTTTATTTTTTAAGTCGATTTCCAACTTTTTGTGCTCGGAAATATCCCGCCCAACGCCGCGCCATCCGAGAAATTCTCCCGCCTCGCTTGTGATAGTTGTCGCCGAGAGAGAGAGCCATTGTACCCTGCCCGCAACAAAGATTTTCACCTCCCATTCGTTGAATGGACGTTGGTTTTTCACCATCTCGTGGAGGGTAATAGTGAGTTTTTCAGCCTCCCTGTCTTCGGGCGGCCTGAACAGCCAGAGTATGTCTTTACCCCTTAGACCGAGCAGCCTTTTTCCGTCGACACCAAGTGCGATAATTTTATCGGAGATGTAACTCAGCCGAAGGTTGGAATCCAGTTCCCATAACCAGTCACGGGCCTGATGCTCGAAATCTCCGAGTAAGAGTTCAATAATGCTTTTTTGCCGCAACAAAACTGCTTCGCTGTTTTTTTGAAACGTAATGTCTTCTTTTACCGCCATATAGTGCTGAACGACGCCGTTTGAATTTTTTATAGGGCTGACTATGGCTTTTTCAACGAAGCGTTTTCCATCTTTGCTGACATTGTTAAATTCCCCGCTCCAAGTTTCACCCTTGGAAATTCGTTCCCACATCGCCTTATACATTTCCAGTGGACTGTCGCCACTTTTTAAAATACTGGGTTTTTTTCCGACGAGCTCGTTGCTCGTATACCCTGTGAGCTCTTCGGTTTTTTTGTTCACCCTCAGAATATTGCCCTTGAGGTCGGTGAGAATAATGGAAACGGGACTTTGGTCTAAGAGGTTGTCGATATTTATTTTTTGGTTCTCGGCCGTAATCTTATAGGAGAAACGTTCCCTGAAAACCTTAAAAAACATCCTATTGATGCCAAAATTGTAAGCTAACAACACTGTAAATGACGCGATAAGCGGAATCTGCTGCTGAATAATATCAAAAATAAATATTTTATACCCGAGTATGGCAAATGGCACCATCCAAATGAAAGAGAGCTGAGGGATATGTACGAGCATGAAAGTTCCTGAAAAGAGAAACACGACGAAAAGGACGCCCAAAATCACCATGTCAAACCCGGAAACAAGGGGGAAAATGTACACGCAACCAAGGCTGACCATAAAAGCTGTTAAAACAGAAAAAATTTGGTGTCTCAAGAGATTAAGGGGAGAAAAAGTATTTTTAGAATTTCTGTCTGACCTGACCTGGAGGTACCAGCCAAGGCTAACAAAAGAAAGTGATACGAGCCAAATAAATCCTTCCCTGACAGGAAATAGATTTAAAAAATACCAAAAAAAAACGTGAATACTGATCTGGGTTGCTAAAATTGCCGTAGGAATAAGTTTGAGCGAGGCTCTAAAAAGTTCATCCCCAATTTGTTCTTCTTCGTAATAAGAACCGTCTTTTCTTGCAAGTTCCGTATGCACTGTTCTCAAAATTAACCTCAACACACCAGGTTGTCAAGTTGAGTGAGTCTTCACCTGACCAGGCTTTTTAGTTATTATCCTCGATACTGTGACACAAGAACACGAAGATACCACTTCCCTACTCTGGATCATCACTACCGGGAACCAAGGGGAAAAAACGAACATAAAAGAAGTTGTCGACGTTTTTCTCACAATCTCGGTCCCTTTCAGGGTTCTCCTTCTTTCAGAATCAACATGGCGGTCGGCCAAGGAACAGGACCTCGATGAGGTGGCCAGCCAACTCCACGCTTATATTAACCTTTATTGCGATTTTTCCATGACTCCACAGAAAGAAAGGCTGGGCTGGGTGAGGATTTTACCGTTTTCCCCTATCGATACAGTGAGAGACTTGTATTTTTCCCGCTTAAGCAACAAACAAAAATTCGAGGCCGAGAACAGGGCCTTGTCTCCTTGGTATATCTATACGCTTTTCCAATCCATCCATGGTTGGTCCCTCGATAACTGGCAGAGAAACCCCGGAAGGATGGATCAATTGACCGATCTCGTCGAGCAGTTCGAAACCCCTGTTTCCAACTCTACCGGGATGGAGATGAGTGAAAATTGGGCACTTAGGGCGGAAATAGCAGAAAAAGAAAGCCAAATTAAAAAACTTCTCAGAAGCGAGATTCGATATCGGAGCTTTTTTGAAGACGATATCACCGGGGACTTCTTGATGGACTCGAACTGGAGGATTATCGACTGCAACACGTCCTTCCTAAAAATCTTCGGATTTCCCGCAAAAGATTTTGCTCTGAGTTTTACATTCCGCGACGTCTTTCCTGAACCGGAAGTACTCCGGATCCTTGAAAACGATTTTTCCGTCACCAAGCACCTCGAATATTATGAGATCGATCTTCTCCGCCAAGATGGTCAAAAGGTGAATGTTATCGCCAACCTTGTCGGAAACCTCGGTGAAACGGGGGAAAATGATATGATCAGGGGCTTTCTCTTCGATAATACACACCGTAAAAGCCTTGAGCACCAGCTAAGAGAAAGTCAGCGCATGGAGGGCCTCGGCAGACTCGCTGGCGGGATAGCCCACGATTTTAATAATATACTGACTGTAATCAACGGTTACTCGGAGCTTCTTATCAGCGACACCCCGCCGGGGCAACAAATTGCCAGGGATCTTGGGGATATTCTCCAGGCGGGAAGAAAGGCTGCCGAACTGACATCCCAACTTCTAGCCTTCTCCCGGCGCCAACTCCGCACCCCGCAATCCATCAATATCAACCACCTTGTGCAGGGGATGGGGTCCATCCTCAACAGGCTCCTGCGCGAATCAATAGAAATTAAAATGGACCTCGATCCAGCCCTACCGCGGGTGCTTATCGACGCGGCACAGATGGAACAGGTCGTGATGAACCTCTGCCTCAACGGCCAGGATGCGATGCGTGAACAAGGGGTCCTTACTTTACGAACCCGCCGCGTTCTGCTGGAGCGTTCGGTTTACGACGGCAGCGAACTCATCCTTCCCGGAGTCTACGCTGAATTTTCCGCGGAAGACCAGGGATTGGGAATCCCGGAAAACGTGCTTCCCCATATTTTCGAACCGTTTTATACTACCAAAGAGCCGGGAAAAGGTACGGGTTTGGGTCTTGCTACGGTTTATGGCATAGTTCAACAGAGTGGCGCCCATATCCTTGTGGAAAGTACGAGTCAAAAGGGTACTATCTTTAGGCTCCTTTTTCCTGAAAATATCAACAACGAAGAAACATCCGATTCCCAATCCCACACTCCTGTGACAACTATACCCAAGAAAGCCAAGATCCTTCTTGTGGAAGACGAAGAGATGGTTAGGGAGTACACCATGAAAATTCTCGAACGCAACGGACACCTTGTTCAAGCTTTCTCCAGCGGGAACGATCTTCTAGAGTTCTATAAACTCTCAAAGGATTCTTGGGATTTGCTGATATCCGATGTTGTGATGCCCGGAAAAAGCGGCCCTGATACCGTGAAGATTCTAAGAGAACATGATTGTCATATCCCAGTTCTTTATATTTCAGGGTATCCGGACGATGAAATCCAGAGACACGGTTTGGAAACCTTCGGGATGAACTTCCTCCATAAACCTTTTAAAAGCCAGGATTTCCTCAATAAAATCACCGAAATTCTCCAGCCGAAGGTGAATTAGGTTCAAAAGATTAAAAAAGACTTGACTTTTTCAGAATTTATTGTAAAATTGCGCGCATGATAAAGTATAGACTTATTTTCGGTCTCCTTCTCCTATCTTTTATGGGAATCGTTGCCCTAGCCCTACTTCCGCAGCCTCATATAGAGGAGAATCAAGACTTCCAGACACCCATGGTTGGGGAAACCGTCAGCCTGTCCCTTTACCGGAATATTGAAACCAGCGGCATTGTTTTAAAGTACTTCACGAAACTAACCCAAAATTCCGAAGTCGCTTTGGCTATTTTAACTGCCTGCGATGAAAATAATTTATCCCCAATAATTGCTTTTTCACTTGCTAAGAAGGAAAGCCATTTTCTCCCGAAAGCCTTGGGTAGAAATATAGGCAGCCTCGATAGAGGCCTTTTCCAGCTGAATTCCATTTCCTACCCCGATCTTCCGGCCTCGGCGGCTTTTAATCCCTGGATCAATTCAAGGCTTGGCGTCAGCCATATCAAATCGAGCGTTGTTTTAGCAGGAAGTCTCGAAAAAGGACTTGCAGCCTACAATGCCGGCTTTTCACGTGTTAAGCAAAACTTGATTCCCAACTCCACACGACTTTACGTGGTAAAAATCATGGGTTTTATCAAAGAAATGGAAGAAGATTTCTTTGACACCGTTTTCCTCGAAAGCCGGGTTTCGGAAATTCTGAAACGCCCCAAGGACACTGATGTTCTGGTAAGTTATGTCCAGTGATGCTAACCTCAAGGTTGCCTTCCAGGGTGAACCCGGTGCTTTTAGCGAAATGGCTGTTAAAGATGTCTTTCCCGATGCCATCCCTCTTCCCAGGAAGTCATTCCGTGAAGTATTCGAATCCCTGAAATCCGGACATGCTCGCTTTGCGGCCCTCCCCGTTGAGAACAGCCTTGCAGGGAGTGTTCATGAAAACTACGACCTTTTACTCGATTACCCGGATTTGCATATCGTTGGGGAGGTCCAGGTACGTGTGAGTCACTGCTTACTGACGATAGAGTCCGCTACTTATGAAGATATTAAGACAGTCATCAGCCACCCCCAGGCTCTGATGCAGAGCAGCGCTTTTCTTGACAAGTACCCTTCTTGGTTGAGGCAGCCTTTTTACGATACAGCCGGAAGCGCGGCCCATGTCGCTGCGACCCAGGATACCACTACTGCGGCAATAGCCAGTGAAGGCGCAGCATCTGTCTATGGACTCAAGATTCTTTCGAAGGCCATAGAAAATAATCCGCATAACTTCACAAGGTTTTTCGTTGTTGCGCGCTCGTCTGAACCCAGCCTTAAAGCGCCTAATAAAACCAGCATTGTTTTTACCCTGGGAAAAGAAGCAGGATCGCTGGCTAAAGTTCTCACAATTCTGGCACAGAAGGGACTCAGCCTTACTAAGCTCGAATCGCGGCCCATCCACGGAAAACCCTGGCAGTATATGTTCTATGCAGATATGGAACTGAACTCCAACCTCGATACTTTTGAACAGGTATTAAAAGACTTGGAAAATTACGCTTCGGAATTAAGACTTCTCGGGCATTACCATTCCACCCTGCTTATTCCTCAATCTTAACACCCAATCTCTTCAGTTGTTCAATTTCTTCAACCGCGCTCATATACTCGAGTTTTGACTTATTTGTCGCTGAAAGCATGGACCGGATTTGCATAACCTCAACTTTAGTCCCTCTGATAAGATTCTTTTTTTCTTTGGGAACTTCTGACTTGAAATACACATCCAAGGCGTTAATTTTTTCAACCATACGGCTGACTTCAAGAAAATTGGTATTGATAAACTCAAGAATTTCTTTTTCGGGACGTGATGACAGTTTTAAATAAAAATTTGAAGTTTTCAACCCAATGGATTCCAGGTTTTTAATCTTAGCAAATCCATCTTTTTGGAATTTATCAAAATCGATCTTCTCGGGTCTTACTACGGCGGTCTGCGGATCGAGCATCTCCACGTTGTAAATAAGAGGCTCCCGCTTCTGCCCAAGAATAGATTTAATCCACTGGTTAAAGTGTTCTCCAAAACTCATCCTTCGGTTCTCCAGAACTATGGAATTCTCAGTGAGTTTTTTAAAAGCCGCTTCAAGCGGAACACCGACATTGGATAGGTTACGAAGAGTATCAAGAAGCTGGGCCTTGAAATCGATAACCTTCTTCTCCTTGTTTTTTTTCTCCACTTTAACCGTCAGTTTCTGAAGGAGGTCCCGGCGTAGATTTTCACCAAGCCCCGGTGTGTCTTCTGCAAATATTTCTTTTACCAATTCGGGAATAAAAATCTCGCCTTTAAGGTGTGTGACAAATTCTTTCCTAACGGTTCTAGCAACGGCTTCGGGGTCGTTCTCATTTTCCAGTCTGGCATTTTTAAAAACATGCCCGATCGTGGACCTCAGAAGGTGTTTGTATTCTTCCCGTTTGTAGACGCTTATCCTTTTGATAAGTTCAAGGATCTTTTTTTGAATGATTGCTAACTGATTTGCAGCATCCTTTATGAGTCCGCTTGTCAGAGGGTCATCGGGCGCCTGGGCCTTCGAGATAAAACTCGTCATAGCCCGTTGTACAACTTCCTTATGATTCATCGAAAGACTATCCCAGACGATAAATCGTATAAATGCTGCGAGGGCTTTGATGCGTTGAAAATTAATATAGTCTATGCTGAACTGGTAGTAATTGTTAATAAAATCAAGTTGTGACATAAACTTGGACAACCGGACGCTCATTTCATTCATTCTTTCGTTATCCCCGAAGGGTTCGGCAGAAATTGGTACGACTTCATTGAACATTTCGTCGTACTTATATGGGTCTTGGATGAGAATTCCTTTTTTAAGGAGGATCTTCATGACCGTACCCATCATGGAATGAAAATTGCTGAACTCAGTTTTTAAAGCAGGAAATAGATTTTTATCCAATTCCTGAAGGTATTGATGGAGCTTGCCGTTTAAATCATGAAGAAATGCTTCCGAGTCTTCCATATATCAATCATTATGCATTAAAATCAGTATGCAATCAATAATTTAGAGGTATTTGATCTTATGAACAAAAAAATATTTATTTTGGCCGTTTTGGTTTTTTCGGCGTGTTCAGGATCAGGAGGTTATGTGGAATCTTCGAATCTTATACCTGAATTCCGCGCAGAAACCGTAACAAATCCGCCGGAAATTCTGGAACCGGCTACTGCACAGGGTTTGCCTGATGCAGCAGAACTTTTTAACCTCATGAGGATTTCCGTTCCACCTGGGCAAAAATCACGTTATATAGTCGGGGATAACGTAAAAGGTTACTGGGAGGGCTGGACTTCCAGCTACCGCAGGGGTTCGGGTTACATACTGGGTGAAACGGCGGTTTTTAAGGGATGGGCCAGCGCTAAAGGGGGGGATCTCCTCAACAGAACGGGAGCCGAAGTTCGTCAGTTTGTGCTCCCCTATGGCCAATACAGCGAATGGGAAGGGGCATCGGAGGAACTTGTTTTCCACCGGGGCAGACAGGCATGGAGTATTCGGGTAACCTCAGCCCAAGCAGATAATCTATTTATTGTACCGTTCTTGGACTGGGAAACGACAAATCTATCCCTTACAGAATTCGAAGGCGGTGTGGTTGTCGGACCGGGACCTGAAGGCGCTTCGCACGAAGACCCAGCATTCCTGGGAATCGCCGTGGATAGAAATGGTTTTATCAGTACTAAATTGGGTGATTTACCCTTCAGCATAGTGCAGGACTTAGCCTTAAACCCTTCCAACTTGAATCTCCTTGCGGGAACAAACGGTCCCGAAACGACTTTTACCCTTTCTTTCGCCTTTGGTGAAACACTGGAAGAAGCCCAAACAAGGGCACTTTTACTCGCAAAAAACGACTCGGTCAACCAGGAAAAAAACCAGATTTATTCAGCCTTAACCAAGAGTTGCCTACTCACGGACGACCCCCTGTTTAACCAGGCTCTTCTCTGGGCCGAAGCCTCCTCATGGTCCTTTTATGTTGAGGAATTCGGAAAAGGTCTCTGGGCCGGCCTTCCCTGGTTTAGGGACAATTGGGGACGCGACACTTTTATTGCCCTTCCGGGAACTTTTCTGGTCACAGGCCACCTTGCAGATTCCAAACTGGTTATGGAGAATTTCCTCCGCTTTCAGAATAAGGGTGAAAACTCCGGCGGATCTTTCAGTTCAGAGAAGAACCTAGGCCGTATTCCCAACAGGGTCAACCAGTCCGAGACTATTTATAATACTGTTGATGGTACACCTCTCCTTCTTAAAGAAATCCGTGAGTATATCGCCTATTCAGGGGATAAGGCTTTTGGCATCTCGACCTTACCCGCAATCCGTCTCTACCTCGAAAGTTCCTTAAAATACTGGGTTGACACCGATGGACTGCTCACCCACGATGACGCCGACACTTGGATGGACGCCAGAATACAAGGGAACTTACCCTGGAGTCCCCGTGGCACCCACGCCATAGAAATCCAGGCGCTTTGGTACCAGGCTCTTCTCACGGCGGCCGAGATTGAAGGGTGGGCAGGAAATCCAGCCGGGCAAAAAAAATGGAACGATCTGGCAACCAGGGTTGATGATACGATCATCAGGAAATTCTGGGATGGGCAAGTGATGGCCGACCGGGTCCGTGCGGATGGAACAAGGGATACAAAACCGCGTCCTAACGTGTTTATAGCCGCCTCCTACCCTCTGGATACCGGATGGTGGCCGGCTGACGTACAAGTAAAAATCCTTCGAGACCTCTTTCCGAAAGTCGTTTTCCCCTGGGGTGTGGCAAGCCTCGGCCCGGAGCACCCTTATTTCCACCCAAGGCACGAGTACCCGTCATTCTACCATAAGGACTCTGCTTACCATAACGGTGCGCTTTGGGGCTGGCTCTCAGGGCCGGTCATTTCAACAGCCGCACGGTGGGGTGCGCAGAATAAGGCCTACGAACTCACCATGAACCTCAGCGACCAAATGGTAAACCAGGGTACCCTGGGAACCTTGAGCGAAAACCTTAATGCAGAGCCGGGCTTAGATGGAAAACCTGTAATGACCGGAACCTTTTCGCAGTCCTGGAGTGTCGCCGAATTCAGCAGAAACGCGTACCAGAATTATCTAGGTTTCCGCCCCGACCTGGCTAAAGATAAACTGGTTCTTGCGCCGAGTCTCCCCGATGTTTGGAAGCAATTCAAAGCCCGCCTTTCCTTCGGCGAGGACGATTACCTCGACATCATTTTTTCAAAAACAGGAACCACTGAAAGGTGGAGTCTCACACTCCATGGAAAAAGACAGCTCGCAGTGGAGTTTCAACCCCTTGCCCAAGACAGGTCCCGAAAGCTGGCTCGTTTGACCTTAAGGCCGGCTGTGGAAACGGTCCTCATTTGGGATAGGGTCAATCTCCAAGTCAACAATTCACGTACCCGTCTGGAAAACTTTGCACCCGGGTTTGATCTTTCAGGACTAGATTTCCATCCGGGAATAAGTGGTTGGTCTAACTTCCAGGTGCTTCAAGAAAAGGACACCCTGAAAACTCTTGTGGAGGCTGGAGAGTACAGGTAGTTTTCCTCTAGGAGCCTGTTGCGCTTAAGATTTTGACACGGGCTAGGGGAGCCGGGATGCTCAGGGCGCCGAAGACTGAGGGCCATAGCTGGGCTCTGGCCCGATGGATGAGGTGTTCTGGGCGCCCGGAAACCCTGCTCTGTGTCAAAAAGCCTGAAAGAGTGCCTTTTCTACCCTTTATCTGACCAAAACCGCCAATCTTTTAAGGTTATAAGCACAGCTCACCAACTGCCACTCCAAGTTGACTTTCTTCAGACCCCGAAGCAGAAACTGTCGGAAGCCCAAGACCTGTTTGATGATTCCAA
>DYOB01000236.1 GCA_020720765.1 Borreliella garinii
ACGTAAGGATGTGTTAAAGCGCAACGGTGCTAAAGGCGCGGTAGAGGTCGGCGAGTTTTTTTACAGGGATTCTGAATTGACTACGTGCTTTGACCCGAGAGCGAGCGGTGCTTGCGTCGGTAACTTTGGATGCGGGGTCAAAAATAACAACACCGTTGTGAATTGCGGTAAGAAACAGTTCAAAACTCGTGCCTTCGCCAAGATAAACTGGGTTTTTGTAGTAATACTCCGGTGGCTCGGTTTTATTTCTAATGTAAGGTATATAGGCTGCGGCAGCGTGCTTCGTTGCCCAGTGTTGTATTAGTCGTGAATAAGACCACCCGGCGGAAACGAATCCGGCGGTAGATTCAAGAATTATGCCGCCGCTTACGTTGGTTATTTTTGCGTATGTTGAATTAAATCCATCGAGGTTGAGGGTTAGGCCAGTCGATGGACATATCTTTCCTGCTTTATGGCTTCCTGTGAAATACAGTGTGTCATTGGCGGTGGGGCGGCCAAACTTTCTAACGAAGGCTTCAGCACCATGGCTGCCATAAAAACCTATATCAGGTTCTGGAGTCATAAGAGTTATGCGGTCGCTACTATAGGCTTTTATTTCCCAGTCTAAATAGTCAGGCGCTGCTTTTCCGTTAGGGCGAACGCCTAGTAGAGCCTCTAATGTGTAACCTCCGCCATTGAGTGCGTTGTAGATTTTAGGATGCCCATTGGAATCGAGTTTTCGGCTCCAGTGCCAGCCAGTTAGGTGAATATCTTTAAGTATCGCAAGGAGTGACGAACGTGAGTCAATGGATATTTCGAGTGGTATCTCTAGGAAAACACCGTTTTGTTTAAAGTTATCCGTCGTGTGTTGCAAAATTAGAGACGAAGCAACAGTACTGTTTTGAGGTGCGAGATATGCAAAAATTTTGTTATGACCATCAGGAACGCCAAGAAATAATACACGCCCATCCGCACCATTATTATATTTTCGTTCGCAGGCAGGGATTGGGCGCATGTGGATTGAAGGAGATAACACGCACCCGCGTAAAAAACCCGACAGTCGAACTTCTGGGTAGTCTGGGTAAAGGATTAATTGGGCGTGCGGGGCGGGCGCTTCTTGTGGACAGGAATTTATCCAAGATAAATTGAGGCTTGCCTTGAAGTTCGCTCTTTTCCCTTCGGTTTCCTCTCGAATATTTGTAAAGGGAAATTGCCTTAGGACATCAAAGCTGCCACCGAGGTAGATTTGTTGCTTGCTGTTATCGTTTTCAGCAAGAGGCTTGGCGTAAAGTTTTTTTACACCAAGAGCGCGCATTCGATCTAAAAGCGCCTCAAGCGTTTGAAAATTCACTATTTATTTACTCATTTCAGTGTTTTGTAAGTATGAACTCATCTCTGGCGGCAATTTTGCATCAAAAATTACTCTAGGGGCGTGGTGCTGAGAGTAACTAGACTGTTTGATATTGGTGTTTTCTAACGGTTTTTTCATAAGCTTCGCAGCATGACGCATAACATCGACAACGACTGAGTTTCCAAATTGTTTGTAGGCTCGTGTATCCGAAACAGGAATCCTAAAGGTATCGGGATAGCCCATAAGCCTTGCACACTCGCGTGGCGTTAGGCGGCGTGGATTTTTATCCTCGCCTTGATAGATAAGGATTTCGGAGCCGTCTTTGTAATATCGTGCAGAGAGGGTGCGGGTGATGCTGTGTGGATAAGCCATGCCGAAGCCGAAACCATTACCTTTGGCGTGATGTTTTTCGGCGTAGCTTTGCAGGTAGTTCCAAAGGTTGTCCGTGAGGGTGTATTTAGCTTGTGGGCAGTGATTTATGTGGTCAACGTATTTGCTGTCGTCCCAAGGAAGATATGGTTCATTACCATCAGTTCGGTGCAGTATCTCGCTGAGTGGGTGACGGTTTTTAGGCGGAAGTGAGAGCGTATCCCAGTTGAAAACTACATTTTCCGCCTTGCGGAAGCCCACGATGAGGATGCGTTCGCGGTGCTGTGGGACAAAATGCGCGCCGTCGATCACGCGAGGAAAAATATCGTAACCAAGGTCGATAAGAGTGCGTTGAATAACATCCCATGTGCGACCTTTATCGTGCGACATGAGATTTTTAACATTTTCGAGTAAAAAAGCGCGGGGTTGTTTGGCTTCGATGATACGGCATAGGTCAAAAAATAATGTGCCTTGGGTTTCACATGCGAAGCCGTGAGCGCGACCTAGCGCATTTTTTTTAGATACGCCTGCAATCGAGAAGGGTTGACAGGGGAAGCCAGCGAGAAGTACATCATGACTGGGGATGTCATTGGCTTCAATTTGGGTAATGTCACCGTGGATGGGGTGTCCGTCGCGGTAATTTTCTGTGTAGGTTTTTTGTGCATAGCTATCCCACTCGCTGGTGAATACGCATTGTCCTCCTGCGTCTTCAAAGGCCATACGTATGCCTCCAATGCCTGCGAAAAGATCAATAAAACTGAAGGCGGAGGGTATTTGTCTAGGCGGTTCAAATGGAAGGAAATGTTGAAGCGCACGGGCAAGATAGGCGGGGGGGGTTGATTCACCCACCCTCCAGCGGCGCACAGTGCGCGCATCCACGCCTAGTTGCCGCGCTATTTCGGCTTGTGTGTGGTGTTGGCCAATATTTTCCAACAATGCTCGAATGTGTTCGTGTGTTAAGTGAAGGGCTTCATCGA
>DYOB01000237.1 GCA_020720765.1 Borreliella garinii
AGCTGGGTGTGGGAGTGTGGACGAAAGTCAAATTTCCTTGGTTGCCTTACCGACTAGGATGGATTGAAAACTCTCCAATGGCACAAGCTGGGCTGCCTCGACGCTTTTGTATCGTGGTGCCATGGGCAACAAAGTATCACACAGTTCAACCTCAAGTAAATTCCTGCGGTCTCAAGCGCAACAGGCTCCTAGGTCGTCGTGGAGAGCGCTTTGAAAAAAGGTCTGAATGCTTCTCTGGGGATGCCGGGTGCCTCAAAGAATTCATCCCAAATACCGTGGGTTTGGGAGTTTTCAAACATCATACTTTGAAATATACCTGAAAATCTCAAAATGGTATAGACGCGACAATTTTATTGATTTCTACGGATGATACTCTTTTTTTCCTTTGTTAGTGCCCCCGAAAATGGTCAAAACAAAAAATCGAGGAAATTTACGCCGAATTTGCCGGAAAAATTGTGATTTTAAGCCAAAAATTCTGGTTTAAAAATTTTTGACCACTATCGGGGGCACTATCTACTCTTTTAAAAGCTCGAACACCACGAACCCAAATGCCCCAAGGATAGCTGCTCCAGCTCCGTAAACACTCACATAATCTGCGATGACCATTCTGCCATAAGCCTCTTCCGCCTGGGTACTTCCCGCCGGCGATGTGACAAACTCTTTCCAAAACTGGTCGCCCAAAACCATACTCCCCCCGGCAAAAGTTGCTCCTAGAGCAAAGATGCCAAGAGAGACCGCACTTCCTAGGCCGAAAACCCCCTCAGCTGTCCTCTTATTGTGCCTTTCAACTTCACGGTTCCAAGCTGAATCGAGAAAACCTTCAGGATTTTCTAGAGGTTTCAACCTTTGGGCGTTTCGCATGGCGGCGATAACCGTACGGGCCCTCAATTCAAGGTCACGGTTGTTCGAGTTGCGCGCCTCTTCTAAAATTTCATCCCACTCTTCTTCAAGAAAATTGAGCTGCTCCCCTGCCTGAAGGGCTTTTTCCATCTTCTGGATTTTTTCCTGTGTCGTACTTTCACCTGAGGAAGCCTGTTGGCTGAATACCAACATTGCAGGAGAAATAAAAAGAATAAAGAAAAAAAGGGAAAACCTCATGGGGCCTCCAATTGTGCCTTCAGTGTAGCAGTATCTTCTCGCGTAATAAAACCATCCGAATAAGTAATGAGGTCAAACCATTTCCTTGCCTCAACTGTATTTCCTTGGTCGTAAAAAAGATCTGCAAGAACTTTAACCGATCGGTCATAGAGATCCCTGACTGGGTAGATTTGCACGAGGTTTGAGTACAATGCTAGAGCCTGGTTTACCTGCCCTTTAACTAATGCTATCCGTGAAAGTAAAAATAGCGACTGGGCAGCCCAGGGGCTTTCGGGACTTTCCTCAAAAACTTGGAGAAGTATAGCCCGGGCAAGGTCAATATTTCCCTCGTCAAGTGAACGCTGTCCTTTTTGAAATAGAAGACCGGGTGGTTCAGATACTCCGGAAACCGGTTCGGGAATCGCTAGAAGCGAATTCCGAAATTGGTTTTCTCTAGAAGCAAGGGCAAGATACCAACCCAAATTGAAGACTGAGAAAGCGTAGCTCGTGAGTGTTGTTGGCGAAACAGGGAAAGTGGGGATCCAAGGCGCATTGATGTCCCGGATCGTGAGGGCTGCTGAGGCGCTCAAAGTAAGCGGCAGTATCCAGCTGGCAACTATGAGTTGGCCTTCGTCTGGAAAAATAGGCTCTAAACGAACCTTTCCATCAACCAACCTGAGCTGATACCCTCCGTTCTCCAACCTATACTGGGCACCCTGGCCCATTTGATCTTTTGTGAGGAGAAAAAAACTCTCCTCTTCGGGAAAAGCAAGGGGAATAGTCTCACGTTCTAATTTAAGGCTGACAACAGGAAAACCTTCTGCCAAGATATCCACTTCTTGTTCTGCCGCCTTATAGCCATCCCGAAAAACAGTTACTTTAACCTTCCCGGGAGGAAGTCTTCGGATTAGAAGAGGTGTTCGGCCTTCAAGCAAGGTTTCGCCAACCCTGACGAAAGCTCCGTAGGGTTCAGACTCAACAAAAAGTCCGTTTTGGGCGCTAAGGGAAAAAACGGAGGCAAAAAAGAGAACAAGCTTGATCATACCTTAAATATATATCGCGATGTTCAAAAAAACCAGCAGGGAAAACAAGCCTTTAAGTTAATTTTCGTCTGTTCCCAGGAATTGTTTCTCGATGGCGTCTGCTGCAATGGCAACCATACTGATAGGGAGTGTCATTTCGTCCGGACTCATTTCTTCGAGGGGTATTGAATGCCTCAAAACGAGGTTGTTTTCGTTATAGATGACAATCCCTCCACAAATAAACTGGCTTGCGTAGGTTAAAAGCGGGCCGGGTTCGTACTGGGATACAAGGCCCAAAGGTGATACAACTTGGAGCCATCCATCACCGCGGGCGTCCTCGTCATGGACTAGGAGCATTTTCTGGAAACGTCCCTCTTCAATTTTTAGGGGGAATTTGATAGCCTTACCATCAATTTCCACAGAAGCGTAGTTTTGCACCACAAAATCCCTCACCATTTTCCAAGTAGCCATAAATTCCTCCAATGTGCAAATTATCCTATAAGTTCCACGAAAATGCAAATATAATGGACCCACAGAGCTGGACAAGAACGTAAGCTTGTCGGCTTGATGTTAT
>DYOB01000049.1 GCA_020720765.1 Borreliella garinii
TAGCTCGACCGCCTCAAGAATAAAATGAACGATGTTATTTTGAGAAAATGGAAAAATTAAGTTGTGTTTCGATCAAAAAATGCCTAAAATATAAGTATGAGTGAATATTCCAACCCAGCAAGTCCTGTGAATTCTCCTTCTTTGTCTTCTGATATCACGATCAGCGTGGAGGAGAAGGAAGAAATTTTCCAGGAAATTGACAGAGTTGTCAATGAAAATAAAATCAACCACGAGCCCAGTGTCTGGCGCATCAAGGCCATGCACAATGGTGCAAACCTCCCCATTATCCTGAATATCTTGATTCTCATAGTTGTTGTGGGCGGTTTGTTTTCGGTTTTTACTTTTTTTAAAACCAATACCATAGCCCTCAATACAGAAGAATCCCAACTTTTAACCGCCGAGGCCCGGTTGCTCGAAGAGATAAAAAAAGAGTCGGAATTGGCTATAGGTGAGAAGGACAGGGAAATCGCCGATATCCAGGTACGCCTTGCCAGCATTGACCAGGAAAAAGCGGCCATCATGACGGAGGCCGACGCAAAGGTGCAGGCCAAAATACGCGAACTGGAACAAAGGCTGCAGGAAGAGCTTAGCCGCGAACGTTTACGCCTTGCTGCCCAGGGGTTGAGCCCCCAGGAACTTGAATCACGCATCCAGGCCTACGCCGACAGGCGCAAACAGGAAATCGAGAGCGAACTCCAAGTTTTCCGTGCCCAGGCGGACGTAGAAAGGCGTCAACTCGAACGCGCCTTGAACGAAGCCCAGGAACAATACCAACGCACCCTGGACTCTGCCTCCTCGGAAAGACAGAGGATCCAGGCGGAATCGGCCCAGAAGGAAGCCGAACTCCAGGCCCGTCAATCAAATGTATCTACTCAACTCGAAGAAACCCAAGCCCAGCTTGCCCGACTTGAGTCGCAAAACCATCAAGCTGCTGCCTTAGAAAGCCAGGTGAGCGGACTTATCCGGGAAGTGCGTGATCATTTTACACGGGGAGAGTGGGCTGAGCTTAAAACTTCAGCAGACGCGATTTCCCAAGTAGCTTCTTTACCTGCTTACGAGGCTACTGAGGAACTTATCAACCGCAGAACAGGACATTTACTTTTAACCCAAACTTTGAACCTTCTAGCAGATTCAAAAATTGCCAGCCTTACAGCCGCTGAACAAAACGATGGCAATTCGATTGCCCAAGCCCTGGCTTTACAAAATTCCTGGAGCGAGGCTGAAGTTCTCCTGCGCTCGGCGGAATCCGACTGGAACAGGGAAAACTACGACGCAGCTCTCGAGAAATCCTCCCAGGCATTTCGGGGTCTTGGTCTAATCACGGGTGATAGCCGTGCCTTCTTTCGTCGATGGTTAGAACTCGGTGGTAAACAGATTTTAGAGGATAAGGAGGAGGCGGACACGGCTACCGGCCGACCCATCCTTGAAAATGCCCTTTCTCTGGCTGAATCAAGTCCGACCGAATCCAGGGAACTTCTGGTCCAATTCCTTGAATCTTTTCCTTTATCCAGTCAGAGAGGGGAAGCCCTTACCCTGTTAAAATCCCTCAATCCTCTTCAGACCAACTCAACGGCAAGCGTAGAAACTGGAACTACAGGTTCAACTTTGGCCAGTGAAAACCAGAATTTAAAAAACCAGGTCGCCCAACTCCAGGGTCAAATCCAATCCCTGCGTTCAACCCAGACAGGAACACAGGAAACGAGATTGGCGCAATTACAGACCGAAAGGGATGATCTTCTCACCCAGCTGAACGCCTCGAAGACCGAATTGACAGAAATTCAAGCGCGTCTGTCGAAAACCGAGACAGAGAACCAGGCTCTTAATCGAGAAAAAACTACTCTTTCCACCTTGGCCGGCCAGTTTACAGCCATGCGCATGAGTTATGACCAGTACAGCGAAAGTTTAAGACTCCTTAACGCCGAGAGGGACTTGGAACGTAAACAACTCCTCAACGGCTTTCTCGCCGATGCTTCCGCTCCAGGCCGGTTTGAACTCCTCCAGACTCGCGTTCAAACCGCTATTAGCGAAGCAAAGACAGCAGGTCAAACAGAGAGCATGTATTACGCAGCTGATATCATGGAGGGAACACACCAGCTCACCGACGACCGGTCCAGGCGTGCCTACTTTACACAACTTAAAACACGGTTCCGTGGGGAACCCGCAATGCTCGAATTCCTCAACGTCCTGGAAAAATTCAGCCAGCCAGCCTCGGAATAGTTTTTTTTCCTAAGACTGTGGTAGATTCCCATCGGAGGACTTATGAAAAAAGGTTATTTGACTATTGTTGCTTCTTTAATATTCATTTTGGCGGGCTGTCCACAGCCTGCTCCTGAGCCGCTTCCGCCGCCACCAACAGAATTTGCTACTGTGACTGATTCAAATGCTGTTACCCATACTGGAGCAACGGGGAATATTGACGTTACATTAAACTTGAGTGCTTCAAAAGATGTGTATTTTGTCCTGACGACAACCGGAGGAACAAGTCCGCAACCCAAAATAACGAGTTCCAGCATGAGGGCAGTTTCTTCTGTATCGAATGAAAGAACCGAAAATAACATTTCTGAATTTGGACCTACAAGCGGTAGTCCGGCTATCACCGAGTCAAACGCTGACCTGGGAGTCGCTCTTGGTCAGTCCCCTTTGCCGCGCAACCTCACGCCCCCCGGGTTGCCAAACTTCTACACAGTCGGAAACACGAAAAATTTTATAACAGTCAATAAAGAAACCGGCTCACCTTTACCTGGTGAAACCGTACCCATCACCCTAAGAAAACTCGTAACTGGTATCATTACTGGTCAGGGAAATAGGGATCTTTACTTATGGGTTCAAGATAGTTTTTGGTGGGCATCAGGGCTTGAAGATGGGAAAATTACCATGGCGAAGTTGGATGCCCTTGCAGGTAAATTTCTAAAAGCTGATTATGATAACGATATCTTTGACTGGGTTTCTTCTATTTATGGAGCTGAATGGGGAGACCCACACTATTCTAATCTACTCCCAGAAACAAACCCTCAGGAGATACATATTGTATTATGGGATATAAATAATGATGCATCCACTTCTCCAACAGGAGGTATTGTTGGATACTTCTGGGCAAAAGACAATTACCTAAATGGCGGAGGCTGGAATTTTTCTAATCAAATGATAAACTTTTCTTTGGATGCCTACTTTTTCGGAAAAGGTGATACTACAGGAACATGGAACCTGGATCACAAGTGGCCGGAGTTCTGTATTTCTACCCTGGCCCACGAGTTTCAACATATGATCAACTGGTACCAAGGCTTCGTATTAAGAAAAAAATATCCACTCACGTGGATCAACGAGATGGCTAGTATGGTTACGGAAGATTTGGTCGCAAATAAAATTAGCGCCGATGGTCCAAGGGGTGTTGAATTTGGAACACCAGGTTCCGGTACCACCGGGAACATAAATGGACGATTGCCCCGTTTTAATTATTACAACGATGTCCAACTGACCGCCTGGTATTCGGGTGACGACGCCTTAAAGAGTTATAGTATAGCTTACGCTTTTGGAGCTTGGCTTTCGAGAAATTTTGGCGGCGCCGAACTTTTCAAGAAAATTGTTCAAAATGGAAGCGACCTTGAGGCTTTGTTAAACGCCGTTGACGCCCAAAACGGAGCGGAAGGAAAACCGACCCTGGCTCAGCTTATGGAAAAATGGGGGGCGGCGGTTGTTCTTTCTTCTGAAAATACGACAACTTATCCATATAAATACAATACCGCTGCTTTCCAAACAACCACTGTAAATAGCATTGATTATGACCTTGGAGGTATCAACCTTTACAATTTTCAATATGGTTCACAGGTCGGGCCATATTTTTGGAATACAACAGTTCCGGGTTACAGCACTCTCAACCAGGATTCAAACACATATGTGACTCTAGGAGCCCTAGCGTCCGGTACCCATAATTTCCAGATTCGCACCAGTGAGAACACTCGGTTGACGGTGGTGTTGAAGTAGTTTTAGGCGTTATAGGTCGTAGAACTCACATGGCCGCCTGTGCCTGTCCAGTTGGTATGGAAGAACTGTCCGCGGGGTTTATCCGTCCTCTCGTAGGTATGAGCCCCGAAATAATCCCTGAGTGCCTGGATCATGTTGGCAGGTAGGTATTCCGACCTGAAGCCATCGAAAAATGAAAGGGCGCTGCTCATGGCAGGTACTGGGATTCCTGAAGTAATGGCACCCGCCACGATCCTTCTCCAACTATCCTGGGCTTTTACTAGGATGTCCTTGAAATAGGGGACTGTGAGCAGGCTGTCGAGTCCGGGTTCCTTGTCAAAGGCTTCTTTTATCTTCCCAAGAAAGACAGAACGGATGATACAGCCGCCCCTCCACATTAGAGCTATTCCGCCGTAGTTCAGTTTCCAGCCGTATTCCTTCGAGGCTTCGTGCATCAGGAGAAACCCCTGTGCATAGCTGATAATCTTACTTGCAAGAAGGGCTTGTCCCAAATCCTGGGCGAAGGCATCCAGGTCGCCTGAAAATTTTTTCTCCGGTCCTTGGATAATTTTCGACGCACGGGTTCTTTCGCCTTTCATTGCGCTGATGGACCGTGCAAAAACCGATTCGGCTATAAGGGTAACAGGTACTCCGAGTTCGAGCGAATTCATTCCCGTCCATTTACCCGTGCCTTTCTGACCGGCGGTATCAAGGATTTTTTCAAGGAGGGGGGAGCCATCTTCGTCCTTATGTGCAAGAACGGAAGCCGCGATTTCTATGAGGTACGAATCGAGTTCACCCTTGTTCCATTCTGAAAAAACACGGGACATGGCTTTATGGTCCATTCCCGCCGCCTTGAGAAGGTGGTAGGCTTCGGCTATAAGCTGGATATCACCGTACTCGATGCCGTTATGAACCATTTTCACGTAATGACCGGCACCGCCTTGACCAACCCAGTCGCAGCACGCTTCTCCCGAGTCCGTCTTGGCTGAAATCCCCTGGAAAAGGTCATTAATAAGAGGCCAAGCCTTGTCGTTTCCGCCTGGCATGATGCTTGGCCCGAAACGTGCACCTTCTTCGCCACCGCTGACACCGGCACCGACGTAAAGTATCCCTTTTTCAGCAAGTTCAGCGGTCCGGCGTTCGGTATCGGGAAAATGGCTGTTGCCTCCGTCGATAATCACGTCGCCTTTTTCCAAAAGTGGCACAAGCTGGGTTATATTTTGGTCCACCGCTTCACCCGCTTTCACCATCAGCATGATTTTCCTTGGCTTTTTTAAGACACCAACCAGTTCCTCAAGCGAATGTGTGCCGAGGATCGTGGTTCGCCCTTTAGCTCCGTCGGCTAAAAAATCGTCGACCTTGCTCACCGTGCGGTTAAAAACCGCAACCGTCGCGCCCTTGTCGTTCATATTTAAAACAAGGTTTTGCCCCATGACGGCAAGTCCAATTAGTCCGATATCTGCTTGAGTACTCATAAAAACAGAATACATTTTTCCGACCAGCTGGTCAAATCTCAAGGTAAAAGATTATACTGGGGGCAGGGGGACTTATGTCGGAAGAAAGAAACAACAATTCGGGCGGAATTCTGGGGCTTTTGGGCATTGCTGCTCTGATTGCTTCTTGGTTCTTCATTTTTATCATTATCACGTCGTCTAACGTTATCCTTTGGGAGGAATTCCTGCGGTTCTGGCAGAGGTCGCCCAGGTTTGACACCCTGGATACGTGGATGTTTCTTGTGATGTTTCTAGTTCCCCTTATTCTAGCCTTGATAGCCCTGCCTGCTTTTTTCCGTTCCTCTTATTTCCAAACGAGGATCCCGGCCTTCCTTGGGGCGCTTATCCTCCTTGCAAGCCTGATACTCCGATTTTTCCCTGTGGCAGAAAACGACCTCCAGCGGGGAATATTCCGTTTCCTGACAGATACGGGTTTGGTGGAGGTGGGGTTGGGGTTCTTCCTCTTCCTCGGCGGGACGCTTCTTGTTTTATTTTCAGCCATACGGGCTAAAGCTTAAGAATAAAGGAGTTTTACGATGAATGTACAATCACTGCGGTCGGGTGCCGGTGAAGAAAGGCTCGAAAAACTTATCCACCAGCGGACCCTGCCGGGAGCGGATAAAGAAAAAATCGATAAACAAATCTGGGACCTTTTCGGTGAAGAGTGGAGCGTGATGTTCACCGACCTTTCTGGGTTTTCCCGCAACGTGGCGAAATTTGGGATCATCCATTTTCTTGTCACCATCCACGAAGCCGAGCGGCTTTTGACCCCGGTGATCGAAGACCACGGCGGGATAATCCTGAAGGTGGAGGGCGATAGCTTCCTTATCATCTTCCGAAAATCCATCAACGCGCTGGAATGCGCCGTGAATATGCAGAGGACGCTCGTCCTGTATAACGTAGATAAACTTCCCGAAGAAAAGGTCCTCCTCGGTGTCGGGCTTGGCCACGGTCATATGCTGCGTATCGGTGATAGCGATGTCTTCGGTGCCGAGGTCAACGCCGCTAGCAAACTGGGCGAGGATACAGCCAAGGCCGGTGAGATTCTTGCTACCGACGCCCTGAGGGAAAAGGTTATCAAAATCTATCCCGAGGGCTGGGAAAAACTTGAAGAGGTTCCCTCGGGAGCCACGGGTGCTTGGAAATATATCTACTAAAAGAGAGGTGAATTGCGCCTGAGGGGTGGATCCAAATGTCGATCTTTTCCTGTGTCACACTGGGAATGGCGGTTTTTATGGAAGGTGTAGCGTGGTTCACCATCGTTATATTATGCATGGTTTTCTTTGGATTCTCCACGAAGACCACCACAGGGCCAGAAAAGCCCCATTTGAAAAAAACGACCTATTCGCTGTATTTTTTGCGATACCCAGCGCTTTGTCTATATACTTCGGCCTTTTGAATAACTGGTACCTGCTCACGGGTGTCGGTGCAGGTATGACCCTCTACGGTATCGGGTACGTCCTTTTTCACGATGTGATTTTCCATAAACGGATCAAAATCCCCATGCCAAAGTTTGGCTACCTTTCCAGGATCATCAATGCGCACCGCTACCACCATTCCTCCGGGCAGGTCAAGGATGGATCACGGGCCTTCGGTTTTCTCTGGGCCCCTCCGCACTACTCGGAATGGCCGCCCAAGGGCATGGCAAAACCCACGCCAAAACAGGACAGGTCAGTCTCCTAACACGGGGCGAAACGGGGGGCTCTCGGAAACGGTATAACGTCGCGGATATTCTGCATTCCCGTGACGTATTGGATCAATCGGTCGAACCCTAGTCCGAATCCAGCGTGGGGCACGCTTCCATACCGCCTCAGATCGAGGTACCAGGCGTACTCTTCGGGGTTGAGTCCCAGTTCAACCATACGTGACGTGAGGGTTTCAAGGTCGTCTTCCCTCTGCGAACCGCCTATGATCTCACCGAGCCGCGGGACGAGGACGTCCATGGCCCTCACCGTTTTTCCGTCCGGGTTTGCTTTCATGTAAAAGGCTTTGATGGTTTTCGGGTAGTCGGTGACTATGACCGGAGTATGCGCGACTTCGTCGGTGAGGAAGCGTTCGTGTTCGCTCTGGAGGTCGCTACCCCAGGAGACGGGGTATTCGAAAGAACGGCCTTTTACCTGGGCTTCTTGGATAACCTTGACCGCTTCCGAGTAGGTCATTCTCGTAAAATTCGTGCCGGCAACCTTCTCCAAGGATTCGATAAGGCCCTGTTGAACCCATTGTTCGAAAAAGGCCATTTCCTTGGGATTGACTTCCAGAACTTTCTGGATTAAAAAACGCACAAAAGATTCAGCGAGCTCCAAATCGTCTTCCAGGTCGAAGAAGGCAGCCTCGGGTTCGATCATCCAGAATTCGCTTAAATGCCGGACCGTGTTGGAATTTTCTGCGCGGAAGGTCGGGCCGAAGGTGTAAACCCTACCCATGGCCAGAGCCAGAGCCTCGGCGTTCAGCTGACCGCTGACGCTCAGGTGGGCGGGTTTGGAAAAGAACTCTTCCTCGTTTCCCAGGCTACCTTTGATACTGAACATCTGCCCGGCACCCTCGGCGTCAGCTGTGGTGATAATCGGTGTATGCACCCAGAAAAATCCCCTGTCGTGGAAAAACTGGTGGACACCCTGGGCCAGCGTGTTGCGGACACGGTTGATGGCCGCAAAGGTGTTCGTTCTGGCCCTCAGGTGGGTCCATTCCCGTAAGAACTCAAAGGAGTGTCGTTTTTTTTGGAGCGGGTATGTCGCCGGGTCTGGGGCGGAATAAATATGAAGATCCTCGGCCTTGAGTTCCCAGGCTTGACCCTGGGCGGGTGAGGGAAGCCAGAGCCCCGTGACTTTTAGCGAGGTACCTGTCAGGGCCGTCTTCAGCCTTTCCTCATCCCAATTTTCAAGGTCGAAGACCGCTTGAACCGAATCCTGGCAGGAGCCGTCGGTGATTTCGAGAAAGATGGCTGTTTTTGAGGCCCTTTGGGTTTTCACCCAGCCGTAAACCGAAACAGGGCCTTCAGAAGTGATGGAAAGGATTTCCTTGATGGTCATTTTCATACTTAGAGTATACAGATTTCTCTAGGAGCTTGTCGCGCTTGAGATTTTGACACCGGCTAGGGGAGCCGGGATGTTCAGGGCGCCGAAGACGGAGGGCCATAGCTGGGCTCTGGCCCGATGGATGAGGGGCTCTGGGCGCCCGGAAACCCTGGCCCGGGTCAAAAAGCCTGAAAATGGGTCTATTTTCTCCATTATCCGGCCAAAAGCACCAATTTTCCAAGGTCATAAGCCCTGCTCATTTGCTTCCAATCCAATTGACTGTTTTAACACCTGGAGAAAACGCTATGAGGGTAGCAGTTGGCAATTTCCTGCGGTCTCAAGCGCGACAGGTTCCTAGGAAAAATTCACGATTCAGAGTAAAATAAAACCTTGAAAAAACATTCGACGGCTACGGAGGATTACCTCAAGAACTTATTCTTTGCCCAGGAAGAATTGGGAACAACCGTCCCGATGAAAAGGCTCAGCAACCTTGTGGGTGTGACCCCTGGGACCGCCACCGTGATGGTGAAAAGTCTTTCTGAACGCGGCCTGCTCAACCACGAACCCCGAACGGGAACCAGCCTGACCCAAGAGGGCAGGGAGCTTGCTTTAAGGATGGTGAGAAGGCAGAGGCTTCTGGAACTCTTTCTTGTGAAGATCATGGAAATGGATTGGAGCGAAGTCCGTGAAGAAGCCGAAGTCCTGGAGCACGCTGTCTCAGACAGGCTGATACAGCGCATCAGTGAAATCTTACACCATCCGCTCTACGATCCCCACGGCGACCCGATTCCCAGCGATAAACTTGAATGGAAGGCCCAGGACTCGGTCACTCTCAGTGAAGTGCAGAATAGTCAAAAGGTGGAAATCATCAGGGTGGACGATAGAGACCCTGAATTTCTCCAGTGGGCTGCGGATAGGGAATTGCTGCCGGGGGTGATCCTGAGCATAGATAATCAGGACAGGGCGGGGGATACAGTGGGTATCAAATTCCTCGATGGAAAGGTTTTGATAATCGGAGGCAGCGCCGCAGCCCGGTTTGATGTTCGAATAGTTGACTAAAATGCTCAGATATTTAGAATAATCCAGTGGTCCATTCAGTTCTTCTCAATACCGAATTATCGCCGGGGGTTCACCTCCTCAGAATAACCCGTGAAGGTCTGGTTTTTCAGGCCGGTAACCACGTTACAGTCGGAGTAGCTTCAGCGAGGGAGGCCAGGGAATACAGCCTGGCTAGCGGGACCGGTGATCCTTGGTTGGAGATCCTCGTGAGGCGCGTTTCCGAAGGGAAGGTGAGCCCGAAATTGTGCAAACTCAAACCCGGTGAAAAGGTGGAAATCGGCGGACCGTGCGGGTACTTTTTTCCTGAGAGTTCGAAACCGGTTCAATTCTACATCGGGACAGGGACAGGGATTGCCCCCTACCGCAGTTTTAAGCGCAGTTCCTTGTATAAAGACCAGGGAACCGTGGTCCATGGAGTCAGAAACCTCGGTGAGACAGGGTGGTTTAAGGAATGGGACTGGTCCCAATACCTACCCTGCGTCAGTTCCGAAGTTGGTGGAAAGTTTCATGGCCGCGTGACAACCTGGCTCAGAAGTGCATTCACCCCCGGATGGATTCACGGAGCGGGTTTCTGGCTGTGCGGCAATTTTTCCATGATCCAGGATGCCTGGGAGTTTCTCACCCAAAAAGGCGTGCCCGAGTCGGATATCCATACGGAGGTCTATTTTTGAAATACCACCTCGTGCATCTAGGTTGCCAAATGAACCAGAGCGACACGGAGAGAATTAAAACTGTCCTCCAGGAAATGGGACTCGAGGAAACTGAAAACGAGATCGAGGCTACCATTCTCGGGATTGTCAGCTGTTCGGTCAGACAAAAATCCATTGACAGAGTGTACTCCAAGATCCAGGAATGGAACGAACGCAAAGACAGGCAGAACCTTCTCACCTTTGTTTCCGGTTGTATCCTGGCGTCTGACGAGCCCAAATTCCTTAAACGGTTTGATCTCCTTTTCAGGCTGCAGGAACTCCATAAACTCCCGGAAATGATCCGCCAGTACGGTGTCGCCACCCCCGCGAGTTTTTTACCCCTTCAAGCAGATTCCGATCCCCTGGGTGGTTTTTGGAAAATCAAACCTAAGTATTCCAACCCCTTCGAGGCTTACATACCCATTCAAAACGGCTGCGATAAATTCTGCACCTTTTGTGCAGTGCCGTACACACGCGGGAGGGAGATTTCACGGCCGAGCGGGGATATTTTTCTCGAAATAGAAAAACTCTTAGACGCAGGTTACAAGTCCATCACTCTTTTGGGGCAGAACGTCAACAGCTACGGACTGGATAAACCCGGACGTGAGTTGAAGTTTTCGGATCTCTTAAAAACCTTCGGTGAAATGGGAAAGGGCCGGGACCCGTTCTGGGTCTATTTCACCTCGCCGCACCCCCGCGACATGACCCGTGACGTCCTGGAAACAATCGCACAGTACCCGGTCCTCGGAAAACAGATCCACCTTCCGCTGCAGTCCGGGGATGAAAAAGTCTTGATCCGGATGAACAGGAACCACACCATGGAGCGCTATCGAACGCTGGTGCAGGACATTAGGGCAATTCTTCCCGAAGCTACGCTTTTTACAGATATCATCGTCGGTTTCACGGGAGAAACGAGGGAACAGTTTGAAAACACAAAGAGGGCCCTTGAGGAGTTCCGCTACAATATGGCGTTTATCGCCACCTATAGCCCAAGGCCCGGCGCCGCTAGTTCCCGCTGGGTGGACGATATCCCCCTCGAAGAAAAAAAATCCAGGCTCGCCGAACTCACCGAAGTTTTTAAACTTTCGAGCGCCGCCTACACACACAGTCTGGTGGGAAAAACCCTGCCCGTGTTGGTGGAAGGGCGCGACCGAAAAGGTGCCTTTTTATCCGGACACACCGAGGGAAAGATAGCCGCACGCCTTCAAGGCGGTGACGAACTGATAGGACAATTTGTACCTGTGACAATCACCTCGGCTACCGACCTGAGCGTGGAGGGTGTGGTCACATAAAATACTAAAAATACTCTATTATTTTCAATTCATCAAAAGAAATTTTCTCTATTACTGTTTGAGATCGCCTTGGAATGATGAATCAATTGCAAAGGTATAAAGCGTGAAGTAATCTAGAAAATCTTTTTTTAAGGATTCCTTAAGCTTTGCAAGTTTAGCAGCTTCACGAACATCGATTAGCCAACCCCCGCTTCGAGAAGGAAAGCAAGTAGCAATAAGACCGGCCTCGTTTGGTTCGCTAGCAAGGAATGTTGTATTTTCAACTTTTTGAATTGTTCCAGAAAAAGTTGCTGTAAAGGGAGAAAAAGTTTTATCTTTTCTACCCATTCCTTCTATTTCAGTGTCAACTACCGACAATGTAGAACTTTCAGTAACGTTCATTGTCAGCGAGAAGAGGGTACCAGTGATTTTAATTTCTCCTGTACCAACTTGAGTGTTTCCAACTCGCAAATTTCCGGGCCCCTGATACATAGCAGGCGTATTTGATGAAGTACTGCCTCCGGTTGAAAGGCACCCCGCAAGGAAAAGACTAGCCGTTATGAGTACTAGATTATTTTTCATAAAAACCTCCTTTAGGTTAATTGATTAAAGTTTAATACACTTGTCAATTGGACGTCAAGAGAAACTAATGGTGTAAAAATAATTATTTAACACCTTCCATTCCCCCTCGGCCAGTCCCAGTTCTTCCAGGTTCCACGGACCAAGAGCTGTGCGCACAAGCTGCGTGCACCTGTTGCCCGCGGCGGCTATCATGCGTTTGACCTGATGATACAACCCCTGCCTGATCACTACCTCGGTTTGCAGAGGTGAAAGAAGCAAGGCGCTGTCGGCCTTCACGAAGCCGTCGCCGTGGAGCTCCACGCCGGTACGAAGTTTCTCGCAAAATCTTTCGTCTACCGATTCGGCAAGGGTGACGAGATACGTTTTGGGTACATGGTGTTTGGGGCTGGTCAGGCGATGGTTCAGCTCACCGTTGTCAGTGAGGAGGAGAAGCCCCGTGGTGTCCTGGTCTAGGCGGCCTACAGGTTGAAGGCCTCGCCTGCGGTAATGTTCAGAAAACAGCTCGAGAACGCCGGGGTAGTGACTCGGACGGGCTGAACACTCGTAGCCCGACGGCTTGTTCAAGGCGATTAGTAGATGCTCGGCGCTAAGCCATTTCTGGCCATCCACCGAGTAGCGTGTTCCTGAACGGGGTACCTTTTCTCCTCCTTCGACAGCGGCACGGCCAGTTTGCAGCAGATCCTCGCATTCCCGCCGCATCCCCCAGCCCTCGGCTTGCAGGAGGTGGGCGGGGGTCAGTGGGGTTGGCTCTGTAGCCAAATTTCATCATTTCCGTCCCACACAATGCCCCGGAAAACACGGAAATCGTCGATGTCGCCCTGGAAGGTGGTACCACCGGATTCGCGCCCGCCCAGGTGAAAGACTTGGTTGGTTTCAATAATATATGCAGTGGGAATTGCTGCAGGGGTTGATAAAATTCCATTGAATGAAGCGTTCATGGCTGCCATGGGTGATGTAGGCAGGGAGATCGTAACATGATGCCACGTGTCAAAGGTTGTACCAGCAACAAGCACGCTTTCTCCACTGCCGCTACGAATAACGAGCGTGAGTTGATTGCTTTCTCTCTTAGCTTCCAGACCGATGTGCAGATTGTTGGCAGTATCCTCTTGGCTGAAGATCCAACCGAGCGACTGATCGGGGCCCAGACCAGGACCGGGTACTCGAATGCGCAATGATAGGGTGAGTTCGTCGTTTGCCGCTCCATTGGCAAGGAATGTGGTACCACCAGTCGCAACCGCCTTTCCGTTTGTAGCCGGGTTAAACCGTACGGCACCCTGGGGCGCACCGTCTTGATCCGGAACAAAGGCTACACCTGACGATGTCAAGGTAAAGGTTTGGTTCGTTCCGCTGTTGGATAGATTACCGTTAAAGCTCCACCTGTCTTTAGTGGCCAGGTTGGAAGGCCGCTGCTGGGCCCAAAGGGTGTAGCCGCCGGTGGCTCCTGCTATTTGAGGGAGGACTTCCAGCTTCCTTGTCAGTGCTGCTAATTCCGTCCATTCCAAGCGGGTCAATCCGTTGGAATTGGGAACTGTATAGCCTGTTAATGGCATTATATTAGTGGTTCCTAAATCGTCAGTGACACGGGCTCGTACTCTAACGCTATCGTCACGAACAGCCACGTCGGAGGAATGCCGGAGTTCAACGATATACGTGCGGTTGGGTTGGAGGTTTAGGAGAAACCAGTCGGGATCTGGGTTTAAATGTATGGAAAACCCGCGTGAAGTTCTGTTGGGATTAACATCAAAAGTTGTTCCTGATGTATCGTGTGCTACAATGGCGTTAAAATCGGTCTCATCTTCCCAGTGGCTGACGCGTAATCTGTATCTTCTTCCTGGAAAGACTGGAGTTGTAACGTCAATGGCATTGTTGCTTCCTGCTCCCATGGGAATAAAATAGGCAGGATGCCCATCGATATCTTGTGCCGGTTCGGCTGAAACACCTAGCCCAACTACTTGAACGGGAAATACTGGGACATTTCTGAGATACCCCGGTTCCGGCAAACCGGTTTGAATTAAGTACCTCATTTCATTAGGATAAGGATTCGCAAGTGTGAGAGAGTCGCTGCTGGAATTTGATATCCTGTGAATGCGCCAACCCGTATTGCTTGAAAGGGGGTATGGGAATCCGTAATTAGACTCTTCCGCTTCGGGTGCCAGCTGCATAAAAAATTGGTATTTACCTACCGCACCGTGAAGCGGGCTGACTTTTACATAATATGTTTGTCCAACGGTGGGTGTAAAAATTGTCTCCCTAATAAAATCATAGGGTTGGTCAAAAGAAAGGGTATCTACTGGTGTAGTTAGGTTGGTACTCAGAAAAACTTCAATAAGTACCGGACTCCTCATAGGATCACTTGCGTTCGACCAAAGGCGGTACGAACCCTCGTATGGAATGACCCCAAGACTAAACCAATCAACATCGGTGGGTTGGGGTAGGATTCCTTCTGGTGAGCTCCACCCCTTATGATTATTCCCAACATTAACATAAGCCAAATTGGTTCCGGGTGCGCCATCTGGGTCATCACCAGCTAACGTAAGTGAAGGATACGTGCCTGGCGTATCAGTCCACTTTAAGTCGACATTGGGCGAGCCAAGAGCCACTGTAGGATTACTGATATCGAATAAAACAATTTGGTCTTCGGTGCCGTCCGGAAAGTTTGTTGAGACAATAGACCAGTCATACATATCGCTTATGTTTCTTGCTGAACTATAAAAAGAACGAAGATCATTTCCGGAAGAATCGATGTAACCTCTAAACCACTGACTAGCGTCCAAGTCGTGCGTCAGACTGAATGCCCAGGTGTTCTTTCCGTATTCAGCTAAATTTCCTATCACAAGGGGGCTCGCCGTCACCTGGTCGGCACTCATTCTATAAGCCGGCTCGGGCCAAAAATAGTCTCTATTTACAATAAACGGAACCGGAAAAAAATCCAATTGTACGGGTGTGTAGGAATTAACAGAAAAAATCGTAGAATCATTTGTTAAAGTTAAGGTGAAAACTTTTCCATCGGGTGCCGAGTCGCCGTCCTTACGAATATAAAGATAAAAATCGCGTTCAAAGGTGTGGCGATTGCCAATGGAAATGTTAATGACTTCGCCTGCCTGGGCCATTCCCCCAAAGACACGTTGGCCGTTCCAGAATGCACGGTACTCCTTAAAAGGCTTTAGGTCTTTGAGAACGGAAACGTCGGGACTTTCCCAAGATTGCGGCCAATCAGCGTCCGTTAAAATATCCACTGTGTAATAACCACCTTGTCCTGCAGGAACGGTAAAAGCATAAAACTTCGTTCGCCTTCCTGTGATTTTAACAAGATTGAGAGTCTCAAAGGGCAAACCCGTAGTGGGAGAGGTAAATTGATTCAACTGTAGAGTGACTTTCTGAGTCGAACCGGCCCCCACGCTAAAACTAGCGCTACCGCTTGTCCACGCCGTCCCGCTCCCGTCGTAAGTCGTTGCTTCTAGCCAGTACTTATCACCAGCCGGCAGACCTGGCAGGCTCCCACGAGCGAAAAAGCGTCCGTTTTCTTCCGTAACGCCAAAGGTTTTCGAGAAAAAGGGAGTGGAGGAGTCCTCGTAGACGGTGACTTCAACATAGGCTGTTTGGTAGGCCAGAACGCGTGCGCCTGGTTCGTAAACGTTGGGCATGGAATCGAGTTCGACTTCCAGCTGGATTTCAGTTTGTGGGTCGGGACGAAGAAAGGGGTTTTGACAAGCAAGAACCGACACAGCTACGGCCAAGACCACAAATTTCTCTGGTGTACGCATACTGATAATATAAAGCATTTTGGAGAAAGTTTCTAAGAGCCTGTCGCACTTGAGATTTTGACACAGGACAGGGGAGCTGGGATGCACAGAGCGCCGAAGACTG
>DYOB01000238.1 GCA_020720765.1 Borreliella garinii
ATAAGAAGTCCATTGCTCTAAACCTGTGGTATACGGGATGCTTTCGGGCTAAAATGGGTGGAGATAATAGATTATTTGGAGATATTGAAACCGGTGTTGACACTATTAAACCCCGCAGGAGGTGTTTGAAGGGAAAACAGAAAAACGTCTTGACGAATGGAGAAAAAAGCTCCATGATGCTAGAGAGAAGAGGAAGTCCATGCGTAAGCAGGCTTCGCCGCCATTAACCACCTTATTAGCTTAGTGGTTTATGAGCAAGTTCCGCTGAAGCAGTACAAGACAATTCTCATAGGAGTTCTTATGGAACGTGCGAATAGCTTGCGCACTAGGTTAACCTTTACTATTGGAATATCCATTCTCACCATTTTCTCGGTAGTTGCCCTACTTGTTTACCAAAGCGTTTCTCAGACATCAGTAAGAAGTTCCATAAAATACCTTGAACAAGTATCCATGACCGAAGCAGCTCGAGTAAAGGTCGTACTTGAAAAAGCATTATATGAAGGACGGGCGCTTGCCTTTGCGCTGGTTAATAAGAATTCAATTCCAATCGAATTTCGAAGAAACGTTATCAATGACATGTTAAAAGGCGTATTGGCATTAAATAATGATTTTTTTGGGATCAGCACAATTTGGGAGCCTATGGCGTTTGATGGATTGGATAACCAATTTAGGAATCTACCTTTAAATGATGATACTGGACGAATGATTCCTTATTGGTACCGAACAGAAGACGGCACTATTTCCGGAGAAAAACTTATTGACTACGAGGTCCCAGGAGTAGGAGATTATTACCTCCTACCTAAATCGGATAACAGTGAACACATAATCGAACCCTATGAGTATGAAGTCGGCGGTCGAAAAGTACTTATGACTTCCTTGATGATACCAGTCCCACAAAACGATGGCAGGTTTCGTGGAGTTATTGGAATCGATTATGTCTTAGACGACCTAGTCAACGAGGTAACAAAAACGACTCTCTTTTCTACCGGAAGTCTAAGGCTTATAAGTAATAAAATGATAGTTGTAGCCGATCGGAACCATGAATTAGTTGGAAAACCTACTCCTGAATCACTTAATCAAGATGATAAGGAAGATTTAGAATATGTCCTTGCTGGAAATGTGTTTTCCGATGAATACTGGGATTCCGAAAAAGGTTTGAAAATAACCAAGTCCTTTGTTCCTTTAACTATTGGAGCCACAGCCACGCCTTGGGTAGTCATCGCTATGGTCCCGTCATCAGAGACTTTGGCTGAGCCACAAGCGTTGATATCCTATATTTTAGCCATACTTGTAATCGGTAGTTTTGTAATACTTGGTGTTATATTTTTAGTGAGCAGACAGATTACAAAACCCATAACAAGAACAGAACGAGCTTTACATGATATTGCTCAAGGCGATGGAGATCTTACAAAAGTTTTGCAAGTAAAAGGTTCCGACGAAATTTCACGACTGGCGAAGTCATTCAACAATTTCTCTGGTAAACTTCGAAATTCAATAGGAAGTATTTTTCAAGCAGTTGGAATCCTCAGGAATATAGGGGATACTTTGGTTTCTAATATGGAAGAGACGTCTTCTTCTGTTTACCAAATTAATGCGAATATTGAAAGTGTCAGAAGCCAAGTAGGAAATCAATCATTGAAAGTGAATTCAACATCAGATATTGTTCAAAAAATGGAATCTGATTTAATAGATCTAAGCGGATTACTTGCTGAACAATCCGACAGCCTTTCCAAAGGGTCTTCTTCTATCGAAGAAATGGTTGCCAATGTTTCAAGCGTAAATAAAACATTAGAGCAAAGTAGGTCCGAGTTTGAAGGCCTGCGGTCAATTAGCGATCAAGGTACTGGTATAATTCTTGAAGTTGTTTCAAGAATTTCTGATCTTGCGAAAGACTCTGAAACACTCGCTGAAGCAAATGCCACAATTCAGAACATCGCTGCACAGACTAATTTATTAGCAATGAATGCTGCTATCGAAGCCGCACATGCGGGAGAGGCGGGACGAGGTTTTGCTGTTGTTGCAGATGAAATAAGAAAACTAGCTGAAAATGCATCAACACAATCAAAAGGCATTTCTACCAACTTGAAAAGGCTAAAGTCAGGTGTCGATCTTGTCGTTAAAGCGGCAACACGTGCTTCTGAGAATTTTGAAGCTGTGAAAGTAGCGGTTTCAAAAGGTGTTCAACAAATGCATCAGATTTCCACATCCATGAGAGAACAAGAGGTAGGTAATTCACAAGTCTTGGGAGCTTTAGGTCTGTTAAAAATCCATACAGAAGGAGTCCATTCAAAGGCTTCCTCTTTGGAAAATAGCAGTAAAACTATTGGTTCCGAAATGGAGCAACTCGTGATGATATCCGAGGAAATTGGGAATAGTATGTTGGAAATGACTACCGGAACGGGGGAAATAAATAAAGCTGTCACAGATGTTGTCGGAATTTCAGAGAAAAATAAAATGGCCATTGACCTGGTAGAAGAAGAATTGAAAAGATTCAAGATCTAATTTCTGCACCGCTCATAACCTGGAGGAAATTATAAAAAGAAGACCGAGCTCCGTTCCTCAAACCCCCACATTACCCTGCGGTCACGCCTCTGGTATATGTCTACTGTCATCACCGGTGATAAAGTTCCTATAATCACCGGTTTCCAGGTTCCGCCTT
>DYOB01000050.1 GCA_020720765.1 Borreliella garinii
CAGATTCCTGCTTGCGCAGAATGCCGCCCAAAAAAGTGGCTTCCAAGTCGCCGCCGGTGGCGCGCGCTCCCGTCTCTACTATACGTTCCGTGGACATCTTTTTACTCCTTTCATCCTTTATTTCTGTTGCTGAATTTGCAGTATTACCACTGTTGCGTTATCTTTGCTGCCTTTTTCCACTACACTTACGGTTTCCTGACGAAAGGACTCCCTATCCCATGGTTTTGCCAGAGACTCTTCCCAAAAGTCCATATTGATAAACTCATGATAGCCGTCGGACGCCAAAAGCAGTGTCTCCGAATCTGTTATTTTATCCGATAAATCCCAGACATCCACCGTGCAGTCTTCGGCGCCCCCGCCCAGGCAGGAATACAAATGGTTTTGAGCTCCGTCCGGTATTCCCGACAGGGCTTTCATGTTGTGATCCTTTGTCACTTGGTTCAGAAAGCCTTTCACCATTCGATAAGTGCGGCTGTCGCCGATGTTAAAAATCCAAAGCGCTTCGCTATGAAAGACAGCGCCTGTAAGGGTGCAACCCATTCCTGGCTGCTTCTGCAAGCGCCCCTGCTCCAAAATATAACGGTGTAAATCCAGAAGCAAAGACCGTAAAATTTCTTCGGAAAGGTCCCCAATGGTCTTAAATACTTCAGCAAGTCGCTGCAACGCTAAACGGGACGCCACTTCGCCGGCCGCGTGTCCGCCCATTCCATCTGCCACCGCGAAAACATGCCATAGAGGCTTTTTTGATTCCTGTGTTATGTCCAGATCCAGCACAATCCTTTCCAATTCTTGGGTGTCGTCGCTCAAAAGCTGGTCATCTAACAGAAAAGAGTCCTCGTTGTTGCTTCTGATACCCTTAGTTGAATAGCCCCAGTATGAATATTTCATTTTAACCTACCTGGAATTTTTGATCTGACAATTCAAGTATATCTCCCTGATGAAGTTCATATTCTTCGTTCACCGCGCATGCTTTTCCATTGAGGCGAGACCCGTTGGTGGAACCGACGTCCTTATAATACCATTTACCCGCGCGCTCCATCACTTGTCCATGCCGTCCCGAAACGGTACCATAGTTTCCAAGATAGTTGGCCAAGGGGCCTTCCTTTCGACCGACCATTCCAGGAACTGTCACCTTCAACACGTCCCCTCCGGCGTGCAGGAGAACCAAGGCTGTTGCAGCGGGTGCGGTAGCGCGTACGGTGGCATTTTGCACCGGTGGGCTGACCTGCTGCGGCGCGGGGCCGGCTTTAGGAGCCTCAGGACTCAAACCGGCCAGAGCGTCGGTAGGTTCACCGTCAGCGCTGCAAAAGTGGCCAGTGGAGAGTTTGCCGCACTTGGGGCATTTTCTCAACGCCTTGCCGCAAATATCACAGTACAGGGAATCTTCGGGTATTTCTTTGGCGCATTGCCTATTGGGGCATGTCACAACAAGTCCTCCATCTTCAGTGCGTTTAATTCTCCCAGATCCGCGCCGGGAATTGTCGAGACTCTGACAGCTTGTTTTTGAAGGCATCTTTCAAAGAGATTTCGTACCGTTCTGCCGTTGGCGAAAGATTTATCCCGCTTCGCGTAGATGGCGCTGAACTGTTTTAGCAGGGCTTGATCAAAGGAAGCGTCCCAATTGAGGCTTTTCTTTTGGGCCATCGAAAAGAAGATGCTGGCCATTTCTTCGGGTGTATAATCATCAAAATGGATGTACCTGGTAAACCGGCTTCGTAATCCATCATTGCTTGCCAAAAACCTTTCCATGTCGGCCTGATATCCCGCCGCAAGAACAATGAATTTTCCCCTGTCGTCTTCCATTCTTTTGAGAATCGTGTCGATCGCTTCCTTGCCAAAATCATTACTCGACCCGGCAGGAGCCAATGTGTAGGCCTCGTCAAGAAAGAAAAGCCCTCCCATGGCTTCGTCAAGTTTCTTTTGGGTTTGGATCGCCGTTTGGCCGACATACCCCGCAACAAGACTGGACCGGTCAACTTCCACAACGTGGCCCTTTTTCAATAAGCCCATGGCCTTGAACACGGAACCCAAAATCTTGGCAACCGTCGTTTTTCCGGTTCCTGGATTTCCAGTTAGAACCATATGCAGGTTGGGTACGTACGGGGCTCCCCCAGCAGCCGCTCGTTGGGCTTCTACCTTGAGCAAGGTGATAAGCTCGGCTATTTCGCGTTTCACACCATTCATTCCAATAAGGTTCTTGAGTGTTTCCATCGGGTTTTCTTTGGGTTCCGACTTGTTTTCTTGGAACGGCAAATCCTCTTTTAAAATGTTGGAATAGGAACCCGAACCCGACTTGCTGAGCCTTGAAGCCTGTTTTTGGATGGTCAATTCCCATAAATTGCGGACATCCCGGGCGTTTCCGAATTGCTCTGCCCGCTGCTCGTACATTTCGGCAAAGGCGGCTAATAAGGTTTTCTCGGCTTCGGGATCAAGAGTGTACCCGGCGTTTTGGGCCAACATGTGGTAAATGGCGTTTAACTCATCCGGTTTGTAATCTGGGAAATGGAGAGTGCGGTTAAAACGGCTGGGCAATCCTGGATTCGCCGCTAAAAACCGGTCCATTTCCTTACGGTACCCGGCAGCAATACAGATAAATCGTCCACGATCATCTTCTAGCCGCTTCAAAAGGGTGTCGACAGCTTCCTTACTAAAGCTATCCATGCCGCCATCAGGAGTCAGGGTGTACGCCTCGTCAATAAACAAGACGCCTCCGAGAGAGGTGTCGACCAATTCATTCACCTTTTTAACAGTTGTTCCGACATACTGGCCTACCAGATCTTTTCCGACCCGTTCCACCAGTTTATCGTCCGGAAGCAGGCCGATGGCCTTGAAAAGTTTTCCAAGGATGCGCGCCACTGTGGTCTTGCCTGTACCTGGGTTTCCGCTAAAAATAAAATGCAGGGACAAGGCAGAACCCTTACCGGTTTCTTTCATGCGTTTCTTTTGCACCTGCAAGAACTGGTAAAGTTCCATCATCTCGGATTTCACCGAATCCAGGCCGATAAGGCGATCCATTTCTTTAAAGATTTCATCCGGGGTCTGCTGTTTTTCTTGCGCCGGTAAGTCATCGAGGGTAAAAGTTTTAAAAACAGTTGCATCTTGGGAACCGTTATTTTCAAGGGCTAAACGGCGGCCTCTATTTTTTTCCATCGCTTCGAAAAGTTGCCGGGCTGTTCGTCCGTTTGCCCAGGTTTTGTTTCTTTTTTCATATAGCTTATTGAGGTAATCAAGAACAACGGGCTCGGATTCTGTATCCAAAAGATTGCCGGACTTGTTGATAAAATTTTTCAGAATGGTGAGAAGTTCTTTTCCGTTGTAGTCTGGTAAATGGAAAGTGTAGGTAAACCTGCTTCGAAGCCCTTCGTTGGCGCCGAGGAACCTTTCCATTGGTTCCTTATACCCGGCTACAACAAGAATAAATTTGCCTCGATCGTCTTCCATTCGCTTTAACAACGTATCGATGGCCTCCTGACCAAAGGAATCGGTGACCCCTCCTTCGGGTTTCAAGGTGTAAGCCTCATCAATAAACAGTATCCCGCCCATGGCCTGGTCGCACATTTGATTGACCATGGGGCCGGTCTGCCCAACGTAGGGAGCCACAAGTTTTGATCGGTCTACTTCAACCACATGCCCTCGAGGCAGTACACCGAGGAATTTGAAAACTTCACCTAGCTTTCGGGCCAAAGTAGTTTTACCAGTACCTGGATTTCCGGTGATAACCATATGAGCGGAGATGGCATCCATTTTGCCCATACCCGCTGCCGCTTGTTGTTGCCGAATTTTAAGTGTTTGGGATATGGTTGAAATTTCAGTTTTAATCGAGTCAAAACCAACCAGCTCATCGAGGGATGCCAAGACTTGGTCGAGTGGTTTGACAGGTTCCAGAGGCAGATCAGCCTCCAAAAGTGTTTTCAAAGCTTTGGCTTCAGGGTGCGCTTCTTTGCTTAATCTACGCGACTGATTTTCAATAATTTTTCGTAATAAGTGTTTTTCTACCAGCCAACCGTTTCGATAGGGAACGTTGTTTCCGTACCGTTCCTGGGAGACAAGGTGAACCATTTTCTTCTGGAAGTCTCCTTCAAATTCAAATTGATGTTCCCGGAGCTTAACTTCAAGGAGCTGAGAAAGTTCTTCGTCCGAAAAGTCTTTGAAACTCCAAATATTGGAAAAACGATTGCCATCATCGGGATGCTGCTTAAAATATTCATCAAGGATACCCTCCAAACCAGCAACAATGATAGCGATATCCTTTGGGGACTCGTCCAAAAGCCTGACAACCGCTTCAATCGCCCCTTGCTCCTTATCAGCTTCTTCAATGAGGAGGACTCCACCGCGAGTCGCTTCAACCCAGCTTTTTACTTTAGAGGCGGGGTCTTCCCCACGAAGCTTCGAAACACTGTACTCGTTCAGGTGTCCTTTTGAAAGCACACCATGTGCTTTGAGGACGTGGCCAAGGTACCGTGCTAAGCTGGTCTTACCGGTTCCCGTGTTTCCTTTGAAAACAAAAGTCAAATTAACGTCCACCATAGGTAAACCGTGCTTTTTCCGCTCGGCATTCATTTTAGACGCATTAATGATGGCCTGAAACTCCTGTTTTATCTCATTCAAGCCGACAAACTTATCAAGTAAATCATCCATTGGCACCGTTGTGTCTAACTTCGAGAGATCGCTGCCGCACATGCGGCAAAAGTTAGCAAGAACGCGGTTATCAAACCCGCAGGATGCGCATTTCTTTAAGATCATTCCTTCCACCCTTGTCTAGATATTAACCTCATCAGTGTAAATCACTTTTACCCAGCTGTCAAAATACAAAAAGCCTAAACCGTAAAAGCCATCTTGCTAGCATTTCCAGCAACGGCGTGCTACTCAATTATACGGCGACGAAGTCGTGTTCTTTATCCAGACGTGAGCATCTTTCCCAAGAGCCCAACGGTTACCGACAAAATAGAAGGCGGTAACCGTTCTAACCACTTAACGAGCAATAATCATCTTGTTTTTGATATTGGCAAAGTATACTAGTTGACGGAAATCTTTCTCTTCGAACGGGGCGTCAACAATCAAATCACCGCGCAGATTGTAGACCTCGTTCTTGGTGAAAGGTTGCTCGTACTCTCTGACCAGGACAAAACCTATAATCTTATTAAAGAGTGGTACCACACCATTCCATCTTTGCATTTTTTCTTTAATGATTTCCAGAATAAAAATACGCTGTTCAGTTTCGGAATATGATTAAAATCTTTGGGAAGATATCCATATTTAAAAGATCCCATTCCGGTGAAAGCGGCCATTGTGTAGTTTTGAGGCCGTTCCCTTTCGGTTCGCACAAAAAGAAAAGGCCAGAAATGATCTCTTTCCCATATCTTCCTGGCTTTTTTTTCGTCCTCTTCGACTTTTCTAAAGGCTTCGGTATCTTGTTTTATAACAGATCGAAGCTCCTCCTGCGGGACTTCCAAAACCAAGTGCATTTTAGGTGCAATAAAAGGATGTTTAAAAAAACCTTCTGCGTATCTTTCCACCTTTCTAAGACCGCCGGAGATTTCCTTGTACCCCAGTCGTCGCACCAGTTCGACGCTGGTTATACCCAGTTGGTTCATCCTTTCCTGGATGAAAAGTTTTGTTGCGTTCATGACGCCTCCTTTTAGCCGTTTTGGGCCGGCAAGCTGGAACAAATCTGCCCTTAATCTTGAAACCCCTGACAGGGGTTGTTTCTAAGTTTGAAAAGCCTCCTTTAAGGCAACAAGCGTGGTATCTTCTGTTCTCGAGGGAACAAGTTGAGTAAAATTACTAAAATTCTGTATTCGTATTTCTGGATTTATAGAATAAGTTTGCATCAATCACCTCAACGTTCCGTTATCCGGTCGGCATTGGCACCTTGCCGTGCGGCAGGTTGCCGGAGCTTCCATGGGCCGATTCCCTCCGCTCCTCCAGTTGATACTTTTAATATAGTCCAAAAAATAAAAATTGTAAAGGCGTAATTAAAGAACCTCATAACTCCGCTAGATTATCCTATATTCCTAGTTTTTATATCTTTATTCTACCTTTTCCGATGACCGGTAGGGTTAAAGCAAGCAAGAAACTTTTTGACTTCAAATTGGGAGCAGTACCGCTGGCCAAATCCCAAGACATCTTGGCAAGAGTACTCACATGGGAAGAGTTCCGGGACTGGATGGGAAGCCTCAAAAAAGCTTAAGCAATACCTGTAAGTTCCCTTAAGTTGCCTGGCTGGACCAGTTCAAAATCAACCTCGATGCCAACTCCCGGAACCAGTTTTAAGGCTTTAGCTAAGTCAAGGTACAAAGGGCTGTCCAAGTAGGCTTCTTTTAATGCCTCTTTGCTAGGCGCCCCATCTTTGGTTAATTGTATCCATTGATTTTGGTCGAGTTCCAGACGCGAGGAACCGCCCAACACAACGCCAAAGTCCTTCCCCTCTTGTTCCATGGCCCCGCAGATTTCAATCAGTTTTGCGGCATTGGCCAACCCGCCTTTGATATTCACTTGGCTAACATTGATATAGGGCGGCTGATCGGAACTAAATTTATCAAACAACAGGCCTTCTATATAAATCAGTTTTTCCAAGATGCCGTTCTCAAGTTCCATGACCAGATCAAAATTCAAGCCTTGGAAGAGGTAACAAAAATAATCGAAGGCTTCTTCAACCTCGAAGTTCTCCGATGCCTGGTTTGGATTGGAGTAGAACCGGGCGAGATGGATATAATCTTGCGAGGTGACAAGTCTCTTAAAATCCTCGTTGGACATTTCCGAGGGCTTTATCTGGTCCAGTAACAGGTGGTTAAAATCTTCCTGAAGATCTTTTTTACCTTGTATCTTTAAATACCGCAACCGAGCCAAAGCCATAGCGAGCCTCCTTCAAAACCGTCACGATCCACTATTGCCAATTCCAGTGCCCGGCGAATTGAGGAAACCGCGCTTCGATAATCGGGCGTTGCTCGGGCGAACGCGCGTTGGCAGTCACATAGTAGGCGCTCTTTTCTTCGTATTCGCGGATGCGGACCCAGTCCGTTGTAGATACAACCCACTTGATCAGCTCTACGCGTGCCTTGGCTTCCACCCCCATGATTTCCCCATACCGCTCGTATGCTTCCTTGATGATGCCGATCGTCAGCCCGAAGGCCTCGGGTGTTGAAATAAGCTCTGTAATGTGCCGGCTGACAGTGACGTCGCGTACTTCACCCGTCGCTGTGTTAAACCAATATCCATGAACCTGGCTCATGCGGCCTCCTTATAGGTCACAACTCGATGCTTTTACCCGAATGATTTCCATTTTCTGCAATGACTACACTTAAAGGAGTTTTAACACAAAGCAGGGAATTATTTTGCAGACCACGTAAAAGACACCTCCTACTTTCTTAGATGATTGGACTAAACATGGCTAAGAATGTTCTGGCGGTTAAGTAAATCACTGTCCTTTGAAATAAGTTCCATAAGCCGACTGGCGGGTCCATTGGGAGAGTTTTTCCCTGACTCCCAGGCTTCAACCGTTTTTTTTGAAACACCAAGAACAACACTGAAAATTCTTTGACTAATCATTAACCTAAGACGAAGCTGTTTAATTTCTTCGGCTTGCCAGGAAGGAACCGGTTCAATAGCTATCTGGGTTGTTCGTAGATTCTTGGTCCCCTCTTTGTAGGCCTTCACTTCTTCCAAACCCCTCATGATTTTTTCAAAAGCATGTCCCATCATATTACTCCTTTAATAAAGCCTTGATAAAAACCTTTAAAACTTTCTTTTCAGAGTCACTAAGATTGTCTTGTTCCTCTTTACCAAAAACAGCCAAAAGATATGTTGTTTCTATTCTTGGGTCATCTAAATAAATTACCCTTATTCCAGCGCTTTTTCCTCGGGACTTACCCTCTCGACTCCATCGAATCTTTCGCGCTCCTCCAACTCCCTGAATCATCGGACCTGAAGAAGGCTGCTCAGCTATATGATTTTGAAGTGATCTAAGACTTTCATCGGTTTGTCCCAAATCTTTCCAATCAGCACGAAAACCTTCTGTCTCGACAAACAATCTCTTCACTAGGCACCTCTGAATATTACCCTATTCAATAGGGTAGCACATTTTAAGGATTATGGCAATATTCCCTTTGTTTCAATGAAACGACTCTTCCAAGAAACATCAAGATTGAATCAATTTTCCTTCATCACCGAGCGCAAGCAAATTTACAGAGGGGGGGCTTCGAGACGCTGTAGGACCGGCGTCTCCAGCGAAAAGAAGGGTAGCGCCTTCCTTTTATATCCCGAAGACGAGGTCGTGTTCTTTATCCAGACGTGAGTAGATCTTTTTACTGCCTAGGCACAATACTATACGACACTTCCGCCTCAGCATCCTGCGCGGTAGAAGCACTTCTGACACTTAGGCCGCGAGTGAGAATTCTCCCAGGGTCCCTTCCCAGGCTTTGGAAACTAGGTACATCGGGGAAGGGCTCGTTTGAAGCCAGGACCTTGATGTATTCAACTCCGAAAGGGGCATGAAGTTGGAACTTGAATGGCCAGCCCGCACCTGGTACTTTCACCAGTTCCCCGGCCCTGACTCGCGAGGCGGTTTGAAATTGGTTAGGGAAAATCAACTGTGTCTCACCATCAACACCAATATGATAAATGTTCACAAAGGCATCTTGGCTTGCCATGACCAGAAGCTCCATTTCTTCGCCGTCCATAAACACAGCCCCGTCACCACGGGTGGTGGTAACGTTCAGGGTCAAATTCCCTGCCGGCCTGCTCACCACCGTTTGCAGGCGCTGGGCGCTTTGCAGGTTGGGCGGTGCAACCCCTAACCCCGGTGGAATGGTGTTCAAGGCAAAGGTGATTTCTACCGCGCCCAAGAGCTCGGCTGTAAAAAGGCTCACTAGATGGAGTTTCACCATAATGGTTCGGCCTTCGGGCATAAAAGTTCCGCTTAAAAGCGCGTCCGGCGTCTGGGACTGAAAAAGTTCGGCGTATACCTCGCGGAACGCAGGGTCCATATTGCGGATGGCGCCCCGCTGGATCAGCCGGAGTTTGGTGCTTCGCGGCATGGCGAGGGATAGTCTTTCTTCGAGGTGACGGGAAATGGCGCTTCCCAACTCGGTGTCGCCACCTCACCACCATGGCTTGAAACGATAGATCCCAGACATAGGGTTTAAAGCCGCTCTCCAACCCGCCCTTCTTTCCCAGCAAGCTCTCTTCTTCCGGGTGGAACGACTTGGCCTTGACTTCCATCAGGTTGACCCGGGAACCATCCTTTACCAGGATGTCGGCGCGGATAAAATAGTTTCGTGGCGTAAGGCCGCCTCGAAGAGCACCACCTTTTCCCGCCCCAGAAGCTCGTTCGTTTTATGCCACGCGGCTTCCGTGTTCTGCTCCTCCACCAAGATCCCCTCGGGCCAGAGCGCCTGCGCCAGGGCCCCTACCTGGAAACCGCCTTCCGCCAACGCTCGTAGAAAGTCGTTGTCAGCGTTCCTGTCCGGGTAGTCGGGCTTCCGGGTATAAAAGAGCTTAGTGGGGCACTCCATCCCCAACACAAACCGTGACTTAGTGAGAGTGCGGATTTGAAAACTCATTTTGTACTATTCAAAGCTGCCACAAGCTCTTTGTATGGAATATCCTTTAAGGCTTTCCCTAAGGGCATCAACAGTCGATCAATTAATGATAAATTATCGCAACTTTCCATCAACCGATTTATTTTTGCAAAGTAAAACTGGTAGGCTCTCTCGCTATAATGGTTCCTAGTATTTTGATCATCGTGCCATTCACCGCTTTTATTTACTAAGTACTCATAGCCACTCTCTGAGGTACCCCATTCCTCTTGATTATTCTCTTGAAATATTCCTAAAATAGCTCGAAAAGCATGTTGATCAAAAATGGGTACATTCTGGGGATCTCTAATATGTTTTGCAAATGCTTTGAAAACAGCAGCCTCACCCGATACTTCTTCCGTTTTATTTTTAAAAAATTTAATAAAATCGGTATATTTTTTCCAGTTACCCTGTTTCCAAATATAGGCATCAGCTAATGTACTCGGATTTGTTGGTATTTGCGGTTCAGTCGCCTTATTAATCACCTCATAGTTCAGGGTGGGGTATTTGTCTTGATCATATGTGTATTTTTTATCAATTTTTTTGAGTTCTTCTATCTTATCTATAATAAAATTACAATTCAGCGTTCTATTTTTAATACTTGAACGTATTTCATTTATTAATTTTATTAGGGCATCCTTTTTTTCAGAACTGAGCTCACTCTTTGCCATCCTCTTCTCCTTTTTTTCTAAATGCTATCATCAGTATAGGACCAGGAGAGGACACCTGCCAGACCTTGATAAGGCTCGTGCTTCTATTTGAATCTATGCCAAATATATTCATTAAAGCCGTTATACTATACATTTGAATAGTTCTTAAAGGCAGAAATTGAAAGTTTTCATTAAAAATCACAAGATTTTTTTGTGTTTAGCGGACCTTAGCCGTATACCCAGTATGTGAAAAAAACACACACCCTTCGCCGACCGATCACCAGCCCTGTCCGACACCCTGTTCAAAACCTATATATCTCACTGCCAGCGTACCAAGGAGGTAAGCTATGATTTCTAGCCAAGAATACTTTGCCAGGAGATTGCAGAACCGAAAAATAAGGCCCGCCCTTTTGGCGGAGCGTTATATCAGCAATTTTCAAGCGCAACTTGTTCTCTTGATGATGAGTGATGAAAAACTACAGGATATTGATGACTTGTATATTCTTCAAGAGAAGTTAATGCCTTCCATTAGAAAAGCGATAAAAAAAGAGTTTGGAAAAGACAATCCTTTTAGAACTATTGTTCAATCACGAAAAGAAAAAGAAGCAATGAATCGGCTCCAATCCGTTCTGACAAACATTGTAAACATCACCCCTCCCTGGGAGAAATATCCCCCCCTGGCTTCCCTGGCAAAACTCTATCATCTGACCACTGTTGATAAAAAATTGGTTTTCTTCCTCTTCTCCGAAAGTCAATTTACTATTTTTGAAAGATTGCACTTGGATCTCTATGACACATTCCTTATTGCCTCTCGCCTCATTCATGTTCGGGAGCCCTCCGATGTTCAACACCTTCTTGGAAATGATCAGAAGCTCTTGAAAGAAAGGATCGTCATTAACGAGTCCTCTCGGTTAGCATCTGATCTCCCAAGGTTAGGCCATAGTGTTCAATCTTACCTTACCAGCGGGAGCTTGGAAGACCTTTTGAGCAAGATCGGGGAGCGTTACAAAGGCAACACCTTTGACCTGGAAACCTTCCCCATTGGGGAGAAGGACTCGGCGACCTTGCTCCCGCTCTTGAAGTCCGAAGCTCCCTGTCAAATTCTTTTTACCGGGCCTCCTGGAACGGGTAAATCAAGTTACGCCGCGTCCTTGGGTAACGCTACCGGAAAGAAAGTCTTTTACATGACAGTGAGCGAGAACGATAGAAATGAAGAAAGGCGCTTTGCTTTAAGCCTGGCAGTTCACCGCCTCAACCCCCAAACGGATCTCCTTGTGGTCGACGAAGCGGATAGTCTTCTCAACGAAAGCAAGTCGTATTATTTCGAACAAAACAATATTTCCAAAAGCTGGCTTACCGGCTGGCTGGAAAAATCACACCTGAAGGTCGTTTGGATTGTCAATTCCCACAAGCACATCCATCCGGCGGTAAAAAGGCGCTTTCACTATAGTCTTGAGTTTAACAATATGGACGATACCCAACGCCTGGCTATGTGGAAGGAAATCACACGCCAGGTTTCTTTGGGCCGAAGTCTTCAACCCGAAATTCTGGCAAGCCTTGCAAAAGATTACACCATCAATTCCGGCTCGATCAAAACCTGTTTGGATACTTGGAAACGTTCGGCTCCTCCCGGAAGCGGCCCCCTGCCCCAACGCTTGAAGCTCCTCCGGCACATCCTGGAAAGGCATCAAACCTTCCTTGTGAATGGGAACCAGGACAAATTGGCGCCTGTCACTTCCGTTTATGATCTGGCCTTTACCGAAACCGACATCGACTTGAACTCGGTGCAACAAAGCCTGGAGCGGTATAGCAAGGCCCGGTCCCAACCCGACTTCCACGGAAACCTGAATATTTTGTGCGCGGGCCTGCCGGGAACGGGCAAAACCGAATGGGTCAAGTACGTTGCAGACACGCTGGGAAAGCAGCTCATCGTCAAACGCGCCAGCGACCTTCTCAACCCCTACGTCGGAATGACGGAGCACAATATTGCAGACGCCTTTACGGAAGCCGCACGGCCCAACGAGCTCCTGGCGCACATGGATCAGTTTAACGGCGTGTTGATTTGCGCAACCAACAACCTCAACCGCATGGATCCCGCGGTCCTGAGACGGTTCGCCTGGAAGATCGAGTTCCGCCCATTACCGCCCGAGAAACTTATCCTTCTTGTTCAAAAACAATTCCCGCACACCATGTTTCAACCCGCCCACAAAGCAGCGCTAGGAGACCTGACCGGACTCACGGCGGGCGATGTGCGAGCGGTTTGGAAAAAGCATCAGTTCCTGGAAGTTCCAAACGCCGACACCATTCTTTCGGCCTTGGAGATCGAAGCCCGTTACAAAAAACAACTCGCCCCGGCGCGGGTTGGGTTTTAGGAAAGGAGTTTGCCATGACCATCACCCTGACGGGCTACAGGCCCATCACGATTCTTTGCGCCGATAAACCCATCGGACCGTTCTTTAAAAGGGCGCGGACCCGTTACCGTGAATACCGGAAATGGACCCGGATCACCTGGGAATACTTTGGACCGATGAGGTCGGGGTTACACCACCGGCTCCCCGTGGGATGACATTTCCTACGACGCCATCCACAACTTGGACAACGGCGACGAGATTGTTTACCGCTTTGACTTGAACACGACAGAAGTAGAAGTGCTCAGGCATTTTGCGCCCTTGTCCTACGACACCCTCGACGAGTTTGTCAAAGACAGCGTTGTTTTTCTCGGGCTCAACCTCTTGGACGTTCCCCGCCATGCCTTCCTTCAAAAAGTCATCCCCTCTTATTTGAATAAAGTCGCCGACTACGTTGGAAACTCGGGGGACTGGAGCGCGGTCCGTGTCCCCACGCGTTTAATGAATGACCGCATCGGGCTGGCTTAAGGAGCAACCATGGAATACCTTATCAGACATTTAGAAGCGCTGCAGGATACAAGCCTGGCAGAAAGGGAAGAGCTTTTACCAACATGCCAGCTGATTCTCCAGTTAAGTCGCAAAAGCAATACCATGGGATTTTTGTCCCTGGATCCGGTATTGGAAGCCATGGAGGATTCTCCCTTTAAGGCGTATCTCTGGCTTGCCGTGGATGGTTACCCTACGGAAGAAATTGTCGAAACACACCATGCGCGCTTAGTCACTTGGAAAAGAACCCCTAAGGATCAATGGATCGAACTTCTTTCCGGCCTGGGCGCTCTGAGAATCCACGCCGGGACCAATACCACCTTGCTCGCACAAATTCTCTCCGCCTATTTAGGAATGCCCAGAGAGCGGTTGGAAGCTTTGGAAGAGGTTACCGAAAAACATCCACTTGATTTCCTGCACAAGTGGCCGAGCCGCGGGATCCAGAAGCTTCTGAGGGAAATCGACACGCGGACGCTCGCCGAAGCCCTTATTCATGCAGACATCCATCTGAATTTTTTGTTCTGGAAAAATATGTCTGAGCGGACGCAAATGATCCTGCAAGAAGAAATTCTCTATTTGCGTAAAGACCCCGGCAGTTCTGAACAACCGGCTATTGCAGAAATCAAGCGAGTTGCAGACTTGCTTGTCGAACAGGGAGAAATAGCGGAGGAGGACTACCGTGTCTAAAGAAGAGGAATTGGTTGATGTCTTTGAAAACACGAAAGACATGGTTAGCTCACTGGCAGATACGATGTCATCCTTTTTTAGAGATCTGGATTTAAGAAGAAAAAAGTCTCAAGAACCTTCGGAGGAAGACGTTTTAGAAGAGCAAAAGATCAAGGGTATTGTTGATGCTTTTAGTGAGAAATACAAGGCTTCCTTACCTTCAGACCTTAGCCTCCTAGGTTCGAACTCTCTACCTGTTACGGTGGTTTGCCTCCTCAGCGTTTTACAACGCGAATTGAAAGTAAATGAGTTAATCCATTTACTCGCATCGATTGGTGTCTTGAAACAGTCCAGAGGTCATAAATCATCCATTATCGAGGCAATAATAAGCGAAAAAGAAATTCTTTCGATTAAAAAATCAAAAGGTATTGTCATTTTAAGAAACAATAATGTTGCTTCATTGATCAATAAATCGCCAACTTTCGGCGAGTATTGTCACTGGATTTCTGAATCCCTTATACACTGCTTTATTTCTGATTATCCAAGGATAATAAATATCCTGCCTTTAAACGATGTTGTTAACCTAATGATCGATAGAAATAAGCAAGAAGAATTGAACAAAACACTGGTAGAATTTCCTCTATGGTACGATTTTCTTGAAGAAAATCCTTTTTGGAAAGCCTCGAAGATCATTAGCGAAATAACAAGAGCTGAGATACCCTTAACAGCTTCTGCCATTCAGTGGGAAACATTCTCAGTTGGTCTGATGATACAAAACTTAGGCTATGGAGTCGCGACGGACATCTTCTTTCTATGTGGCCTGGGCATGATTCCCCGATTCTCTTTGCGCGGCAGGAACCAAATGGTTTTATTCAATCTTATGACCAGAACAATTACTTATGTATTTGGAAGGTGGATGGCTCGGTTCCAACTCTCATGGGGCGCTAACAGTTTGAGGATTATTCCGGCCAACTAACGAATGGAGATTTCTTACTTTATACCGATTCCCGAACCATTTCACAATTCAGTTCCGAATCCAAGGAACCCAAACCCATCCTTTTTGGCAAAGACCACTGGAGATACAGTGTTCTCGATTTCTCTGAGAAACCCAGGTTTGGCTGGGGACATTCGTCGTTTAATATTTTTCAGAAAGAAATTGTCGCTTGGGATGACTCTGGGCAATTGGTAAATTCCCTAAAGACAGGTATATCGATCTCTCATTGTTTTGATATCGGCAAGGATCTGCTACTTACTTGGGATGAGTTATGGCATAGTCGTAGTTTAGTCCAGATTTACGACGCTGATCTCAATTGGCTGGAATGCTTTGAAATCGACTTCCCCAACGTTGACGATGCGGTTTGTTTGAAGAAAGATCATGTGTTAATCCGTTCTGGAAACTCGGTGATTGAGTACGGATTTGATGGAACGAAACATGTTTCCCTTCCGTTCAGCCACATCATAAAAGTATATCCCGAAATCCAATCCGAGCGTTTCATTAATCAATACCTTGTTCCAGGTACCAAAGACTTGTTTCTTGGCGGCCGTTATGTGAAAATGGAGGAAGATCCAGTGGAACCCACCATCGTTCCCTGGGGTGCCGAAGCCAGAGCGACGGCAACTCTGTTACTCAAGCAGAATCGGGGTCTTGTCGTTGGAACAGATGACGGCCAGGTGCATTTTCTTCAGCTGATGCGGGGAGTCAACCCGGCATCATGAACAAACAGCTCTCCATCAAGCAGCGTTGCAAAGAGGGCGATCCCGGCCTTCTGAAGGAACTCATCGTTCAAGGAGTAAAAAAAGACCTCTTGAAGGTGAGTACCAACTTTACCTACTGGATGGAAAGACTTCGGAAGCATGCCTCCCCTAAGGAATTTTCTGATATCCAAGGGGAGTGGTATCACATGAGGCGGATGGGTCTGGACTCCTTTTCCAAGTGGAAACGATGGTCCTGCTTTTTCTTCGAAAGCCATCATCTGATTGTGCGTGCCGACGACTCCTGGCCTGCCCACAAGATTTTCCTCCAACTGGCCGTGGAACACGCTGACAACAGCCCGGTGACCCTGGCCGCTGAAAAATGGCTCAAAAAAGG
>DYOB01000008.1 GCA_020720765.1 Borreliella garinii
TGAGGATAAACTAGGAGCCTGTTGCGCTTGAGATTTTGATACAGGACCGGGGAGCCGGGATGCACAGAGCGCCGAAGACTGAGGGCCATAGCTGGGCTCTGGCCCGATGGATGAGGTGTTCTGGGCGCCCGGAAACCCTGGTCTGTGTCAAAAAGCCTGAAAGAGTGCCTATTCTACCTTATATCTGACCAAAACCGCCAATCTTTTAAGGTTATAAGCACAGCTCACCAACTGCCACTCTTGTTCCTTTGCTTCTTTCATTTCTACGACCCACTTCTTGTGGTGTTTTTTCGGCGTTTTGAGCTGGGTGTGGGAGTGTGGACGAAAGTCAAATTTCCTTTGATGCCTTACCGACTTGGTTGGATTGAAAACTCTCCAAGGGCACAAGCTGGGCTGCCTCGACGCTTTTGTATCGTGTCGCCATGGGTAACAAAGTATCACACAGTTCAACCTCAAGTAAATTTCTGCGGTCTCAAGCGCAACAGGCTCCTAGGTTATCAGTGATTTTGAGTCAATCAAGCTAGCTCGGCTGCTGGAACGAGTTCCAACAGATAAAATCTTTCCTCGCCGTTCCGTGTTTCCCTGGTTCTCTGGGCTGTTACGCGGTAAACAATTTGTTTTGACGTTTTTAAGGGTAAACCCAGGGGTTTCCCGTTCATATCTACCAACAAATTCACTCTTAAAGGCCCGGGAATTTCCTGGGTTTCGCCTTCGGGAAACACGATAAAGTGTTGTGTCCAAACCATTTTTCCATTCTAACCACTAAAACAATTCCTATCAAGACATTACTATACCTTTGTATAGTGTAATAGACCGAAAATCATGATTTTAACAATTTTTTCGAATTCGGTCGATTGACAAAAATTTATGGGTGGTTCATATTGAGGGAGAGGTGGGGAAAAGTGGGAAAAAATAGAGGAATGTGGTAGGTTGGGATGATAACAGGGGAGCATCGCGTAGCGCTCGACGAAAAAGGACGACTCATGGTTCCGACCCGGATTCGTACCGAGATTGTTGGTGATACGTACGTGCTAACCAAGGGGATCGACCAGTGCCTATGGCTCTTTCACCCTACGGAATGGCAGAAAATCTCTAAGAGCATTTTGGAATCCACTTCGATGTTTCAGTCACAGGGGCGCATGATTCAGAGGCGCATCCTCGCGCCCGCAGTAGAGTTGGAGGTGGACAAGACTGGGAGGATTACTGTTCCATCTTTACTGCGGGAGCACGCGGGGCTTAAAAAGGATTGTTTGGTTTTAGGGATGATTAAGTATCTGGAAATCTGGGATGAGGAAGCGTATCAGGCTTATCAGAAGTCGACAGATGAATCCTTCCCTGATCTCGCTGACCAGATTGCCATCATGTGGCCTAAGGAATGATCTTTCACCAGAGTGTTCTGCTGGAAGAAGTCATGAACACCATCGGGCCCAATGTCGGTGAAGGTCTCTGTATCGATTGTACAACCGGAGAAGGCGGACACTCCGAGGAGTTTCTGAAAAGATTCCCCGGTCTGAGGATGGAATGCTGGGATACGGATTTACTGATTCAAAAGGTCGCACGGGAAAGATTGGACTGGGCGGCGGATAGGGTGTGTTTTCGTACTGGGTGGTTTGATGTCCTTTGGGACAACGTTGTGGAAGAACCCGGGGGGGTTTTAATGGATCTTGGCATCAGTATGTTTCATTACCGCGGTTCTGGCCGTGGTTTCACCTTTCAAACTAACGAACCCCTCGATATGAGGCTCGGTGGAGAAGGTGATTCTGCAGCGGATTTGGTCAATAGTCTCCCCGAACATAAATTAGAATCGATGATCCGTGAATACGGCGATGAGCGCATGGCAGGGCGTATTGCCAGGGAGATAGTTGAAAACAGGCCGCATTCGAGCAGCTTTGATTTTGGCCAAATTGTGGCCCGGGCACTTCCCCGTAATTACGAGAAAGGAAGAATACATCCTGCGACGAGAACGTTTCAGGCTTTGCGCATTGCGGTGAATGATGAACTCGGACGCCTCGACCGGGCACTCGACTTAGCATTCGGGAAAATCAAAGTTGGTGGGAGATTGGGTGTCATAACCTTTCATTCCCTCGAAGATAGAATTGTAAAAAATCACTTCCGGCAGTGGGCAAGAGCCTGCGTTTGTCCTCCTGAAGTGCTTCAATGCGCTTGCGGCGGGCATCAGTTGGGTAAGTTATTAAAAGAGTTCCGTGCAACGGAAGCGGAAAAAAAAATTAATCCTGCCAGCAGGAGTGCTACTTTGAGGGTGATAGAAAAGAAAAGGAAAACCCGGCATGAAAACTAGATATTTAATCTGGGTTCTAGCGATAGCTATCCCTTTCTCTGTTTTTCTTCAAGTCACACAGGCTTATGAATTTCAAAAACTTTCAAATGAAATCCGTGAAGAAAAAAAAGTCGCAGAATTAGTCGAACAAAAAAATAATCAGCTTCGGATCGGTATCGGAATTCTGAACAATCCCTCTCGAATTGATCAAATTGCAAAAGAAAACCTTGGTCTTTCAATAATTGAAAGTTCGAGGATTATCAAGGTGAGGATTCCCGAAAACCTGGAGAGCGGTTATGGCGATTGAAATGACACCGCCTCAGTGGCTTGAATGGACGGGCGCCCAGGCCATAGGGCGTGTTTCCGCCCTGGAAGGGCTCGCTTCAGTCGTAACCGACAGTCGGGAAGCATTAGCGGGAACGCTTTTTGTTACCCTTGAAGGAGAAAAAACTCAAGGATGGGCTTATACCTTACAAGCGCTGGAAAATGGCTGCCGTGCTATGTTGGGACCGTCCGAAGCAGGGGTGTCTTTCCGTGCGGGTTTAGAAGATTATCCTGATGCGGTTTTCCTCATAGTGGAAAACACTCTCGAATCACTGCATACTTGCGCAAAAAAGTATCGTGAAAAATTTCCTCAAACAGTTTGCATCGGTGTGACGGGCTCCCAGGGTAAGACTGGAGTGAAGGAAATGCTGAAATCAGTTTTTGAGGTTTCCCATAAGGTTATTGCGACCAATGGTAACCACAATTCTGTCATCAGTTTGCCCGGAGAAATATTTAGGCTAGTAAAAGGTGCGGAGTTCGCTATCCTTGAAATGGGTATAGACCACCCCGGGGAAATGGAAATGCTGGCTAAGGCCGTCGCTCCTGATGCGGCTATCATAACAGCAATTGGCAGCGCGCACTCCGGTCCTTTGGGCGGCCGGGATGGTATTGCAATTGAAAAGAAAAAGATCCTTTCCCAAATGAGCCCTAACGGAGTCGCCATCCTTCCTGAAGATGACGACTATTTTGAATTCCTGAAAGAAGGATTCGCCGGGGAAGTCCTTCCTTTTTCCTTAAAAATCCATGACTTGGGAGCTGTATCCGTAAAAGATTGGAACGAAACTCAATTCACCTGGAAAGGTAATCCCATACGCCTTAAAATGGGCGGGCGCCATCATGTCCGCAATGCGGCTGCCGTTATTCTTGCCGCCAAACATTACCAGGTTGCGTTTGATGACATCCGAAAAGGTTTGGAATCACTTAAACCTTTACCGGGACGCGGACTCTATCACCCTGGGGCGGTAAATATTTATGACGATACCTATAACGCAAACCCTCAATCGATGGGTGCTCTGTTGAATTTAGCGGAAGAAGTTCCGTCGAATGGGCGTTTGCTTTTGGTTCTCGGTTCGATGAAGGAACTCGATGAAAACACCGTTCGCGAACACCGCCGCTTGGGAGAGGATGCATCGGCATTAAAGACATCCGGACTTTTCTTTGTGGGTGATGAAGCGAGGGATTCTTATGAAGCGGCCATGGGGATGGGTTATAAAGGTTGGATTGGTTGGGAGCCGACGGCTGAACGAGCCTCAAACCCTATTTCGGAGTGGTTAGGTACTGGTGATACAGCGGTATTAAAAGGCTCGCGGAGTGTAGGCCTTGAAAAAGTTATTTCTACCTTAGCTCGGAGGTTTGATCTTGTTATATAACCTGTTTTTTCCCTTGGTGGACCAGTTTAAAGCGTTCAATGTTTTCCAGTACATCACCTTCAGGGGGCCTTTTGCTGCAGTGACTGCGCTTTTGATAGCGTTTATTCTCGGGCCTTGGACCGTCAGAAAGCTGCGTTCACTGAAGGCGAGGCAGGAAATACGCGACGATGGTCCTCAAACCCATTTGAGTAAGGCGGGGACCCCGACTATGGGTGGCACTTTGATGATCGCTGCTATCGTAATAAGTTGCCTGCTTTGGATGGATTGGGCAAGTACTTACACCTGGCAGGTTATCACCGCGGTTCTCGGATTCGGACTCGTTGGGTTTATCGATGATTTCTTGAAGATCACCCGGCGCAATTCGGACGGATTATCGGCTAAAGCTAAGATGGCCGGACAGATTCTGGTGTCCCTCGGTTTAATGATCTGGGTGTATTTTACACGCAACGGTGAAACAACGTTTCTTTACCTGCCATTTATCAAATTTCCTATCTTGGATATGGGTTTATTTTACATACCCTTTGGTATGTTTTTAATGGTGGGTTTTTCTAACGCTGTAAATCTCACAGACGGCCTGGACGGGCTTGCTACAGGGCTTATCATTCTTTCGGGAATGACTTTGGCCGTTCTGACATACGTCTCGGGGCATATGGATTTTTCGAGTTACCTTCTTATTCCCTTTATCCCAGGTGCTGGGGAACTAACAGTTTTGTCCCTGGCACTTGTCGGTGCGGCGGTGGGATTCCTTTGGTTTAACGGTCACCCCGCAGAAGTTTTTATGGGTGACACCGGACCCTTGGCCTTCGGTGGCCTAATAGCCCTGGTTTCAATGCTTGTGAAAAAAGAAATACTCCTCCTTATCTTCGGGGGTGTTTTTGTTATGGAAGCTCTCTCGGTAATGATCCAAGTTTTCTGGTTTAAGCGAACGGGGAAAAGGGTATTTAGGATGGCTCCTCTGCACCATCATTTCGAGCTTGGCGGGTGGTCGGAAACCAAGGTTGTGATCAGGTTTTGGATAGTTGGAGGAATTTTTGCTTTGATCAGTCTCTCGACTTTAAAACTGCAATAGGAGGAAGGATGTTCGGTTACGATGTTCTAAAAGTACGCTCTGGTCGCTCTGACTTTTTCCTCACTTCCTTGGTCGTACTTATGACTGGGTTGGGTTTGAGTTTTCTTTTCTCGGCGAGTTACTTCGTAGGCGAACGTCTCTTTGATAATAGTTACCATTTTTTCATCCGCCAGGTCTTTTGGGCGATAATTGGCGGTATTGGTGCATTTTTTGCGAGCAGGGTTCCCTACGATATTATGAAAAAATATGTGCCGATCTTCCTCATTGTCACGTTTATCCTTATGCTCCTTACCTTGGTACCTTTTCTCTCCAGGCCTTTGATGGGGGCTCGCCGCTGGATCATCCTGGGGCCTTTGACTTTTCAACCTTCAGAACTACTCAAGCTTACCATGATTCTTTATATAGCTAATTTTTACTCTAAACGGCCCCATAGCATGGACAGCGCACAAGAAACTTTTATCCCACCCATGCTTGTAGTTTTAGGACTCAGTGCCCTTTGTCTTTTACAAAACGATTTTTCCGCCGCTGTCTTTTCCTTTGTTCTAGGGGTTGGGATGATGTTCGCAGCGGGACTAAAGCTAAAATTTCTGTTGCCGACTTTAGTCCTGGGAATTCCAACTGGATTGTTCTTTCTCTTTTCGCGTGACTACCGTGTGGACCGCCTGATGACATTTTTTAATCCGTCGATGGACCCGTCAGGCGCCGGGTACCAGATTTTAGCAGCGCGAAGGGCTCTTTCTTCAGGTGGTTTCTGGGGGTTGGGTGTGGGTTCAGGGGTCCGTAAGCTTGGGGCAATTCCCGAAGTCCAGGCGGATTTTATCGGGGCTGTTATGGGCGAGGAGACGGGTTTTTTCGGTCTCCTTCTGCTCTTCGGGCTTTTTGGCTTCTTTGCTTTCAAGGCTTTTCAAATCTCCTGGGCGGAAAAGGACTTATTCCGATTACTTTTAGCAACAGGAATCGGAATTAGCATCACCCTCCAGTTTCTTATCAACCTCGGAGTTGTTTCCGGTGCCTTACCGGCTACAGGGGTGACACTCCCCTTTTTCAGTTCCGGGGGCTCAAGTCTCTTCGTTCATCTCGTTATGGCTGGAATTCTCATTGGCCTAAGCAGGAAGCAAGATGACGCGTAAAGTCTATTCCCCCGTTTTTGGGTTGAACCGTAGAACTGAAAATCTGAACAAGTCAGAATACCTTGTCCGTAAATTTTTAAAAATATTTATTATTGTTCTAGGAATCGTTTTTCTTCTGGAAAGTTTATTCCATTTTATTTTATCACCTCAATTAAAGATTCAGAGGATAGAGGTAATAGGTTACAGCGGAAATCCTCAGGAAATCCTGGCCCTTTCCGGAATCGGCGAACTCTCGTATTTCTTTTCTATCTCTGAAAAACATATAGAGGAAAATCTACTTTCATCCGCATACGTTCGAACAGCAAAGGTAGTTAAACAATTCCCTGATGGTTTGACAATTGAAGTCGAAATGCGGGTACCTGTTGCAATGATCGTTAGCAACGAGGACGCAAAAACCTATTTAGTAGATGCAGTAGGTGTGATTTTTCCAAAAAAAGTATCTGCCAGCACCGACTATCCTCTCATTACGGGGTTTGATTGGAACTCCGAAGAAGGAAGGCCTATCCTAGCAGGTCATTATCTGGATTTTCTTGATGATCTTGGAAAACTCAAGGAACAAAACCCTGAGATTTTCGGGTTAATTTCAGAAATCACTGTTAATAGCCATGCACAGAGCGGTTTTTTCCTGGCCATCTATTTCGTCCATTCCCCCGTAAAAATTTTATTAGGGCATAGGATCAATATAGCTTCACTTCAGCAGGCACTATTGTTCTTGGATCTGATTCGAAGGGAGGCCTGGGAAACCAAGGTGACTGAACTCGATATGCGTGAAGGTAACGCGGTCTTTCGCGAAAGGAGCGGTACTTAGAATGGATGAACTTCTCGTCGGTCTTGACGTCGGTACCTCGAATATCCGCTGTGTCATAGCAGTGATCAATGAAGAAAATAAGCCTATGATAGTCAGTACAGGGGCCTGTAAAAGCGAAGGCATCCGTAATGGCGTGGTAGTCAATATTAAGGCTGCAATGGCTTCTGTTTCTCAAGCAATCGAAATCGCGGAAGCCAGAGGCTATGAAGTGTCTGGAGTCGTTGCAGGAATATCAGGGCCGAGTATTGAAGGTTTGAATTCCCGTGGAGTGGTTGCAGTCGGAGCTGGCCGGGAGATCACTCCCTCGGATATGGAAAGGGTGATGGAGGCTGCCCGGGCTGTTGTTCTCCCTATGGACCGGGAAATTCTCCATGTCATTCCTCAGGAATATATTGTGGATGAGGTTCGGCAAATTAAAAACCCCCTTGGAATGACCGGCGTTCGGCTTGAAGCTGAGGCCCATATCGTCACTGTCGGTATGGCTTCGGTGCGTAATTTGATACATGGTCTCAACAGCGCCGGTCTAGTAGTACAAGAAATACTTATGGGAAGTTTGGCTTCTTCAGAAGCCGTTCTCACCGAAGATGAAAAGAACTACGGGTGTCTATTTTTCGACATGGGTGCAGGAACAACAGAAGTAATACTTTTTAGCGGAGGCTCTCCTAGATTCAGTAAAATTTTCCCTTTTGGCTCGGACCATGTGACGCGTGATCTAGCACAAGTCCTCGGAGTGAGCGAGTTGGAAGCTGAAAGAATAAAAATGGAGGAAGGATCTTGCGTTCCCGGAATCCAGCCTGATGATGCAATCCTTATTCAACCCATAGGTTCCCAGAATGTTCAGAAAGTATCGAGAAAAGATGTGATCTCGATTATTTCTGCTCGCGTAGCAGAAATCTTTGATATCGTTAAAAAAGACATTCAAAAAAACGGGTTACTTGAAAGAATGAACGGAGGAGTAGTCCTGACTGGCGGTGGGGCTAAACTCACAGGAATCATGGAACTATGTTCTCTTTCTTTTGGCAGAAATACCCGGATTGGAGTGCCTATGCACCTTGAGAATATCAAAGAAGGTTGGTCGGGTTCGGAATGGAGTGCGGCTTGCGGTCTCGTGCTTTCGAGTTTTAATAATCCGGATAATGCAAAGCCTACCGGAAACGCTCGGGTAAAAAAAAGCGGTGGGTTTATTTCCTGGATGGAGAAGATATTTAAGAAGATCATTTGACACAATAAAAAAGGGGGGGATTCGATGTTTTTTTCTTTAGCTGAAGACGGTGTTACCGAACGCGGGACGGTAATTAAGGTTGTGGGTGTGGGTGGGGGTGGCGGGAATGCTATCAACCGCATGATTGAGTTCGGGCTGGAAGGTGTTGAATTCCTGGCCTGCAACACGGATAAACAGGTTCTTATGAACAACAAGGCTAGGGATAAGATAGTCCTTGGTAGTTCTGTTTCGCGCGGTCTTGGTGCTGGGGGCGATCCTGAAGTCGGTGCCGCTGCAGCTGAAGAAGAAAAAGAAACCATCAGGAATATGCTCAACGGAGCAGATATGGTTTTTATCACAGCGGGAATGGGCGGGGGAACAGGGACGGGAGCGGCTCCGGTAATTGCAAAGATAGCCAAGGAAGTCGGTGCTCTGACTGTTGCAGTTGTTTCCAAACCTTTTCACTTCGAAGGCAAGAAAAAAATGGAAATGGCTATGGCCGGCATCGAAAAACTCAGGAAAAATGTCGATACGCTTATCACAATTCCCAATGAAAAAATCATGAGCATTATGGGTCCAAAAGCGCCCATCAAAGAAGCTTTTCTCAGGGCGGATGATGTCTTGAGGATGGGGATCCAGGGGATCACTGAAATCATCACCTTACCTGGAGAAATCAACATTGATTTTGCGGATGTCCGTGCAACGATGGACGGAAAGGGCGATGCCCTGATTGGGATCGGGAAAGGTAGCGGGGAAAATAAGGCGATGCAGGCGGTCCAGACGATCATCAGTAATCCCTTGCTGGAAGACGTAACCCTGAACGGTGCCACTCGACTTTTAATCAACGTGGTTGGTTCATCGGATTTCACTTTAGAAGACTATAACGAAGTCAATAGTCTTATCACCAGTTCCGTCGATCCTTCATGCCATATCATCAGCGGCTTGGCTTTCCGAGATAGTTTGAAGGACGAAATTATCATCACGGTGATAGCGACAGGTTTCCAGAAGCCCGAAGGTAAACTGGGTTTTGAAGTCCAGCAGACAACTAATCCACACCACATTATGGATGGCACGACGGCGCATAGGGAAATTGGAGCTGCGAGCCTCTTTGACGGGATGGTCAGGCCCGGAATCGATAAAAATTACTTGGGTCAGCTCAGAGATTCCGGCAATCTTGATATACCCACCATCCTGCGCGGCGCAAAAATCCTGGCTGGTAAAAATTGAGTACCTGGGTAGACAAGGGATTTTCGCTGTACCTTGAGAACCGGCTCGGTCTCAGGCCGAGAACCCTCGAAGAATATCTGCGTGAACTGAGGCGCCTAGAAAGCCATGCCCAAACAAAAAAGGAAGACTGGACCCAATGGGGACAGGGCGCCATGGTAGAATACCTAAGTGAGCGCAGAAAAACTTTGAGTGAAAGAAGCATGGCGAAAATCATGAGCATCTTTCGTTGTCTCTTCAGCTACTTAATCCAGGAAAAAGTACGGCTCGACAACCCCATGGAGCTTGTAGAAGGTCCGAGAATCAGGCCTGGAATTCCGACTGTATTTCAGCCACTTGATGTCGATCATTTTCTCTCGCAATTCCTGCTCGACTCACCCGCCCACCTTCGCGACCGTGCACTTTTCGAGTTGATCTATTCAGGGGGACTGAGGGTGAGCGAAGCGGCAACGTTAAGACTTGAACATCTCAACCTTGAAGAGGGGGTGATAAGGGTAGAAGGAAAGGGTGGGAAGGAAAGGGTGGTTCCCTTAACGAACGAAGCGCAAAAATTTATCAGACTTTATCTGGCGGAAGGAAGACCCCAGTTGGCTCGAAGGGGAAGCCAGGAGGTTTTTGTCAATGCAAGGGGCGAAGGTATAAGCAGAAAGGGTATTTGGAAAAATTTCAAGGCAGCTTTGTTAAAGGCCGGCCTCGAAGGTAAAGTCCACACCTTACGCCATAGTTTCGCCACCCATCTCCTGGCCGGGGGAGCGGACCTGCGTTCGGTGCAGGAACTTCTCGGACACAGTTCCATAGCAACTACCCAGATATACACCCACGTTCAGCAGGAAGACCTTGCCAGGGTTCATAAGGCCCACCATCCAAGATCACGAATCCGAAACGAGGAGAAAGTTCATGCACCAGTTTAAAAAAATTCTTTTCATTGTATCGCAGGTTTTATTGGTTTCTTGCAGCCAAGACCTGGGTCCAGTTTCAAATTTCTTCCAGTCGGGGCTTCGTGAAGATAACGGAGGAGTCCTGGATCCTGCCAGGCTTGAAGAAGCCCAAACCAACGTAGCTGAACATAAATCCGTTATCGATAAACTTATGCTGGAAACCGCATGGAACGGTGACGCTTTGCGATACCTGGGCGACGAATATTTCCGAAGAGATATGTTCGCTCCGGCTCTTACAGCCTACGCCCAGGCCTTGCAAATCATTCCTACCAGCTTTTCGCTCTGGTACCGTTCGGGCCTGGCCCACGCACAGCTTGCGACCCTGGAACTGGATCCCGATGCTCGAAAAGCCCGGTCCATGATGGCGGCTCGAGCCTATGAAAAAGCCCTGAGTTTCGAGCCGGACCATGGTTCGAGTCTTTATGGCCTGGGTATTCTTTACGTCTTTGAGTTGGGCGAACCCGCGAAGGCTCTTGTCCCTCTTGATCGACTTCTCGAAAAGGAAACCCAGAACACCCGCGCTTATTTTGTCCGTGCCAGAGCGCGGTTTGAGGTGGGCGATATCGAAGGGGCCATCAGGGATTACGATGCCATCATCCAGTACTCGAAAGATAGTGCCGAGAAAGAAAAAGCGCGGCGTAATAGAAGTGAAGTATTAGGGGGTGTTTCCTGAACTTCTCCCCCTTTCACCTTTTTCTTAACCGCCTCCGTTTCCTCAGTGCCTCAGAATCCTTGATGCTTCTTGACCTCTTTTCCGAGGCTGATGATATGATCCGGCTTTCACTCGGGGACATGGAATCAATTTTGAGAAGGAGTCTCTACAGGTCGCGGTGGGAACCTGAGAAAGCATTTAGACTTTCAGAGGTTGATTGGCAGAAATATCAAAGTGAAAAGATTTCCGTGGCAGTTTTCGGAAGCACAAGCTATCCAAAACCCCTTACCGAAATTCCTGATCCGCCGTTTCTGCTTTTTTACAGAGGGAAGGACCTTGGTTTTTTTAAACATCCAGTGGCAATAGTCGGTACGCGTTACCCGACTAAGGCGGCGGAAGAAGCGACCTATAACTTAAGTTCCGAACTCGCACAAGCCGGCTGTGGCGTCATCAGCGGGCTTGCCTTCGGGATAGACCGCCAAGCGCATCGTGGTGCCTTGGAAAAAGGAAAAACCTGGGCTGTACTCGCCTGCGGACCCGAACGCATTTATCCAGCCGCCCACCAGAAACTGGGCATGGATATCCTTGAAAGCGGAGGAGTCCTATTAAGCGAATACCCTCCTGGCACACCGGCATTAACCCACCATTTCCCATTAAGAAATAGAATCATCAGCGGGCTGAGCCGGTCCGTGGTTGTGGTGCAGGCGCCGAGGAAAAGCGGAGCACTTATAACCGCTCAATACGCCATCGAACATAATCGTGACCTTTATGTCCACGAAGCAGGGTTTCATCCGGATCGTGGCTTTGGGGGGCAGGACTTGGCGGACCAGGGAGCGACAGTTATCCATGACGCTTCAGAGATCTTACAACAAGGAGAAACACCGTGGATCATTTAGTTTCGGAATACCTGGGATACTTGGAGAATATCAGATCCTTGTCACCCCGTTCGATAAAAGCCTACACGCTCGACATGAAAAGGTGGGTCGAGTTTCTTGCCTCGGAGGAAATCGAGGTACACCTTGCAGACCAAGAGATAGCTGGGGGTTTCCTGCTTCAACGAAGGCGTTCGGGTCTTTCACCGGCTGGTGTGAACAGACAGCTCGGTGCCTTACGGGGATTCTATCGTTACCTCGTAAAGAATGGTAAAATCGCCGTCAACCCTTTTTCCGGACTCCGTTCCCTTAGAAGCCCGAGAAAACTCCCAAAGGTCCTCAGACCTAGTGAAATTTCCAGGTTGCTTTCGATTCTTCCCGAGGATTTTGAGGGGACCCGCGACCGGCTGATCTTCGAGCTTCTGTACGCAACGGGATGCCGTGCGAGCGAGCTTTTAAACCTGCCCCTCACCAAGGCTGAAAATATCCAGGACCGTTTTACCGTAATGGGTAAGGGTAAAAAAGAGCGTGTTGTTTTTCTGACCCCGCAAGCCAAGGTCATCCTCGGGACCTATTTAAAGATGAGAAGCGTTCTTCTCCAAGACAAAAAACTGGATTCCAGCCCGGCCTTGCTGATAAGCCGGCACGGTCACGAGCTAACGGCATCTTCGTTGGCCCACCTGATGAAAAAACGTCTCTCGCAGGCCGGAATTCTACGAAGGGTTACACCGCATACCTTCAGGCATACCTTCGCGACACATATCCTGGAAGACGGGGCGGATATCCGCCAGGTTCAGGAATTGCTAGGTCACGCAAATGTGGCCACTACCCAAATCTATACCCACGTCGGGTTGGAAAGGCTCCGTTCTGTTCTTAAACATGCTCATCCCCATGGAGGTGAATCTTGATGCACGCTACGACAATACTCGCGGTAAAAAAGGACGGTAAAGTTGCCTTTGCCGGCGACGGACAGGTGACGCTTGGAAATACCGTGATGAAAGCACACGCACGGAAAGTGAGGAAAATCTTTAACGATAAGGTTATCGTGGGATTCGCCGGCGCGACCGCCGACGCCTTCACTCTTCTGGAGCGTTTTGAAACAAAACTCAACCAGTACCACGGCGACGTCAAACGTTCTGCTGTGGAGCTTGCCAAAGACTGGCGCACCGACAAGATCCTCAGGAAGCTGGAAGCCATGATGCTCGTGGCCGACAATAATAACATTTTTATCCTATCAGGTAACGGTGACGTGATTGAACCGGATGAAGACTGTGCTGCCATAGGAAGCGGTGGTGCCTACGCCTTATGTGCTGCACGCGCCTTCCTCGAGGTTTCGGATCTCGACGCGGCGGAGATTGCACGGCGCAGTCTTTTAATCGCAGGACGTACCTGCATCTACACAAACAGCGAAATCATCGTGGAGGAACTTCAGTGAACCTTGATTTGAATACCATGACCCCGGCCCAGATCGTTGCGGAACTCGATAAATACATAGTCGGTCAAGATAAGGCCAAGCGTGCTGTCGCAGTCGCACTCAGAAACCGCTGGCGACGGCAGCATATTTCGGAGGAGATCCGTGAAGAAATTTACCCTAAGAATATTCTTATGATCGGACCGACCGGTGTCGGAAAAACCGAGATTGCTCGCAGGCTTTCCAAGCTCACCGGCGCTCCTTTTATCAAGGTTGAAGCGACCAAATACACCGAGGTAGGCTATGTCGGACGCGATGTGGAAAGTATGATCCGCGACTTGATGAATACCGCACTGGGTATGGTCAAAGCTGAAATGAAAGAAAAAGTCAGGAAGGAAGCCGAGGCCAGGGTGGAGGATCTCCTGGTTGAGCTTCTGGTCCCCGGTCTCAATAAAAAAGACGAGAATTACGAAACGACGAAAAACCAGATGCTCGAACTCTTGCGGAAAGGGGATTTTGAGGACAAGACGGTCGAGATCCAGGTTCAGGGGCGCCAGGCCGGTCCGAGTATAGAAGTTTTCAGCGGCGGCAACATGGAAGAGATTGATATGAATTTTGGAGCCCTGGGGAATATTTTCGGAAACAAGAAAAAGAAACGTGTGACCACAGTGAAGAACGCTCGCTTGGTTCTTCTCGGCGAGGAAATGGAAAAACTTGTCGACCAGGACCAAGCCATGGAAACCGCTAGGGATAGGGCCCAGAATATGGGAATCGTCTTTATCGATGAAATCGATAAGATCGCCTCACGGGACGGACGGGGCGGCGCAGATGTCAGCCGGGAAGGGGTTCAAAGGGATATCCTGCCCATCGTCGAAGGTTCCCAAGTCAATACAAAGTACGGAATTATCGACACCGCGCACATCCTTTTTATCGCAGCCGGCGCTTTTCATATTTCAAAACCATCCGACCTTATCCCAGAGCTGCAGGGTCGGTTTCCCATCCGCGTGGAACTCGAATCGCTGACCATAGAAGATTTCCAAAGCATCCTGACTCAGCCGAAGAACAGCCTTATCATGCAGTACACCGAACTTCTCAAGGTTGAAGATGTCGAGGTGGAATTCACTCCCGAGGCCATCGATTCCTTGGCACAATGGGCTTGGGAAGTCAACAGCCGCAGCGAGAATATCGGGGCCAGGCGTCTCCAAACAGTGATGGAGATGGTCTTGGAGGAGTTAAGCTACTCTGCAACCGAAATAAAGGGGCAGAAGGTCGTCATTACACCGGATTATATCAACAAAAGACTAGAACCCGTGGCGATAGACCAGGATTTGGCGAGGTACATACTTTGATCTACAGAAGGCGACCGAATTTACCGATTGTCAGAAGGAAGACTTGTGAGGAGGTCCTATGTTTTTAAACAATAGTTGGGGAATGAACCTGGATATCATGCAGCGAACCCTCGACGTTTTAACTCTGAGGAGGGATGTCCATGCCAACAATATTGCGAACGCGGAAACACCGAATTTTAAACGCAGTGTTGTAAATTATGAGGCGGAACTGCGGCGGGTGATAGAAAGCCGTAACCACCACGTCCAACCCGAAGCCCTTGTGACTGATGTACGCCACATGTCGTTTAACGTTGAGCGGGATTACCGGGACGTTCAGCCAAGGCGTGTCCTCGACTATCTTTCCACTGTGAAACCCAACGGAAACAACGTGGATATCAACGAGGAAAATATGGCTGTCAACCAGAACCAGATGATGTACGAAGCGCTCACTCGCTACGTAGGGCATCAGTTTAGTCAGATCAATTTGGTCTTAAAGTAAGGGGTAAAATATGGGAATGTTTTCAGCGATCAATACGGCAACGACGGGGCTTTCGGCCCAGCAGATGAGGATGGACGTGATCTCGGATAACCTGGCGAACTCCAGTACCACAAGAACACCCGAAGGGGGACCGTTCCGGAGGTCGAGGGTGATATTCCGCCCCATGGTCCAACAGCCGTATTGGAAGAGCCCTTTCCTTCCATCTATGCTGGACAACGGAGTGGGTCGAGGTGTCAGGGTGGTCTCCATCCAGAAAGATATGGATTCGCAGACGAAGCTCTTTTACGATCCAACCCACCCCGATGCCATACGCACAGGACCGAGGGCGGGCTACGTCGAACTCCCTAATGTCAATGTTGTGAACGAGATGGTGGATATGATCAGTGCGAGCCGTGCTTACGAGGCAAATGTGTCTCTGATTAAGGGTTCGCAGAGTATGTTCGGTCGGGCCTTGGAAATTATGCAAGCTAGGTAGGCAATGAACCTCAGGAGGGGACAATGATTCTTTCAGAAAGTATGGTGCTTGGAAATACGGTCACGATGAGAACGAACAATGAAAGACACCTCGGCGGTGTTTCGGCTCTAAACCAGGGAGACGGAAAACCCGGCCAGAACTTCGGTGATCTGCTGATGGGCGCCATAGGCAATACAAGCGAGCTTCAGAACGAAGCAGCACGCTTGATGACGCAGAATATTCTCCAGCCCGACGCAGTGGACGCCGACGATGTCGCCATCGCTGCGAGCAAGGCAAACCTGAGTTTGAGTTTAATGAAATCTGTCATAGACAAGGCCTTGCGGGCCTACAGCGAGATTCTGAATATGAGATAATTCGCGAAAGCGAGGGGGGGGAACGATGGATTGGCTCAAGAAGTTCTTTGGGCAGATGGGTGCCAACTGGTCCAAGTGGACCATGGCACAGAGACTCATACTGATCGGTGTCGGTGTCGGTATTATTGCCGCCATTATTCTGACGGTTGTATTAAGCGCACAGCCAAGCCGTGTTGCTGTATTGGGCGTGCCTTTTCCCGACGATGCAAGTTTTGCCTCGGCGACTGCGAGGCTCGATGCTGAAAATATTCCCTATCAAACCACCGAAGACAGACGGATCTTTGTAGAAGATCTCAAGCTGGCGCAGAATGTCCGTAGCATCCTTGTGCGTGAAAACCTCGTACCAACGAGCGTGGACCCATGGGCGCTTTTCGATATCGATAGGTGGACAATCACGGATTTCGAGCGGAATATCAACGTCCGCCGTGCCGTCACAGCCCAGATAGAAAACCACATACAGTCTCTTGAAGATGTTGATTCAGCCCAGGTTGTCATCACCATGCCAGAAGAGACCCTTTTCGTCGAAGCACAGAAGCCTGTCACCGCAGCAGTGACCATCACCCCTAAACCCGGTTCGGATATCACTGTAAACAGACGTAAAATCGAAGGCATCATGAAGCTCGTGATGTTTGCCGTGGAAGGTCTTAGAGCCGAAAATATTGTCATAACCGACAGAACAGGTATGATTTTAAACGATTTCGCCGGTATGGAAAACCTCGACAGGCTGGAACTCGCTCGAAGGGAAATGAAGGCCAAACGAGAACTCGAAGAACGCTATATGAGTTTTATCCAGACCGAGTTGTACGGCATTTACAGCCCAGACAGGGTAAAAATCGTCAACTTGGACCTAACCCTCAATACAGACCGCACGACCGTACAGAGGTTGGAATATTCACCTATAACCCGCCGTGCCGATAACCCGCGTACCCCCTTCGATGACAGAGATATCGTCGATAATATTACTCTTTCCGAATCTACGAAAGATGTTACTTTCCAAGGTTCCGGGTTTAACCCCGAGGGGCCTCCGGGACAGGAAGGCCAAACACCTCCCGCCCACAAAGACCTTGAAGGGCTTGTGGGTTCCTATACCGATAAATCGAACACGACGAACTACGTGGTGAACTCCGAGAACAGTCAGATAGAAAGAAGTCCCTACAGGGTTGAAAGGGTAACCATCGGTGTTGCGCTCGACGGTATCTGGAAAAGGAAGTACAACGATCTCGGCGAGGTGGTTTTACAGGCCAACGGTTCTCTTGAGCGGGAGTATATACCTTTGAGCGACGTTGATGTTGCTTCCGCAAAGACACTTATCGAGCCGGCTGTGGGATTTAGACGGGACCGCGGTGACGTGGTTACGGTCCAGCATATCCAGTTTGACCGGACTGCCCAGTTTGAAAAAGAGGATGCCGAATACCGTGCGGCCCTCCAGACCCAAAGGACCATTTTCTGGGTCATTATGGGGCTGATTGCCGTTGTCATAACCTTTATCATCTTCAGACTTATCGCGCGCGAAATGGAAAGGCAGAGAAGGCTTCGGGAAGAGGAATTGGCAAGGCAGCACCAGGCTATGCGTGAAGCCGCTCTGCGGAGTGCGGAAGAAGAAAGCACGGACGTTGAAATGTCCGTCGCGGACCGCACCCGTCTGGAACTCCAGGAGACTGCTATCAATATGGCCCGAGAGCATCCCGCCGACGTGGCGCAATTGATCCGAACATGGCTGGCAGAAGACTGAGAGTTGGTGTAGAATGAAAAATGGGGGGGATTTTCAATGAAGCAGGGAACAGCGCAGAAAGGCGCCAAGCAGGATGAACCGGTACCAGGTAAGAAGTCCGGGGTCAGTCTGACGGGTACTAAGAATGACCTCACCGGCAGACAGAAGGCTGCTATCTTTCTTGTAACCCTGGGTTCGGAGATCAGCTCTGAGATTTTCAAACATCTCAGAGAAGAAGAGATTGAAATCCTCACCTTTGAAATAGCACGGTTGGAAAACATCGATTCTGAACAGCGGGACTACGTCCTCCAAGAGTTCCGCGAATTGATGATGGCCCAGGATTTTATCACCTCCGGCGGTATCGATTACGCCAGGGAGCTTTTAGAGAAAAGTCTCGGTGCCCAAAAAGCCGTGGATATCATCAACCGTCTGACCAGTTCCCTCCAGACGCGTCCTTTTGATTTTATCAGAAAGACCGACCCGACGCACCTTTTGAACTTTATCCAACAGGAACACCCACAGACCATTGCTTTGATTCTAGCTTATCTCGACCCAAATAAGGCTTCTGTGATTCTCGGCCAGCTGCCCCAGGAAATCCAGAGTGAAGTGGCACGGCGGATCGCAACCATGGACAGGACGAGCCCCGAGGTCTTGAGGGAAGTGGAGCGGGTTCTCGAGAAGAAACTCGCAAACCTTTCCAGTGAAGACTACACGGCCGCCGGCGGTGTGGAGAGTATTGTGGAAATCTTGAACTTGGTAGACAGGACCACGGAGAAATTGATTATAGAACGCTTGGAAGAGGAAGACGCTGAACTCGCTGAAGAAATTAAAAAGCGCATGTTCGTGTTTGAAGACGTGGTGATGCTCGACGACAAGGCGATCCAGAAGGTCCTCCGCGAAGTGGATACACAGGAATTGGCAAAAGCCCTTAAAGCCGTGGATAGCGAGGTCCAGGATAAAATCTTCCGGAACATGTCCAAACGCGCTGCAAGTATTCTGAAAGAAGAAATGGAATATATGGGACCGACACGGAGAAAAGACGTGGAAGAAGCACAGCAGAAGATTGTGTCCATTATTCGAAAGCTCGAAGAACAGGGCGAAGTTGTTATTGCACGCAGCGGCGAGGAAGACGTTCTCGTCTAAGGAGTACAAGTGGCAAAGAACGTTTTTCACGCGCAGGAATATTTCAACCAACTCCAGCAGATCGTGAACATCGAAGCGCCGTTTAAACCCGCTCCAGAAGTCGAAGAAGTGGAAGAGGTTGACGAATATAAAGGCCCGACTGCCGATGATCTGCGCAGAGAAGCCGACGAGTTTAAAGAGACATGGGAGAGTGAAAGGGCTTTAATGATCCAGGAAGCCCAACTTCAAGCAGAGCAGATTATAAAAGATGCAGAAACGGTGGCCTTTGAAAGGGTGAAAAAAGAAAACGATGGCAGTGCCAAGGTCAGGATCGAGGCCGAAAGGGAGAGGGATAAAATCCTCGAACAGGGAAGGCGGGATGCAGCCGAGCTGAGAACCCGGACAGAATCAGAACTGGATAAGGTTCGGGAAGATGCGCGAAAGGTCGGCTATGACCAAGGCTATAAAGACGGTTGGACTGAGGGAAAGAACGAAGTGGAACGTCTCGTTTCACGTATCCACACTATAGTCGAAAAACTGATTGAAAAACGCAACGACATCATTGATGGTGCTGAGACCCAGATCGTCAACCTTGTCCTCCTTATGGTGAAAAAGGTTGTAAAGGTAATTTCCGAGAATCAGAAAAACGTGGTTATCAGCAACGTCATTCAGGCACTGAGAAAACTCAAGACCCGCGGCGACGTGGTTATCCGTGTCAACCTCGAAGATGTCCAGCTTACGACGGACAATACAAAAGAATTTATACGGCTTATTGAAAACGTCCGCAGTATCAGCGTCGTTGAAGACACAACGGTCGATCAGGGAGGTTGTGTGATTGAAACCGATTTCGGCGAGATCGACGCAAGGATCAGTAGCCAGCTCCACGAGATTGAAGAAAAGATCCTTGAGCTTATGCCCATCCAGGTAAAGCTGAACTCCGATGTAGCGGCTTCGGTGGATAAGTGATGCCAACAGTACTCGACAAATACACCCGTGCGGCAGAAAAAACCGAACCCATGAAGTGGTTCGGCCGTGTTGAAAGGGTGCGCGGTCTGCTTATTGAATCGATTGGTCCCCAAAGCGTTATCGGGGAAGTATGCTACCTCGAAATTTCCCGGAAAAACGAATGGGTTCCCGCCGAGGTTGTGGGACTCGATGGGAAGACCGTACAGCTTATGGCTTACGGTGAAACGGATGGAATAGAAATCGGAAGCAGGGTGAAGGCAAGCGGAGAACTCTTGCAGGTTCCCGTGGGGCCTGAACTTTTAGGTAGGGTGTTGGACTGCAGGTGCCAGCCTTTGGATGGAGGCTCCTCCATACGCTCTTCCCTCTATTACCCGGTGTTCAATTCGCCCCCGTCGCCTATGGACCGCGAGCCCATCACACGCAAGATTCACACGGGTATCAGAAGCGTTGATACGATGATAACCATGGGCAAGGGGCAGCGTATGGGTATTTTCGCCGGCTCCGGCGTCGGGAAATCCACGCTTTTAGGCATGGTGGCGCGCTATACTTCAGCGGATGTGAATGTGGTATCCCTTATTGGTGAACGCGGAAGGGAAGTCAGGGAATTCCTTGAGAATGAACTCGGTCCCGAAGGAATGAAGCGTTCGGTGGTCTTTGTTTCAACATCAGATACGACACCGCTTGCCCGTATCCGCGGCGCCTTTTCGGCCATGGCTGCGGCGGAGTATTTCAGGGACCAGGGCAAGGATGTGATGTTGCTCTTCGATTCCGTGACCCGTTTTGCCAATGCCCAAAGGGAGATCGGACTGGCTATCGGCGAGCCTCCCGCCACCCGTGGTTATACCCCTTCGGTTTTCGCCCTTCTTCCCAAACTTCTAGAACGCTGCGGTGTTGCAAAGGTGGGAACGATAACGGGTCTTTTCACCATCCTGGTCGACGGGGACGACCTCGACGAACCTATCAGTGACGCCGTGAGGGGTATCCTTGACGGCCATATCGTACTTTCAAGGCGGCTTGCAGAACAGAACCATTTTCCCGCAGTCGATGTCCTAAAGAGTATTAGCCGGCTAGCAACGAAGGTCAGTTCGCCCCAGGCGCGCGAGGCCGCCGGAGTCCTCAAAAAAATGCTTGCCATTTACGGGGAGGCGGAGGATATCATCAACGCCGGCGCATACGCAAAAGGTTCAAATGCCGACATTGACCTCGCTATTTCCAAGATGCCCGAGATGAAACGGTTTCTTCAGCAGGCTATCGAAGAAAAGGCCGACCCTGTGGAAAGCATCCGTTGGGCGGCTAAGATTGCCGGAATCAGCCTGCCCATGGAGGTTGGATGAAGGCCTTCCATTTTTCCCTACAGAAAGTCCTCGAACTCCGCGAATGGAAAGAAAAGGAAGCCCAGAGGGATCTCTCCCGCAAGTTGAGTATCTGTCTTGGACTTGAATCCCAGATCGAAGACCGGCAGAAAACCCGTGCAAGGACGATGCTTGAGTTTACTGGCTCCAAGGACATTGCCAGCTGGATGGCTGCAGAACGCTTTGCTTCCAGGCTCCTTCACGAGGAAGAGTCCCTGAAAATGGATTGGGCTGTTGCGGAAGAAGAGCGCCTTAAATCCGCGCAAGTCTACCGGGAAGCTCTTTCCCAGCGTAAAGCACTGGAAAATGTCCGTGAGAAGCGCTACCAGAAATACCACCATGATAAAAAAATACAGGAGGTCAAGGTCCAGGATGACCAGACTTCTGCCCGAAGGAGTAGAAACTGATGTCACAACGCCGGCCTGCTTTGCCCCGTATCCTGGGTTATCTGGTTCTTATTGCGGCCCTGGGTTCCAGTATACTCCTCTGGCTTGATATTATCGGAGCTGTGGACGCCCGAACCCTTTTTATGCCGATTTTTGTCTCGCTGGGCCTCGCTCCCGAGTCGCCTTCCATGAGTAATCCCGGTGAACTGTTCCTTGAAAACGAAAGAATCCAGAAGGAAAGGGAAGAAATCCAGTTAAGGACCGAGGAACTCAATGAACGTGAAAATGCTCTTGCCTTGAGGCAGAATGAGCTGGATACGAAGGATTCCACGCTGACGGATATGGAAAAAAATCTTGCAGAAAGAGAAAATGCCCTCCAGATAAGCCAAAATCAGTACGACAATAAGAAGGCGAACCTGGATCAGGTGTCCCGCTACCTCACCGGCATGCCGCCGGCGGATGCGGTAAAGATCCTTGCCGCCATGAATGATCAAGATCTGATCGATGTGCTGAGGGCGACCGAGGCCATCGCCCAAAATGAGGGTGAGCAGTCGCTCGTTTCGTTTTGGCTGAGTCTGATTTCAAAATTGGGCGACGAGGGTGTTACGAGGGCTGCCGAGATTCAAATCAAAATGGTTCGCAGACCAGACTGATCAAGTCTGTCGGAGGTGTCTGTGAACACTGCCTCTGCACAAACAGGGACTTCGAATCTGCTAACCCAGGTTAAAAGCGCAAAACCCGGCACGGCAAAGACCAAATCTGCACTGAATTTAGCAGAACAGAAAACGATTGCCGGAAAAAAGGACTTTCGGGAGATCCTTCGGAGAACCTTAAATGAAACAGATAACGTTCAACCGGATATTGCACTGCTCAACAGGGGCAGAAATAGCGGGAAAGGGCTGAAAAAACCAACTTTTACCAATGAGGTTCAAATCTCCATCAATCAAAGCGGTATCAGGGAAGCCCAGGTAAAAGCTAAGGCATCCTCCCCAGAAAAAGACATTCAAAACGCCCAGGTTACACCTGGAATAAACCAGCTACAGGGTTTGGAAATAAAAGATAAAAAAAATCTTATACCTAACAAAAGTAAAGATGCTATTCAAACTCCAGGAGATTCCTCCCTCCAAAGCGGTGTGATCCATGCAAAAAATAACAGTCCAAGGGAAATCGATCCACCGAATAGACCAGGACAGGAAAATGTCAAAGAAAAATTAACGATTGTTGACCGAAGAAGATCAACGCTGGAAAAAGAGACGAAGTTACAGGAAGCACAAGCCCAACGCTCAACCGACCAGCCGTTATCGAATTCAAACCAGGTTTCATCCAACCCGAGTGATGGAGCCAACCAACAGACGGTTAGACTGGAAGGTCCGGCAACTGGCGGAACAATAAATACAGGGCGCACATCCGAACCGGCTCCTACGAGGGGATCATCGGGTATGCAGGCGGCTATTCAGACCCAGCTCCACAGCGAATTCCTGGACCGCGCTAAAATCATTATGAAAGACGGAGGCGGGGAAATCCGCATGACCCTGAGGCCTCAATCATTAGGTAGTTTGCGCTTGAGCGTTAGCCTAGAGGAAAGAGTGTTGAAGGGCCATATCGTTGTCGATAATGAAAGCGTGAAGGAAGTTGTTGAAAATCAGCTTGACAGTCTTTTGCGAAGTTTCCGCGAAGGGGGGTTCGACCCCTTGGAGCTGACGGTTTCAATTGCTGGTGAAAACAGCTCGCAAAGGGAAGGAGAGCAAACCAGTCAGCAGGGTCATAAAAGAGGCGGAGATTCTGCCATGAACGAGGTTTTAGCATTGAACACTATCGGGGATCGACCACATCAAATTAGTTTGGAGGCTTAGGAATGGATGCAGTAGCGGTAAGGCATGAGCTTAGCTCGGCTCAAAGGTTGGAGACGGAGCGCCTTGTCAATGAACACAATAGGGTGCTTAATGGGGATAAGATTCCTAACCAGGTTATGGGAAAGGACGATTTCTTAAAAATCCTTCTCACTCAGTTGACGAACCAGGATCCTACAAAACCCATGGAAGACAAGGAATTTATCGCGCAGATGGCACAGTTTTCCTCTTTGGAACAAATGAACAATATGAGCAACAGTATGCAGAAACTCGGGTCCATGATTGCCTCCGGACAGGCAATGGGAACACTCGGACGTGTAGTAGATATCAGCACAGGAACCGAGACGGTAAGCGGCCGCGTCGAAGCGGTCACCGGCGGAGATTACCCCCAGGTGCTTGTGGGCGGGACTTATTATGATTACGGACAAATTCAATCGGTAAGACAAGGAGAAATCACACCATGATGCGTTCTTTATGGGCCGGCGTATCCGGACTGCAGAATCACCAGACCAGGATGGATGTCATTGGCAACAACATAGCCAACGTCAATACCACAGGCTTTAAAAAAGGCCGTGTGAATTTTCAGGATATGATCAGCCAGAATATCCAAGGTGCTGCCAGACCGACCGACGAGCTCGGCGGAGTGAACCCAAAACAGGTCGGACTTGGAATGATGGTCGCTTCGATTGATACCATACATACCCAGGGTAACCTTCAGAGTACCGGTGTCACAACAGATGTCGCCATCCAGGGCAATGGATTTTTTGTGATGAAGCAGGGCGGACGGGAATACTATACGCGCGCCGGTGCTTTTAACATCGACCGCGAGGGTACCCTCGTTAACCCGGCAAACGGAATGCGTGTTCAGGGATGGACCCCTGTTAATGTCGGTGGCCAAAATGTTCTTCGAACAAGCGCCACTCCGGGCGACCTTTTGATCCCCGTAGGGCAGAAAGAGCCGGCACAGGCAACAGCAAACGTGAATTTTGCTTCGAACCTTAATAAAAATTTTCCTTTGATCCCGGCTAACCCCGGCCCCGCGGATATCCTCAACGGTACCTGGGTGATGGATACTAAAATTTATGACAATATGGGTCAGGAGTACCTCCTCCAATCAAGGGCAACCCGCGTGGCAGACCAGCCTAACCAGTGGCAGATCCAAGTCTACATGGACCCTGCCGAAGAGGGGCAGGCCTTGGGTGATCCCGTGACGACTTTCACTGTTCAGTTTTCCAACCTAGGTCTTCTTGAACAGGTGACCGACGCAGCTGGAAACGCCATCACGGAAGGACAAATCCAGGTTCCGATGACCTTTAACTTGAAAGATGCCGCAGCAAACGCCGACGGGACTCCCGCTACCCAGACACTCAACCTGAATATCGGAACCATAGGAAGCGCGACAAACAGCATGACCCAGTTCGCTGACAAGCCCAGCACAAAAAGCTACTTTCAAGACGGTTTCAATATGGGTTATCTCGAGACTTTTCAGATAGACCAAAGCGGTGTGATCACAGGAGTCTATTCTAACGGCGTCACAAGATCCTTAGGTCAGATAGCCTTGGCAAGTTTTACGAACCCGGGCGGACTTGAAAAAGCAGGTGAGAACACCTATATGGTGACCAATAACAGCGGTCAAGCGCTTATCGGGGAATCGGGTACTGCCGGTAAAGGGAAACTGATCTCAGGAACCCTTGAAATGAGTAACGTCGATCTTTCCGAGGCCTTTACCGACATGATAGTCACCCAGAGGGGTTTCCAGGCCAACAGCAGAACGATCAACACCGCCGATCAAATGTTGCAGGAAATCTTGACACTGAAAAGGTAAAAGGTCCATGATGGGGTATGATTGAAGTTACACGTCTAGACGGCAAACAGTACTGGATCAACCCCCATCAGATCGAATACGCGGAAGAGACTCCTGATACAACCCTTCAGATGCTTTCGGGTAAAAGGTTTGTTGTGAAGGAGCCTTTTCCTTTATTATTAGAGAGGATTGTTGAATATCGGCGGCTTATTGGCGCCCTGAAGAACGAGGTTTAGCATGGATTTAGGTACGGTTATTGGTCTTGTACTCGGTTTAACGATGATTATCGGTTCCATGATAGTCTCCGGAGCCTCGGTTTTATGGTATTGGGACTTTCCCTCCTTCCTCCTTGTGTTTATCGGGAGTTTCGCATCACTTCTGGTAGGGAACCCGATCAGCAGGGCCATAGGTGTGGGAACCTTTTTTAAAATAGCCTTTTTTGTACCAAAAAGCGAAAAACTCAGCATAATCAGCCAACTCCACGCCTTTTCCGAGGCCGCACGTAAGGAAGGCTTGCTTTCCCTCGATGAAAAACTCGAAGAAGTGCCCGATGCCTTTATGAAAAAAGGCATGCGTCTCGTCGTCGACGGTACCGACCCCGATGCTATCCGCGCCATTATGAATAACGAACTCAATTCCATGCAGGAGAGGCATGCAAAAGGAATCACCTTTTTCGGGGACTGGGCATCGGTTGCCCCCGCTTTCGGAATGATCGGAACTGTTCAGGGCTTGATTCAGATGATGCAGAACCTCGAAGACAAATCAGCCATTGGTAAGGGAATGGCCTTAGCCCTTGTGACGACGTTTTACGGAGCCATCGCTGCAAACCTCATTTTCACCCAAATGAAGAGAAAACTCGAGGACAGGGATAAGGAAGAAACCCTGACGCGGGAAATCATCATCGAAGGTGTTCTCTCCATCCATAGCGGAGAGAACCCCCATATTCTCATGCAAAAACTTTCGAGTTTCCTTCCGCCTTCTGAGAGAAAACTAGTGGAAGAAGAGGCTGGAGAAAAAGCATAATGGCAGGCAAGCCCAAGTGTCCGGAATGTACGGGTGCACCCGAATACATGCTAACCTTCGGGGATATGATGAACCTCCTGCTTGTGTTCTTTGTAACGATGTTCTCCCTCGATGACCCCATCGACCCCCAACTTCTGCAGATTAAACTTTCGGCCTTTTCCGGGGTGGGAGACGCAGAAGGCGGACTGACCCTCCAAAAAGGTCCTCTGGCAGAAATGGGAAATTCCATCGACAGTCTTCCATCTATGACGGCAGGGGATGCGATGGACCGGAGCTTGCAAGCTGCTATCAGTCTTCTCCAGCCAGAAATCACAGCTAAGAAAGTGAGGGTCAGCGAAGACGAACGCGGCCTGGTTATCAGCATGAACGGCGATACATTTTTTCCACCGGGTTCAGCAGAATTGAATATGGATGAAGCTAGGCCCTTGCTTCAAAGATTAGCCGGCCTACTGGGTGCGTCTGCACTTGGGGGGCGCAACATAAGAGTGGAAGGCCACTCGGATAACTCTCCAACGGTTCCGGACAGCCCTTTTCCTTCTAACTGGGAGTTGAGCACAGCTAGGGCAACGAATGTTTTGCGCAGATTATTGGATTATCAGGTGCCCGAAGAGCGGTTGCAAGTAGCAGGATTTGCCGACACGAAGCCAGTCGGGGACAATGAAACTGCCGAGGGACGGGCTTACAATCGAAGGGTGGATATTGTAGTTTTAACCGCAGGTCACTTATAATGAAAGGAGAGGGGATATGCCGGACGAAGATTTAAACGATTCCAATAATACCGAAGGAGCCGCAACCGCAAAGGCCGGAGGTGGAATACCCGAGTTTGTTATCCTTATTCTCAAGACGGTGGGTATTATCCTCGGTGCTATTCTTCTGGCTGTAGTGGTGAGTTATATCATGTTTAATATCCTCAACAGCGATAGACCTACCCAGAATTTCGCTGAAACTTCTCCCGCTTACGAAGCTAAACCTCCTGTTCTCCAGTGGTATGATCTCACACTTACTGGTGGAACCGACAGTATACGAGCCAAAACCCGCGATGATAAAAGCGTGAATGTGAAGCTCAGTTTTGGTTATGATGTGAACAATGCCGCCCTGCAAACCGAGCTTATCAACCAGAACAGGCGGTGGTTTGACCTTATCAGGAGCCATATCAGTGGCTCTTTAGTAGATGAAATTCGCAGTGAACAACAATTCAAGGAGGAAATACGGCGGAAGGTCAATCAAATTCTTTCCAACGGTCAAATCCGTGAGGTTTTACTGATAAATTTTGAAATTTTCGAGAGCTGAAAAGACGCCGATACTATAACTATGACTGAAGTACTGTCGCAGGACGAAATTGACCAGCTTCTCAACGCCATTTCGAGTGGCAGTCCCGACGCCGGGGAAGAAATAGCCCAAGCGACGGACCAGAAGAAAATCAAACTCTATGATTTTAAACGACCCGATAAATTTTCCAAGGAACAGATACGTACCGTTCAGAACATGCACGACTCATTCGCACGGCTTACAACCTCGAGCCTCTCGGCGCAGTTGAGGTGTCTTGTTGACGTGAAAGTTGCGTCGGTGGACCAGCTGACCTACGAGGAATTCACACGTTCGATTCCTACACCAACAGCCTTGGGTATCATTAATATGGACCCTCTCAAAGGTTCAGCCATCCTTGAAATCGACCCTGGGGTTACCTTTGCCATAGTCGACAGGTTGTTCGGAGGACCTGGTCAGAGTACAACGAAGATCAACCGTGAACTTACCGATATCGAGTCGAGCGTTATGGAAGGGATCATCGTCCGTATTCTGGGAAATATGCGGGAGGCGTGGAGCCAGATCATCGACCTTAGGCCTCGTCTCAGCAACATTGATACGAACCCCCAGTTTATCCAGATTGTTCCGCCTAACGAGATGGTTATTCTCGTGACCCTTGAAATTAAAATCACTGATAAACAGAAGGATGTGGAAATTGAGGGGATGATGAACTTTTGTATCCCCTACCTTACCATTGAACCCATCATTGGAAAACTCAGTACCCAATTCTGGTACAGTTCGGTCCGTCGCGGCGGTACAACTGAAAACCTTGCGACCATCCGTGGTCAAATCAGTAGCATTCAAATTCCCCTTGTGGTGGAATTGGGTAAAACCGAACTCAATATGTACGAGGTAATGATGCTCCGGCCCGGGGATACCATCCGTCTTCCGAACAGTCACATTAAAGGGCCTCTTTTACTGAATGTTGTCAACAGAAGAAAATACCATTGCAGGCCGGGTTTGATGGGCAACCGTGTAGCGGTTCAAATTACGAAGATTCTTGAGGAAGTGTCGGCGGACCTGGAAGAGCTGGCAGATGAAGGAGATGAACTATGAGCGACCTGTCTTTATCACAAGATGAAATTGACGCACTTTTAATGAGCGGCGGACCCACTATGGCGAAACCTCCCAAGTCGTTAAGCCAACACGAGGCTTCGCTTTTTAGGAATATCCTTAACGACGCCAGTTCTTCCCAGGGTGCTGCGGTCATGGGAATGATGGACGGCAAGGACGTGACATTTTCCCTAACCTCGCTCGAACTCAATAACCGAGACGGATTTCTCGATCAACTCTCTAAAGACCAGGACGTAGTGGAATTGCGCGTGGATTTTTCAGGGGAAATCAGTGGGTCCCACGGAATCTATCTTTCGAGCAACGACGCTGGTGAGCTGATTACCCCTATTCTCGGCCAGCAGGAAATCGAGATGAACGGGGCGACCATCAACGCGCTCGAAGAAGTCGCTTCACAGATGTCTGCCGCGCTGGTAAACCAGCTGAGTGCCCAGTCGGGCAAAAGCATCAACCCATCGCCGGCCTCGGGTAATAAACAACCCAAAGCCATGATTTCCACGCCCGATGACGACCTGGTGACAGCAGTCTGGAGCGTTTCGATTTCCGGTAAAACTATAAAACTTGTCGAATTTTTCTCCTACCCTTTTGTACAAAAACTTGTGGGGCCGGAAAAAAAATCAGCCTCGGCCCAGCCAGCCCAGGGCAATACGCAACCCGAACAGAATATGGGAAACCCGCAGCAAGGTTACAACCCCCAGATGATGGGAGGTTATCCACCTCAGATGATGGGGCAGATGCCTATGATGGGCGGTATGCCCCCTGGTCAAATGGCCTTTTACCCCAACGTCCAGGGTGTCCAATTCCCGAACCTCGCAGGAGGAATAGGAATAAAAGACCAAGGAAATATCGGCCTCCTGATGGACGTTATGATGGAGGTGACCGTCGAACTTGGCCGAGCCAGAAGGCAGATCAAAGAAATCCTCGGAATGGGCGAGGGGACCATTATCGCCCTCGATAAACTAGCCGGTGAAGCGGTTGACATCCTGGTTAACCACAAACTTATAGCCAAAGGCGAAGTGGTGGTTATCGAAGAAAATTTCGGTGTCCGCGTGACGGAAATCGTGACGACCATCGATAAAAATGCGGATAATTAATTGCTAAAGTATCTTTTGCTTTGCTGTCTGTTTACGCTGGGGTTGAACCTCGGGGCCCAGGAAACACCTGCTCCGGCACCTGCTGACCCGTACGGTGCCGACCAGAAAACGATGCTCCTTGATAACACTGCAAATCCGGAAGGTCGGGATATCGTCCCCGTTCCCTCGGATATAGGAATCTGGGATATTTTAAGGATGTTTCTTGTCCTGGGTCTCGTCGTAGCTATGATTTACGGTTTTGTTTTTATTATCAGGAAGTTCACTGTGAAACCTGCGGAGAAGTTTGACGGTGTTAAACTTCTAGCAACCTTTTCGCTCAGCAACACACGTGTTCTCTACTTTGTGGAAATAAGCACAAGAATTCTTGTTTTAAGCGGTGCTGAAAACGGTGTCAATTTCATAACAGAAATGGATGATAAGGAGTGGGCGGATTCCATGCGCCTACAGTCCTCAAAAGTATCGCCTAAACCCGAATACTTCTCAGCCTTGATAGAAAGATTTTTTCCTAAAAAGCCAATTACACCAAATAACTTAACAAATGTTGAGTATTCTTCGGATTTTCTTAAGAAACAACGCGATAGGGTCCAGAATATTAAAAAATTATAGATGACATTTTCGCCATTTCTTTCTATGATAAATTGACATAGTTATACTGTGTTCATAACCTGGGGGGGGAATGAATACGAAAAGGTTTATCTTTTTTCTTTTTTTAATTGGGGTGGTTTATCCTCATACTCAGCTGGCATCGCAAACACCTTCGTTTCGGACGCAGGAAGGATTAAATCTTCCTCTGGTCGACGTTCAAGTTCGTGCACCTAATTCGAACCAGGAAGTAGCTCTTTCCGTCCAGCTTCTCCTCTTTCTAACCATTATCGCGTTAGCTCCCAGCATTCTTGTCTTGATGACGAGTTTTCTAAGAATATCCATAGTTTTGGACTTTGTAAAACGTGCGCTTTCCCTCCAGCAAGTACCTCCCAACCAGGTTTTAATGGGCATCAGTTTATTTCTCACCCTCTTTGTGATGTGGCCCGTGTTCACGAAGATCTATAACGAGGCTTTTATCCCCTTTTCCGAGGGGGAGATCGCTATCCAGGAAATGTACGATAAGGCCGAAGGGCCGTTAAGGATTTTTATGTTCCGCCAGATGGAAGGTAATTCCCACCAGGAAATCCAACTCTTTATGCGGATGAGCAACCTTCCCCAGCCCCAAAACTTCAGCCAGGTTCCTACTTACGTGCTGATACCCGCCTTTGTACTCCACGAGATGACTATAGCATTTAAGATGGGAATTCTCATCTTTCTTCCTTTTATTATCATCGATATGGTGGTTTCAAGCGCCCTTATGTCCATGGGTATGATCATGCTTCCCCCTGTTATGATCTCTTCCCCCTTTAAACTTATGCTCTTTGTCCTCGTGGATGGCTGGGGTTTACTCACCCAACAGCTCGTGAGGAGTTTTTTATGAGAATTAAGCTATGAGCCTTGGTGAAATCATCCAGATTTTTAATGCCGCCGTCATTCAGGTTCTCTTACTCAGCGCTCCCGTTCTTATCGTCAGTGTGGTGATAGGTCTTATCATCAGTATTTTCCAGGCCACCACTTCCATCCAGGATCAAACTATCTCGTTTGTCCCGAAAATTGCGGCCATTATGGCCACGCTGATTATTTTCGGTCCCTGGATCTTCGGTACGCTGAGTCAATACACTATCGTGCTTTTCCAACGGCTTCCAGAGATGGCGAGGTAGTATGGGAATCAACGCGCTTATCGTAGGTGCCGACCTTTTTTTTCTGCTCTTTGCCCGTATTTTTGCCCTGCTCAGCGTTGCACCCTTAACGAGTTCCCAGGCCTTGCCCACCGCCGCACGTGCGGGTCTAGCACTTCTGACTGCGGTCACCATTTTTCCCTGGGCCCAGGCGCAGGGCGGATGGGTCATACCCGATAACGGTTGGGTCTACGCCGCTCTTATAGGAGGAGAAGTTCTCCTCGGTCTTTTCCAGGGATTTGTGATGCTCATGGTTTTTTCTGTTTTTCAAATGAGCGGTCAACTTTTTTCCACTCCTATGGGTTTTGGTGCGAGTGAAGTTTTCGACCCCATGTCTCAAATCGAGTTGCCTCTTATAGGTCAATTTTTTAACCTGGCTGCGACAATGGTTTTTCTCTCTGTGCAAGGTTTGCAAAAGTTATTTTTCACGGGAGTTTTTCAGAGTTTTCAAGCACTGAAGGCTTCTGATTTTCTCACTAACCCGGGTGATGTCAGCAAGAGTCTTCTCACAGCCTTCGCCGACCTTTTCCAGAGGTCGCTGATAATCAGTCTCCCCATTCTCGGTGTGCTTCTTTTGGTAAGCGTCACCATGGGGCTTCTCGGAAAAGCCGCACCGCAAATGAATTTGATGATGGTAGGTTTCCCTATTTCCATCACCGTGGGATTTATTATCATCATACTTGTCCTGCCATTCCTCACACACGCTTTCGGTGTGGTTATCGACAGAAGTTTTGAGCTTATGCTGACAACGGCTGGTGCACAGCCGGGTACGGTGCCCAGATGATAAGAACCTACTATTCTGAAGACGAATTTTGGATTCCCCTTCAATGGTTTGCTGCCGAAGACGAGGGACGAACTGAAGATCCGACGGAACAAAAGATCCGAAAGGCGCGGGAGGAGGGGAAGGTTGCGAAGACCCCCGACCTCACCTCGTCTGTCGTTCTCTTGCTCCCTATCGTTTTAATAGCATCAGCCTCCGGGTTCTTCTTTTCAACCATGCAGGAAATGGTCGGTTTCTACCTATCCAATGCCGTCACCCAGGCCCTGCGCGGGCCTTTATTTGAACCAGAAGTTTTTTTTAATTATTTCTTAAAACTCGCCCTCCCTGTCCTTATCGTGGCCTTGGTCGCGGCGGTTCTCGGTAATGTAATACAGGTGGGTTTTATGTTTACGACAAAAGCCATCATGCCTGACTTTACGAAAATTGTCCCGAAAATCGGTAAATTTATACAGAAGACTCTTTTCTCTGCAGAAGCTTTTTTTAACCTTGCGAAGAGCATTCTCAAAGTTATCGTTATTGCGGTGATAGCCTGGATCAATATTACGGGCGAGTGGCCCAAGTTTGCCCACCTGGCTGATCTACCCTTGCCCAAAGGCATGGAGCTTGTCGGATGGACTTCTATGAACATTATCATTCAGAGTGCCTTCGCGCTTCTTTTGATGTCCATACCTGATTTTATGTTCCAACAGTGGAGACACAAAGAGAGCTTGATGATGAGTAAGGAAGAAATTAAGGAAGAACGGAAGCAGAGCGAAGGCGATCCGCTTGTTAAGGGGCGGCTTCGTGAGAAGATGCGCCAGATTCTACGACAGAACCTTGAAAAAACCATTCCCCAGGCTACCGTGATTATCACAAACCCGACCCACTTTGCCTGCGCTCTTGAATGGAATGAAATGATAATGGCTGCGCCGACACTGACGGCCAAGGGTGAAGACCTAATGGCCCAGAAAATCAGGGAACTAGCTAACGAGAACGGTGTGCCTCTTGTTGAAAACCGTCCACTCGCCAGAAGCCTTTACTATTCAGTTAATATCGGGGACCAGATACCCGAGGAATACTGGGAACTTGTGGTACGCATTCTGGCTGAAATTCAGAAAGTCAACTCTACCCAAGAGAGGTCGGTAGTATGAGCGATATAGTCACAAGCATTCGGACAAGTTTATTAAAGAGCCCGGGGGACTTCGGACTCGCCGGTGGTGTGCTTGTTGTGATTGCCATGCTGCTTATCCCGCTACCCACTTTCCTGCTCGATTTTCTGATGACCCTGAACCTACTTTTCGCAGTCTTAATTATTCTCGTTGTGATATTTTCCCGCAGGGCTATAGATTTCTCAAGTTTTCCTACGGTGCTTTTAGTTGTCACTATCTACGGCCTTGCCTTGAACATCAGTTCCACCCGTTTGATTCTCGCCCAGGGGAGTGAATTCGACGGCGCTTTGATCCGGGCCTTCAGTAAGTTCGTGATTGGTAGCGGCGGGATCCAGGGCTTGGTCATCGGTCTTATCATTTTTATTATCATCATGGTTGTTCAGTTTGTGGTGATCACAAAGGGTGCGACGCGTATCAGCGAGGTGGGTGCCAGGTTTATGCTGGACTCCATGCCGGGCGAACAGATGAATATCGACGGGGCCTACAGCTCGGGTTCCATCACCGAAGAAGAGTATAAAAGAAAGAAACTCGAGCTCGAAATGAAGAAAGATTTTTACGGGGCCATGGACGGAGCCTCGAAATTCGTTTCAGGAAACGTTAAGGCTGGTCTCTTTATCACTTTTGTAAACCTTATAGGGGGTTTTCTGGTAGGCATGCTGATCCACGGGGAAACCTTTAACATCGCCGTGGACACGTATCTGGGTTTGACCATCGGTGATGGACTTGTCAGTCAGTTTCCGGCACTCTTGATTTCCACAGCATCCGGTCTGATTGTCGCACGTACAACATCTGATTCCAATATCGGGGAGGAAATCAAGCGGCAGTTTACAGCCACGGCGAATATCTACTGGATCAGTTCCGCTTTCCTCGGACTTATGGCCTTTCTGCCGGGATTCCCCGGGTACATTATGCTTCCCATGGCAGCTGTACTCGCTTACCTCGCTTACCAACTTTCCAAAAAAGAACAGGTGAAAGACACCCAGAAGGCGCAGGCCGCCAGCAAGCCCCAAACCGCAGGACGCGAAGCGACAAAGGAAGCTGGAACTCCAGCCCCCCTGGATCCGCTAAGTCTTGAGCTTGGTTACGGACTTATTCCACTGGTGGATAAGGACCAGGGTGCCGAACTCCTGGAAAGAATCACCAGGATACGCAGGGAAACCGCCCTTGATCTGGGTCTTGCTGTTCCGCCTATCAGGATTATCGATAATATGCGGCTGGAACCATCGGATTATAGTTTCAAGATAAAAGGAAGCGAGGTGGGCCGCGGGGCCATAAAAATGGGCCACTACCTCGCCATAAACCCGGGGAGCGAACTCGATGGAATCCCTGGAGAAAAGACAAAGGACCCTGCTTTCGGACTGCCGGCTGTTTGGTTGACAGAAGAGAACCGCGACAAGGCCGAGCGCAAAGGGGTGACAGTTGTGGATTCCCCGAGCATCATCGCCACTCACCTTACCGAGATTATCAAGCACCATGCTTCGGAGATTCTAGGACGACAAGAAACCCAGGCTCTCATAGCAGCCATCAAAACAGATTACGGCGCCGTGGTTGAAGACGTTCAAAAGCACTTCGGCCTAGGGGAACTTCAAAAAATCTTTCAAATTCTCCTTCGCGAACAAGTATCCATCCGCAACCTTGTAACAATTCTTGAAACCATCAGCGACTACGGCGGAGTGACCAAGGACGTCTTTTTCCTGGCTGAAAAGGTCAGACAGGGTCTTGCACGGCAGATCAGCCAGCAGTACGCCGACGATGAAAAAGTTATCAGGGCTATGACGATAGAACCAGGACTTGAACAAAAAATTATTCAAAGCCGTGATGACAGCGGAGGTGTTCTTATTGCCGCTTTGGAACCGCACCTTCAGAGAGCCTGGGTAAATGCTGTAGCAAACGCCTTCCAATCTATCCAAGGTAAGGGATTTTATCCACTTATCCTTTGTAGCGAGGCGGCAAGAGCCCTGGTCAAGGCTACAACAGAACGAGAACTTCCAGAACTGACAGTGTTGAGCGTTCCTGAAATAGCCCAAGGGTATAGGGTTGAATCGTTAGGAGAAATCCGCGTGGAGGAAAAGAATGAGTGATTACTTCGCCGTGACCGGTGCGAATTACCAGGATGCTTATGAAAAGGCGAGAAAAATTTATGGTGCAGATGTTCAGGTGACGGGTCATAGAACGTATTCTAGCGGCGGGTTTCTAGGATTCTTTTCCAAAGATGTTTGCGAACTTTTTGGAATGATCTTACCGAGGAATCATAACGCTAAAAAAGATTTTGAAACAAAGAAAAATGAAATCCTCGAGAATATAAAAGCCCCAGCCCATTCGGGTGTGACCGAGCAACAGCTGATGAAAGCCATTAATACCGCCATGGCGGAAAACATGCAAAATCTTAAACAGTCGTTGAAAGAAGGCCCTGCACCCTTACCCAACCAGAAGAAACTGGAAGAAATTCTCAGGGAAAATGATTTCACTCCCAACTACACAAAAAACCTTATAGAAGATCTCAAGCGCTCCCTCACTGTAAGCGATTGGAACAGTATGCGAACGGTCGAAGAAGCCGCACTGCTGTGGATAGGGAAAACCATCGAGGTCAGCCCCGACCAGGAAAATGGTAGGCCGGATGTGCATGTTTTGGTCGGGCCGACGGGTGTCGGTAAAACAACGACCATAGCCAAACTTGCTTACCACCTGGGTAATTTCCAGTCGAAAATTGGGCATAAAAAATTGGCCCTGATCAATATCGATGACTATCGTGTGATGGCGGAGATGAGTCTGAAAAAATATGGGGACATCATGCATGCTCCTGTTTTTTCGCCCAATAAACCCGAAGACCTCAGCCGTGACGTTGCGCTTTCTGAGGACTGCGACCATATCCTTATCGATACTGCGGGTAGAAATCCCAAGGATTTTACCAGGCTCCTCGAGAACAGGCAAATGCTAATTGCCGTACCCAGAAAATACGAGTGTATCCTTACCATCAGTGCCGTCACCAAGACCAAGGACCTTGAAACCGTTGTAAAACAATTTGAATCCTACGAAGCCCGGGATGTCATTATCACAAAACTTGATGAAACATCCGCAGTAGGAAACGTTATCAGTGTTCTGTGGGAACACTCCAAGAGAATACGCTATATCACCACTGGGCAGGTTGTGCCCACAGATTTTTCTCCCGCTTCACATATAAAACTCATGCAGTACCTCCAGGGTTTTTCCGACGATATAATGAGAGGACTATCAAAGGAGACAGCACATGGCTGACCAGGCTGAAAAACTGAGGGAACTGATGGGGTATACCGAAGATAAACCCCATTCGGATAAAAAGACTCGAATTATTGCGGTCACTTCGGGGAAGGGCGGGGTTGGAAAATCAAATATGGCTATCAATATAGCCCTGGGTTTTGCCAAATTGGGTAGATCCGTGATCGTGATGGACGCCGACCTGGGTCTGGCAAACGTCAACGTTATTTTAGGTGTTATTCCGAGGTTCAACCTCTACCATATGATGCGACAGCAGAAAACCATGAAGGAAATTCTAACAGATACCGGGTACGGCATCCAGATCGTAGCGGGTGCTTCGGGGTTTTCCAAGATAGCCAACCTCAGCGAGGAAGAGCGGCGTTCTTTTATCCGGGAACTCGCCACCCTGGGCGATGCTGATATTTTGATTATCGATACAAGCGCCGGTGTTTCCAGCAATGTCCTCGACTTTGTGGCCGCAGCGGACGACACGATAGTCGTGACGACCCCGGAACCCACCGCTATCACCGACGCATACGGCATCATTAAGATTATTGCCACTGAAATTAATAATCCGAGGATGGGTCTTAAACTTCTCGTCAACCGTGTAGAGGGTGTGACTGAAGGAAAGCGTGTATCCGACCGTGTCATCAACATAGCTAGCCAATTTCTCAACGTGAAGATCGATTATTTAGGGTATATCTTGGAAGATCCGCACGTACACCAGGCCGTTTTAAAACAGAAACCCTTCTTGGTCACCGATCCCCGTTGCAAGGCCGGACTCTGCGTGATGAATATCGTCAGCAGACTGGAAAAAATCGAGTATAAAGAAGGCAGCGGAATAGGCAATTTTCTCAACCGTCTCCTAGGTAGAATGAAATGAAACTACCTCCCTTCGCCTTCACAGCCGCCTTCGGATTTTTGCTTTCCCTGATAGCGGGAATCATAGGCGGTGTGGGATTTGGTGAAGGGATTCTGAGGGGAATTCTCGTAGCAGTGGTCTTTGGTGGCGCAACTTTCGGTCTTCAAATAGTTTTTAACAGGTTTTTTCCGGAACTTTTTGAAGAAACTCCTGCTGATATCCCGACCGAAGAGAGGGGCGGTGGACGCTTCGATATGACCGTAGGTGAAACAGAAATGCCCTTCTCTGCCGATTCTGACCCGTCTGAAGACGGTTTTTCTAGGGAAATGGGTGAACCGTCCCATCCGAAAACCGAAGTTCCAACCGAGGATATCCCCGATATGGATGAATTCTCGAGTCAAAACGACCTGCCCGACATGCCCTCGATGAGTGATTCGTACCACGGCGGCGGAGATAGAAGAAATTTTTCTGATCTGGGTAGCATGGACAGCAAGGATAATGTATTATTAGAAGGAATGGATGAGGATCCGACTATTCTTGCGAAAGCGGTTCAGTCGGTCCTTAAAAAGGACAACGATTAGGTGGAATTATGTCGGATAGCCTGACCCAAATAGAAACAGAAAACAAACTCTGGCAGGATTACAAAAAAACACGTGATCCATCCATACGGGAATGGTTTATCAAGAAGTATTCTCCGCTTATCCGTTATGTCGCTGGAAAAGTCGCCATGGGCCTGCCACAGAACGTCGATTTTGACGACTTAGTCGGATACGGTGTGTTTGGCTTGATTGACGCCATCGATAAATTCGACCCTGAGAAACACGTCAAGTTCAAAACCTACGCTGTGACGCGTATTCGTGGTTCCATCTTCGACGAACTCCGCTCGATAGACTGGGTGCCCAGAAGCGTTCGACAAAAAAGTAGGGAGATAGAGGACGCCATTATCGATCTCGAGACTCAGTTCGGGCGTTCACCTTCGGATAAGGAAATTGCCGGGCATATGGGCGTCAGCGAAGATGATTTTAATTCAAGTATTCAGAAAATCAGCGGAACCACAATTCTCAGTCTCGATGACGTTTGGTATACAGGGGATGAAAACGATAAAGTTTCCATTCTTGACAGCATCGAATCTCCGGCGAGTTTAAACCCCGACCACGAAGTGGAGAGGGAGGAGATTAAAAGGGTTATCGTGGAGTCTTTAAAAGACCTTCCTGAAAAAGAAAAAATGGTACTTGTTCTGTATTATTATGAGGATTTGACCCTTAAAGAGATAGGAAAAGTCCTCGAGGTCACCGAATCCCGCGTTTCTCAGCTCCACACTAAGGCGATAACCCGTCTCCGAGCCAAGCTGACAAGCATCAAGCGGGGAATAGTCTAGGAGGGGCAATGGTTTCTCTTGACGATATTCAGAATTTCATGAAAAAAAAAGTCGCCGAAGACAGAGAGGTGAAATCTGTCTCCGTCAGCGGCGAATCCCTTGATGCGGCATTAAAATCAGCGAGTCTCGAGCTAGGCGTTCCCGTCCTCCGTGTCGAATACGACATTATCCAAAAGGGAAGTTCAGGTTTTCTGGGTATGGGGAAGAAGGGCTGGTCACTTATAGCTTATCCATTAGCGAAGAAGATAAAGGTCAAGGTCGGTCCATCCGCAGAAGGACTCACCATGGAAGGAATCAGCCAGGAAGATACCCAACCTAAAGACAGGGACGGAAGAGCCTTTGTCAGACTTTGGGCCGATGGTGTCTACGTAAAGGTTGAAAAACCCATCGGAAGAGGTCATGAAATCGAAGAGGATGAGGTGAACGCCTTGCTTCAGGACAGGGCTGTCCACGAGGTGAACCACCAAGCCTTAAAAGGGACCGTGAAACTCGCTACCGGCAACTATCAAAAAGTAGGTGAATTTATCCATAATTCTGCCGCTGATGCGAGCGTCACTGCCTACCTCGACGATTCCGACATGCAGGCACTTATCTTTGCCAATGCACCCGGTCCCGGCGGAGCCGATCTCTCTATGGAAGAGCTGGAACATTTTATGAGGAATTTCGGCATAGTTCACGGCATCAACGACGAGAGGCTGGAAGCCTTTATAGATACTCCAAAATACAACGAAAAATATCTCGTGGCTGAGGGAAGCAAGCCTGTGAATGGAAAGGATGCGCGTCTGCTTTATAACTTCGAGATAAAAAAAACTTACAAACCCAACGAAACCGAGGGGAAGGTCGACTTTAAATCCCTGAACTCGATCCATAACGTTGTAAAGGGTGAAGAGGTTGCCATCAAGGAACCCGCTGAGAAAGGGCTGGCAGGTAGAACCGTTACAGGCCGGATGCTTCCAGCAAAAGACGGTAAAGATGCAAATTTCGAACTAAGCAATGGAGTTTACCTTTCAAAAGACGGCTTAAAAGTTCTTGCGGCTGTGGATGGTCAAGTCATTTTAAGTGGCGGAAAAATCGTTGTGGAAACAGTCCTGACCATACCTGGAAATGTGAACCTCGCCAGCGGGGGAAATATCAGTGTTTTGGGAAGTGTCATAGTAAAAGGCGAGGTGGAAGACGGTTTCAGCATTCAAGCCGGAGGTAATATCGAGGTTATGGGCTCTGTGGGTCGCGACTGCATGATAGAAACCCCGGGGGACGTCATTCTCCATGGCGGTATCAACGGCGGTGAAAAAGGTTTTATCAAGTCCGGTGGAAGTGTATGGTCGAGGTTTATCCAACACGCCCGCGTGACTTCCCAGGGTTTTGTCATTGTCTCCGATGGTATTATGAACAGCGATGTCGACGCTGAAAAAAAAGTTCTCTGCAAGGGGCGGAAAGCTAAAATTATCGGAGGACATATTCGCGCAGGTGACGAGATCAACGCTGCGAGTTTCGGAGGAAACGGGACTACACTGGAAGTGGGGTACGACCCAAAAATTAAAGAAGAACTCGATGACTTGGTTGAAAAACGGGAAGTGCTTGTGAAAAGCAAGGAAGAAAAGGACCTCAACTTAGCCGGCCTGATGAAAATCCTCCGTGTGAGAAAAAATCTTCCGCCCGAAAAGGAAAAAGTCCTCTTGGAAACACGCAACCAAATACAAGAATTAACCGAACAGATTTCTTCAATGACAGAGGAGATTGATGCTAAAACCCAGTACCTGGCAAGTTTTGAGACTAAGGGGCGGATAGCGGCGAGTGGTGAAATCCAGGCTGGTGTTAAGATTATTATCAGGGGGGTTGAGTTTGAGGCAAATAGGGATTACCGAGGTGTTTCCTTCGCCCTGGATAACAACCTGATACGGACACAGAAGTACGAGGCATTCGATGAAGAAGAAATTTCAAGGAAAAACTGATGGCGCTCGCACCCATTGACCTCCAGACCCTGTTCCTTCATATGGACCAGCCGGGTAAAGAACAGGCCATTACCCGGGAATCCGTTCTGCATACCCAAAACATCCAGGCGGGAAAATTGATCCAAAAGGCCGAATTGGCACAGACCGAGGTGACGAAAACAGCGGAAGTCGACGACGACAATATGAAAATCCACGATAAAGAGACACAAGACCAAACACAGAATTCCGAAGAGAAAAAAGAATCTAAAGAAGAAGAGGCGGAGCTTGAGAAAAAACCTGTTTCCACACAATTCAAGGACGACCGCTTGGGTTCCCGAGTGGATTTGACGGGTTAATGATGGAGTGGCTGCTTTTTATCCTATTGTCCACCGGTGTCCACGCTGGGTTTTTCTTTTATTTCCGCGGCCTTATTAGAAAAGATCTGACTTCCAAACTGAGAATCGAGGAAATGAAAAAGGAAATGGGTTTATTAGTAGCTGAGATCAATGGTACTGCTGATAGGAATATCACCATACTTGAAGACCGTATTTTAAAGCTGGAAGATTTGGTACGCAAAGCCGACCAGCGTATCCGCCTTATGGATGGAAAGAGGGAACCGGTTCAGGACCAGGTGATGAAGTATAGGGAGGCTGTGAAACAACCTGCCGTTAAGGAAGAACCAGCTGACTTGATCTTGAAACTCTTTAAGCAGGGAGCTTCTCCCGATGCCATAGCCCACGAAGTAGGTCTCAGTATTTCCGAAGTCAACCTCATTATGAAACTGCAGGGGGTGGAACTTTGAAAACTTTGGGAATCGATTTAGGCACAACAAATTCTCTGATTGGATTATTTTTAAAAGATAAAATTTCCTTAATTCCCAATGAAAGGGGAAAATGGTCGACACCTTCGATAGTGGCTTTTCGGGCTGGCGAGGTGCTTATCGGGGAGACGGCAAAAAACCAGTCGGTAATCAACCCTTCGGGTACCGTTTCCCAGGTGAAAAGGATGATGGGAACCGATCACGTTTACAACATCCAGGGAAAAGCGTACTCCCCGTCACAGGTTTCTTCTCAAATTTTGACCTATCTGAGAAAGTGTGCGGAAACTTACCTCGATGAAAAAATAGAAAGCGCGGTCATCACTGTTCCGGCCTATTTTAGCGAACCCCAGAGGAGGGACACGCTTAAGGCCGCAGAATTCGCTGGTTTAACCACTTCCCGGCTTATCAACGAGCCAACATCCGCGGCCTTGGCCTGGGCGTTTGAAAAGAGGCTTGAAGAAGGGACTTTTATCGTTTATGACCTCGGGGGCGGTACCTTCGACGTCAGTCTGGTAAGGGTTCGAGGCGATGATTACAGGGTTTTGGCGACAGCAGGAGATACCCGATTGGGCGGTTTGGATTTTGACCAGATGATTTACAGTAGGGCTCTTGAACACTTTGAAAAAGAGATTGGTACTATAACGGATCCTTCCCTGCTCCAACAAATACGCCTTCTCTCCGAGGTGTGTAAGATCGACCTCTCAACCCAAAAATCCTCGGTACTATCTCTGCCTTTTGCGGGAAATAAAAGTTCTACCCATCTTCAATTTTCCTTGACGAGGGAAGAGTGGGAAAGTTTGCTCAAACCCTGGGTAGAAAAAACCCTAAGGCTTTGTGATCAGGTTCTTGATAGCGCTGAAATCCTCAAGCCCCAACTAACCGACCTTGTTTTTTCAGGTGGCAGTACTAGGATTCCGCTGATCAAAAAACGTGTTGAAGAATGGGCAGGCATGAGAATAGCCGCTGGATTTAATCCCGAGGAGGCTGTCTGCCGGGGAGCGGCGCAATTTGCTTCGTTAAAGACCCAAGGTCGAAAAGAAAAGATTTATGATGTTACGGCCTTCGACCTTGGCGTGGAAATCGAGGGAGGGGATTTCTTTCCGCTCATGGGTGCTAATTCACCTCTTCCAGCCAATGTTACAAGGCAGTTTACCACGGTAGCCGATGAACAGGCGATTGTGGAGATCCACGTCCAGCAGAGGCATTCGACTGACGTCTCTTCCCTGGGAAAGTTTATTCTGGGTGGCATCCAGCCTCAAACTAAGGGTATACCGAGGATCAACGTACGTTTCAGTCTGAATCAAGACGGCATTCTCAGCGTCCAGGCACAGGATACCGCATCGGGAGCCTCTCAAGAATTAATGATTAAGAACCTGCCGGCAGCGGGTCATGGTCACGGTCCAAGTTGGGAGGATCTTGAACGTTTGATCCAAGCGGGAAGTGAAATCTCTTGGGAGCGCATGCCGCTGAGCCAGTTAAAGTGGAAAAAAGACTGGGTGACTTTTCTTACAGAGGCGAAAAGTGTTTTTTTAAGGAAAGAGACTGCCCAGCTAGAGAGTTCGATCTTCGCCCTCGAAGGGCTTTTGGGTGAACTTCGGCTGAGCCCGGCCGCAACGAATGTATGACGCGTGAAGACGCTTTAGCGGTCTTGCAGCTAGCTCCCGGAGCATCTCCGGAACAGATTAAAAAACAATACCGCAACCTAGCCAGGCTCTACCACCCGGATCTCAGTAAAAATCCACACTCTTCCTTACTTTTTTCTCGTCTCAGGGACGCTTACGAAGCTTTAAGCGCCTTGTGGGTTTCCAAGCGTGTTTACGAAAAACCAGTTGCGAACCCCGTCCCAATCATCACTCAAATGGCTTACTGGGGAAAAGTTCTAAAAGAATCGTCGGAGACCCATCAGCGCCTTCAAGCTGTCAGACGTTTGGGGCGCATAGGCGGTGCAGGCTCCTGGATTTGGCTAAAATCGGCTCTGAAAGACCCCAATGAAAGCGTTAGAAACGAAACTGTGAGAACCCTCGGTATTCTCGACCTGCGCCAAGGACTGGAGTATCTCGGGACAATTTTTCTTAAAGAAACTTCTTCAGTAAAGATGACTGTTCTTGAGCAGGCAGCGGATAAAAACTTTGATGGTGGATGGAATTCGTTTTATTTTCTAGCGATTCAGGATGCCAACCCATTTGTCCGCTGGAAAGCTCGTCAGTTAAAAACCACAGTAGAAAAAAAAACGGCATGCTCTGGACGTTAACACATGCCGTTAGGATTTCACCCTTCTAAATTTTCGGCGGTAAGAAAGAAAACCTTTAATAAAATATTGTGGTATGGCGAAAAATGCCACACATGGCTACAATCAATTCATGCGGCATTTTTTTACCAACCTTGTTAAGAGTCGAAAAGTCAGTACTGCCTACACCGAACTGACGTTTTCCTGGCCCCAGGGGCTAAGACGGCCTCTACCCGGTCAGTTTCTCACCTTTCGTATCCATCCCACCCACAATCCTTTCCTCAGGCGTCCATTCAGCCTTTCAAGTTGGAATGAGACCGAATCGCTGGCTTCTGTCCTTATACAGGAGCGCGGACCAGGGTCTTCCGCACTTTGTGCTTTGAAACCAGGTTCTGGGCTCGATATTTTAGGACCCAGGGGCTTCTCTTTCCCTTTTAAGCACCAAGAGGGTGATCATAGACCCTTTTTACTTGTAGGAGGTGGAATCGGGACCGGTCCTATGCTTTTCGCGGCACAGTACCTGAATGAGAAACAACAGAAAATCCGACTCTGCCTCGGATTCCGCGACATCAACATGATTCCCTCGTGGGAATGGCCCGAATCTTACCATGCCGCCCTTGCGGCGGAGAATTTAACCCAAGAGACAGAAAGGGTTCAGCCGGGAAGGGTTCTGGATCTTGTAGAAAAAACCTTTTTAAAAGAAGGTGGCAGGGAAGTCTGGGCTTGCGGTCCGACACCCATGTTAAAAGCAGTATCGGACTGGGCATCGGAAAAGGGTGTGCCCTGTTTCGTCTTGGTGGAGGAAATGATGGCGTGCGGCGTGGGGGCTTGTATGGGGTGCGCCGTTCCCGTCAACGATGGAAGGGGCTACCTCCGGTCCTGCACAGAAGGTCCGGTTTTCGACGCAAGGCTTATAGACTGGAGCAAAGCATGGACTTGAGTACCACGATTAAAGGAAAAACCTTACCCAACCCGGTTGGAGTGGCTAGTGGGGTTTTCGGTTACGCTAAAGAGTATGAACTCCTGACGGATCTTGGGGGTTTGGGGGCCATTTACACCAAGGCCATCACACCTTTACCCCGCAAAGGAAATCCCTCCCCGAGGATGGCTGAAACTCGGCTGGGAATGCTCAACAGTATAGGCTTAGCCAATGTCGGACTTGAAGTTTTTAAGGAACAAAAATTACCTTTCCTAGTTTCAACCAAGGTTCCCATTATCGTCAACGTGGCAGGAAGCACCGAGGACGATTACGTCCAGGTCGTCTCGGGTCTGGAGGAAAGTGAGGGTATCTGGGGCTTTGAAATCAATGTCAGCTGTCCTAACGTCAACCAGGGGGGGCAGACTTTTGGCGCCGACCCTAAGGTTCTCTCAAGTCTTATAAAACTCCTCAGGCCTCACACAAAGAAACCCCTACTTGTAAAACTTTCACCTAATACCTCGGACATCACGGAGCTTGCCTTAGCAGCTGAAAGCGAGGGGGCGGATGCATTGACAGCGATCAATACCCTCAAGGGTATGGTTATCGATATTTATAAAAAACGTAGCGCAGTTAAGCGCGGTGTCAGCGGTTTTTCGGGGCCCGCCATCCTTCCTGTAGGTGTTGCCGCTGTCTACTCCATAGCACAGGCTGTCAAGATTCCCGTGGTCGGGGTAGGGGGAATTTCACGATGGGAGGACGCCGTTCAGTATCTCTTAGCCGGAGCGTGCGCGGTTCAGATCGGGAGCGCCTTATTTGCAGAACCCGAACTTCCTTCCAAGATTCTTTCAGGAATCATAGCTTACGCACAGGACAATCATTTCCAGACCCTAAATGATTTTCACCGGGCTTTTATAAAGCCGCAAACATGAGTAAAACCAATGGGACATTGTTTATCAGGAATTGGGAAATCTTCGCGAGGGTGGGCATCCTTCCCGAAGAGTTAGTGGCTCCCCAGTTGCTTAGACTGACACTGAAGATGCGGCTGAATACCGGGCCTGCCTCGAGAACAGGGAATATTCAGGACACTTTGGATTATGCCGGTGTGTATTCCTTGGTTAGCGATAAAATATGCGGGAAGCACTGGGGTCTGATCGAAACCCTTGCAGAGGAAATTGCAACGTGGATAATCCAATACAAATTTGTTAGCTCGGTTAAGGTGGAAATAGAGAAACCCAACGCACTCCCAGGTACCGCAACTGCAGGAATCCGAATTAGGAGAACGAAATGAACCAAGATCGTGTGGCAGGACTTATCAGGGAACTTTTGGTGGAATTGGGCGAAGACCCGGATAGACAGGGTCTTTTAAAAACACCCGAAAGGGTGGCTAAGGCTTGGGAGTTCTTGACTTCGGGGTATAGAATCAACCCCGAAGCGGTACTCAACGAGGCATTATTTGCCAGCCACGGTAAAGATATGATTATCGTCAAGGATATCGAAATATACAGCCTGTGCGAGCACCACCTTTTACCCATTTTGGGGACTTGTCATATCGGCTATATTCCCGGCGACCACGTGGTGGGGGTGAGCAAGATAGCCCGCATCGCTGATATTTACGCCCGCAGACTCCAGATCCAGGAGAGGTTGACACGCCAGATAGCCCAGGCTGTGGAACAGGCGAGCCATGCCTTGGGTGTTGGTGTCGTTATCGAAGCACGGCACCTGTGTATGATGATGAGGGGGGTTCAGAAACAAAATTCAGTAATGACGACAAGTACGGTTTTAGGGAGATTTAGGACGGACCCGAAAACACGAGAAGAGTTTATGACGCTGATCCGTCATCATTGACCTTGGCCCATTCTTCGATGATATGCCTCTTTGATTCTTCCAGGTCGCTGTATTCTATCCCGACGAGAAAGGTTCCTTCGTTCTGATCGACACAACGGAGAACCTGACCCTGGGCTTCAAAAAAAGTTTCTTTATTGTCCTTATCGAGTTCTATTAACAAATAGACTTTCGAATACAGCCCCAAGGGAAGTTGGGTTTTACACGATACTCCGCGAACGCTGATATCGATGCCCATTACAGGGATAAATGTCTCCCTGTCAAATTCCAGTTCAATCAGCTGTTGAAGCAGAAAACGTTTGGCCTTGCGACGTTCATCACTCATAAGAATAAATTAAAACATCTTAAAAAGAAATTCAACAGCGAATTTCTTTTGTACATTAAAATATGCGTATAGAATGGATTGAGAGCTTAGAAAAGGTCAAAAAGGAGGCCTGGAATCGCCTTGTTGAACAGGGAAACCCCACCATGCGATAGGAATGGCTGGTTTCCCTTGAAAGAACTGCAAGGAGAACAGCACAAGGCTGGCTGGGAAGTCACGCTTTAGTTTGGGAAGGCGGAACACTCACAGCCGCGGCTCCATTCTGGTGGCGCAATTCCAGCTGGGGGGAATTTGTCTTCGATATGGCCTTCGCTGAATTCCTGGATAGCAACGGTGAATATTACTACCCCAAACTTGTGGGGACCGTGCCTTTCACCGCCGCCTCGGGGTTCAGAGTCCTCCATTCCATGGATAACGTAGGTTTTCAATCCCTCGAACTCATACTTCAGAGCGCAAAAAAACTCGTCACTGAGACTGCCGGTGGGGGATTGCACCTTCTCTGGACAGATCCTGTCTGGAGAAATCACCCGGAAGTGCGCAGAATCCTTGAAAAATCCATGAGCGGTAATTGGGTTCATCCGCATTTTCTCTGGAGCCGGGAAGGTAAAGTTGATTTTAAGGCTTACCTTTCGGGTTTCCAGAAAAATCAAAGAAGGAATATCCGACGAGAGGTCGCTTCAGCACCGGAGCAGGGCCTGGAAATTAAAGTTATTAAGAGCCTGTTGCGCTTGAGATTTGACACAGGACCGGGGAGCTGGGATGCTCAGGGCGCCGAAGACTGAGGGCCATAGCTGGGCTCTGGCCCGATGGATGAGGTGTTCTGGGCGCCCGGAAACCCTGGCCTGGGTCAAAAGCCTGGAATACCGCTCATTTTACCTCCTTAACTTCTTAAAATGGCCAACCGCTTCAGGTTATAAGCACAGCTCACCAACTGCCACTCCAAGTTGACTTTCTTCAGACCCCGAAGCAGAAACTGTCGGAAACCCAGGACCATCATACTTACTTCGGCACCAACTACTGCATGGGCGTAATAGGACTGGGTGTATTCTGCGTGGGTGCTCTTCTTCATAATGCGGCCGTCGGGATCGGTCATGTTGATTGGGCACCAGGGTTGGATTGAAAACTCACCAAGGGTACAAGCTGGGCAGCCTCAACGCTTTTGTATCGTGTCGCCATGGGCAACAAAGTATCACACAGATCAACCTCAAGTAAATTCCTGCGGTCTCAAGCACAACAGGCTCCTAAGGCATCGGAAGCTCCCCCATCATGGCACCGGGTTATGTCCGGCTTTTATCAGACAACGAACGAGAATTTCGGACCATGGGCTGCCAGGTTTCTCGACGATAAGTTTTTTACAGAAGCGGCTGAACTTGCAGGGGAGTTGATTGTCTATGCAGCGGCGTTGAAGCCCCCTTCAACCGAGCCCGTGGCACTAAGTTTTCTCGTCACTGACGGAAAGCACTGGGTAGGACGGTATTGGGGAGCTTCAGAATATTTCCCGGACCTCCATTTTAACCTTTGTTACTATGCGCCCTTGGCCCAACTTTTGGAAACGGGTGGTGAAAGTTTTGATCCCGGAATGGGGTCGCCGCATAAGGTGCGCAGGGGTTTCATACCCTTTCCCTCGGAAAGCTGGCATTGGGGAGCTACAAAGCTCTCGGATAAAGTTTTTCGCTACAATTTCCCGCGTTTAAACATTCAAGCACAACAAGAGATGGACTTTATGGCGTCGGGGAATTTTCACGGGGATCCATAAACGCCATATCCTCGGGTCGTGCAATAACGTCCTTCCATCCCAGAAGAATTTTTACTTCTTCGAGGTCCTTTCCCCGGGCGAGGCGCATCTCGTCGCTGGAATACTTTGTGACGAGTTTGATTTCACTGTTGACCAGAATCACTGAACCCCTAGTAAAATTTCCTTCCACGGAATTGACGCCCTTCGGCAGAAGGCTTTTATGGTTTTTCAGTGCTTCCATCGCCCCTTCGTCGACGGAGATCCAGCCAGTGGGCAAGGCCTGGTGGAGCCAGCGGAGACGGTTAGGCAAACGTTCTTTCGCAGAGAAGAGTGTTCCTATATCTTCTCCGTCCACTATGCGTAAGAGACAATTCTCCGTCCTTCCATGGGCGAGAACTGTAGCACACCCCGCCCTCTGGGCTATTAGGGCTGCGCGGAGTTTGGTTTTCATGCCCCCGGTTGAAAAACCCGTTCCAGTTCCACCGGCTCCTTCAATCATTTCCTTGGAAATATTTTCAACAAAGGGTATACGTTCGGCCAAGGGATTCAGCCTGGGGTCCTCTTTGTAGAGGCTGTCGACATCAGACAAAAGAATCAAAAGGTCAGCATCAACCTTTGAAGCGATAAGGGCGGAGAGCCTGTCGTTGTCGCCGAAGGCCCGTGTGATTTCGGCTATGCTGACCGGATCGTTTTCATTAAAGATGGGGATGACACCGAGACCGAGCAGCGTGTCGACCGTCGTCCGGAGGTTGAGGTAGGAGGATCTTCCCGAAAGGACATCGTAGGTCAGGAGGACTTGGGCGACCGCTATCCTGCGTTCTGAAAAAGCCTGCCGCCATGCTTGCATCAGAAGCGGCTGACCAATCGAAGCCAAGGCCTGCCGCAGAGGAATCCCGGAAGGCCGTTCTTTTATACCCATCTCATTAGCGCCTAGTCCTATCGCACCGCTGGTGACCACGAGAACGGCAACGCCCCTTTCCCTGAGAGTCTGGGTTTGTTCGGCTATCGTAGAGAGGTAGTCCATGTCGAGAACACGGTCTTTACTCAGGGTTGCGGTGCCTATCTTTACGACGAGCCGTTTAACTCCAGTCAATGTTCTCATGGTTACCCTAGTCTTTTTTATACTCTGAATAGGAATCGAAGGGGAGGTTGGTGTGGATGAATGTTTTGCCTCCGCCAGAATAATCAGCGGCGGTCTGTCCGTGTCCGAAAAGACGCCACTGGGAGGTGAGAAGGCCCTGGACACCCATGGGGCCCCTGGCGTGGAGTTTCCCTGTGGCGATCCCGACCTCGGCTCCCAGGCCGAATTTGTAGCCGTCGGAAAACCTTGTGCTTGTATTCCAGAAGACATCCGCGCTGTCCACCCTATCCATAAAGGCGAGGGCGGTCTCTTTATTCTCAGTGACAATGGTTTCAGTATGACCGCTGCCGTGGGTGTTGATATGCTGTATTGCTTCTTCAAGTCCGCCGACGATTTTTATCGAGAGGGTATAGTCCAAATACTCAGTGTCCCAATCTTGTTCTGTCGCTTTTTCAAGATCGGGGAGGATCGCACAGGATTTTTCGCAACCCAGGAGCCGGACATTTTGGGACCTCAGGGCGTTTGCAACCGCGGGCAGGAGCCGTTGGGCCGCAGCCTCGTGGATCAGCAGGGTTTCGACGGCGTTGCACACTGCGACGTATTGGGTTTTGGAATCGACAGCAATTCTGACGGACATTGTTGTATCGGCGTCTTCGTGAAGGTAAAGGTGGACGATGCCGTCGGCGTGTCCGAGCACGGGTATTCTCGTATTATCCATGATGTATTTTACGAAATCGTTTGACCCGCGGGGAATGATGAGGTCGATAGACTTCTCGAGGGTGAGCATGGTCTTGACGTCTTCCCGGGTTTCTGCGAGGTAGAGCCAGTCGGAGTTCAGTCCTTCCTTCCTACCGCACTCCTGGATAAGTCCGGCAAGAAATCTATTTGTCTCCATTGCTTCCCTACCACCCTTGAGGATGACGGCGTTGGAACTTTTTAGGCATAGGCCGGCCATTTGAACCAGGGCGTCGGGGCGGCTTTCGAAGATCATAGCGACAACACCGAGGGGGACTGTAACACGGAAGAGTTCGAGTCCTTCATCGAGCTTTCTGGCTTCCTGAACGACACCCACGGGTTCCGCCATATTTGCGAGGGCTTCGAGTCCCACAGCGCTTTCTTCGATTTTAGCCCCTGAAAATTTTAGCCTCTTAAGCAAAGGATTGCTCAGTCCCTCAGCCTCGGCCCTAGCCAGGTCGAGGGCATTGACCTCTTCGATTTCCTTAGACCTTCTGCGTAGATCTTGGGCAATATTCCTTAACACCAATTTTTTTTTGTCCGCAGACAGGGTGCGTAAAAAGGAAGTTGAGAGTTTCGCCAAGCGTGCAGACTGCTCTAAATCCGTGTTCATAACGCTGATTTTACCCAGTCTGCCGTTTACTGTCTATTCAATATTGAGGACGTCTTTCATCGCCTTGAGAATTTGAGGTTTGGGCAAGGCTCCCATGGCCATTCTAGGGTCGCCGGAAGTAGGAATAAAAAGCAGGCTGGGTATGCTCTGTATACCAAAAGCCCCGGAAAGTTCGGGTTCTTCGTCGGTATTCACCTTGTAGACGTGTATCTTACCTTCGTATTCCTTGCTCAATTCGTCAAGGATGGGGCTCACCATCTTGCAAGGACCGCACCAGTCCGCGTAAAAATCCACTATGGCCGGTAAATCACCGGCGTATTTCCATTCCTTATTGTTTTCGAAGTCGAAAACCTTCTGTTTAAACTCGTCGGTATTTAAACGTACGCTCATTCGTCCTGCTCCTATATATTAGATTCTATATGTAATATAATCATTCTTCTTGCTAATGGCAAGATGAAGCGTGTATATTGCTGGAATGCGAATGATACTTTTTTTTCTTACTACCTTCCTAGCCGCTGAATCACCCTGGTTTACTTTTTCCATTCCGCTCCAGGGCTCGAATGGTTCGGTAGCCGACTGGTCTTTTCTCAACTCCATCCCGGCCGGCAAAAACGGTCCCGTCCGCCTGGTAAATGGCCAGTACCGCTCGGGAACCCAGCGCATCAAATGGGTTGGGGTCAATATCAGCATTCTACCGGAACCGGCCGAGGCTGAAGCCGTTGCAAAGCACCTTGCACGTTTCGGTGTCAATATTGTCCGTTTTCACCATATCGACGCACCGTGGCATTTCGGCGTTTTCTGCCAGCCGGGTTACGAAAGACCCTGCTTATCCCTTGATGTCCAAGGACTAAAAAGACTCGATGCCTTTATCGAAGCTCTGAAGAACCAGGGTATCTACACCAATATGAACCTTCTAACTGGACGATGGCTTACGAGCAGGGATGGGTTGCCGGTGGAGATCGACACCATTGAAGATTTTAAAATCCGGCATGCCCTGGGATTTTGGTATAGGCCAATCCTTGATCTTCAGAAGCAATACGCCCGCGACCTTCTCGGAAGGAGGAGTTTTTCTTCAGGGCTGAACTTCAACCAGGACCCCGCCTTGGCCATCGTCGAAATCAACAACGAAGCCGGCCTGATCCACTCCTGGCTTTCAGGGCACCTTGACGATTTGCCCGAAGTTTTTTCTGCCCCACTGCGTCAATCCTGGAATAGCTGGATCCTCTCGAAACTCGGCAGGGACGGCTGGCGGAGACTCGCCGCCGGGGTTCGCGGGCCGAACGCCGTCACGCCGTCGACCCGATGGAGTCTGGAAGAGCACAGGGAAGCAAGGGGGACCTTACGCCAGGGAAACCCGCTAAGGGTGGATATACGGAATGGTAGTTCAGAAGGCTGGCACCTTCAACTCGTTCATGGCCCATTGAGCGTTTTAAAAGATGGAATCTATGAACTAAAGTTTTCTGCCCGTGTTTCATCTGAAATAAAAATTTCGCTGGGCATTTTTCTTTCCATGCCGCCATGGTCGTCTCTTGGTTGGACTCAGGAACAGGAAGTCGGGCGGGAATGGCAAGACTTCCGCTACCTTATACGGGCGGATACGAATGAGGAGTCAGCAAGGATTCTTATCAGCAATCTAGCGAATTCTCTCCCAGGCTGGCTTGAATTGCGCGATTTCAGCTTTCAACCTATTGATCCAACACAAGTAACAATCGGTGACCCTGTGAACGGCGGTGTTCCCATTCCCACCTTGGAGTCATCTTTATTCTTGAGTAAAGGAGCCTATCAACTCTGGTGGGACTTTCTTATTCATACCGAAGAAGCCTATTGGCGCGAGATGGTAGCGTTTATAAAAAATGATTTGGGTTTCCGCTGTCCCGTCATTGGGACCACCACCTTTACAGTGAGTCCCCACCGTGCCTTACTCTGGGATGCCCATGACGAACACTCCTACTGGCAGCACCCTGAATTTCCAGGTAAGGCTTGGGATATGGGGAATTGGTACATTCGTAATGAAGCGATGATCCGTAATCCGAACGGCGGCATTCTTTCCTCCTTGGCCCTTCGTCGTGTCTTTGGGCGTGCCTATACCGTAAGCGAGTACGACCACCCATCCCCGAATCTCTATAATGCCGATACATATCTATCCGTCGCCAGCGTCGGAGCCACCCAGGACTGGGACGGATTTTACGGTTTTGTGTACGATGCACCTAACAGAATTTCCAGGCTGAGAGGTTTCTTTGAGCTTTCGCAACACCCGCTAAAATGGGCTTCTTTGGGACCTTCTGCTTCCTTGTTCAGGCGGGGGGATTTGGCACCGTGGGCCCAGGAAAAGGTCTACCAGTTTGGTCCTGCCAACGATACGGACCCGCAAGGCTGGAAGTCCTGGCAGGGGCCGCCGCTTACCGAACGTCTCGGTTATAACTCAAGCGAATTTTTTCAAATACGTGTAGGACTCGATCTGGAACAATCAGGTCTGCGCCCAACGCGTTCCGCCTTTACAGTGACATCGACCCCGGAAAACTTTTCCATGGCTTCGGGTATCCTTAAGATTGTGACCCCCAGAACCTCGGCGGTCAGCGGCTTTATTGCGGGGAAGGAATTCTCCCTTGGGCGTTTAGGTTTGAAAATAAGCGGCAATGCCAGCGGATGGGGTCAAGTTATCTTTACTGAAACTCAACCGGGCTGGTATGTCCTTATAGCCGGCGGTGTGAGCCGGAATCAAAATACATTAAACCCACTTCCACAGGAAGGCGATCACCTTTTTTTACCCACTTGGGACACAGGTCCCATCGAGGTAGAACGCCTCGGTTTGGAATTTGGTTTACAAGCCCGGGACGGAATGAGAATCTGGGCGCTTGACGGTGCAGGGGGTAGGGTGGCTGAAGTTCCCTTCCGGACCGAAGGCGGAAGGAAAATATTTTCAACCGGGAGGTACGATACTATTTGGTTTGAAATCCAAATTCCCTGAGTGGACTTGGGTCTCGCCCCCAAGGTGGCGGTCCCTGTTGTCTTGGTCCTAACGGACCTTTCTTAATGTGGCCCAGCGCGCAAGGCGTCGGTCCTCTTGTTTCGTCCGCCTCATGTAAGGTTTTTCATCCTTTTCCTTTATCCAAAAAAATCTAATAGTTATTTCTGGGTTTCCGCAATCATCGTTTTCCAGCCGACTCGCGATGCTCTCGGCTGAACGGGAGCATCAGGCGGTGCAGAATTTGTATTGACAAAAGGCGACATAAGAGTTATGATCCTATCAATGGAAATTCTCTGGAATTCCAAAAAAAACTTCTTATGGAAACAAGACAGATTTCTTTCGAAATGGTCTTGGATAGAATCGTTAAAGATGAATTTGTGAAAGCCCAGGATGGAATGCGTGAACAGCTCATTGAGGCTGCTCTGAATACACAAAACAAAACCGAGCGTATGAATATTCGTATGTCTAAAAAGGATATGGAAAACCTCAAGATGATTGCCCTTCGTGAGGGGCTTCCTTATCAATCCTTGGTTACCAGCGTGCTTCATAAATAGGCCCCCTCTAAAAACCTAACGGTTATCCCCAAAAGCCGATTTGATGGAACATTTTTACTGTTTTAATCCAAGAAGTAGCTTTTACGATGGTTGAACCCCCGGTTTTGCCGCTTTCTTGTTGCTTTTCGGCCTCATTGAGAATATTTAGTTAGACCTCGCCCTTTGAAGTCTGGTGTAACGCATCAGGTTGAACACCGAATTCATGAGTCCCGTCGTAAAGCTGATCCGCAAGTATCCTTTCGCTTTGAGATACATTCTGTTCATGGCAATTTCCATATGGCCAAAGACATGCTCGACTGTGCTTCTTTGTCCATTTGGCATCGAAGTCGAGTTGGCGCTCCCGTGGTGTGAGTGGCGGCACGGACTGTACTTCGGCGTCTTGGCTTGTCTTTTGATCTTTTTCCAGTATTTGCCTGTCTTCGGCGGCCTTTCTCTCTTCGTCTTTGGGCCGGGATCTCGGTACTTCAATAAAGCTGGCATCAATCATCACGCCTTCCTTTACTATAGCGCCTTTCTCTTCCAGGAACGTATCGAAGGCAGTAAACGGTTTGACATCGGCCTTTTTCTTAGAAAGTTCGTTTCGGTAATACCAGATAGTTTT
>DYOB01000239.1 GCA_020720765.1 Borreliella garinii
CAAAGGCTTACTGGTGTTGGTGGCGTGGGGCGGGGTGGGCAAAACGCGCTTGGTGGCGCGGTGGTTGGATGGCTTGCGCGAACAAGGCTGGGCGGGCGCGGCGCGGGTGTATGCCTGGTCGTTTTATAGCCAGGGCGCGGCGGAAGATCGCCAAGTGTCGGCGGATGCTTTTGTCGATCATGCCTTGTGCTGGTTTGGCAACCGCGATGCGCTCACCGACCTATTCGCCAAAACCGAGCGGCTGGCTGAATTGCTGCAAGCCCAGCCTAGTCTGTTGATTTTAGAAGGTTTAGAACCGCTACAACATCCGCTGGGTACGCACGACGGCGAAGTGAAGGACAAGGCACAGGTTTTTTTACAGCCTCGGAGTGTGGGAACGAGAAAAGAAAAATATCCTTTTTTGGGATAACCTGTTTTAGGATAGAAAATACCCTTCTAAAACTGGAAGGGTAGCTATGACATCATCAGTCTTTACAAAAAAGTATGAAGTATTTAGGGAATTATTAATCCAGTGTCGTAAGGATGCAGGCATTACTCAACAGTCTCTTGCTGAAAAACTTAATAAACCACAATCATTTGTATCTAAATATGAAAGTGGCGAAAGAAGACTTGATGTAATTGAATTTCTTGATGTTGCAGAAGCACTCCAGTTTGATGTTTATCAATTTATCAAAAGACTGGAACACGGTACTTCTGTATGACAATTCTTGAAGAGTGGGATATAACGGCAGAACAATTAACAAATTTGTTAGATGAGAATCCAAGCCTAAAAGGAATGTTACTTGGTTACACTGCTGAGTTAAAGTTAAAAGAAATTATTACTTCATTTCCTGAAGTCTCGTTTACAACAAAATTCGATGATCATAACCGCAAGAAAAAAGGCGATCTTTATGTTGTCTATCATGGAAAAGCATTTGATGTAGAATCAAAATCATTGCAATCCAGCATGATCGTATATGATGAGCATAATGGAGTCTGGCGAGGAAAAGCCCAGGTGGATGCAAGCGATAGAAGAACAGTACAGCTTCCAAGTGGGCAAAAGTTAGATACTACTTTACTGCTACGGGGTGAATTTGATGTTCTTGCGGTAAATTGTTACGCATTTGAAAACAGGTGGCGGTTTGTTTTTGCAAGAAATTCAGATTTACCGCATTCTACATATAAAAAATACTCAGAAGAAGCCAGAAAGTCCCTTATAGCAAGTTTGATACCCATCTCTTGGCCTCCTGAACCTCCTTTTTATGCAGATTTGCAAGTTCTTTTGAATGAAATGGTAGAAGAGGGGCTAGGTTCAGAGCCAAATGAAATATAAAATCACTGCTTGATAAAAACTAAAAAATACGAGTGATTTTTTCTTGCATGGACTTGTTTTTTTAGTCTGCTAACAGAAGGTTTATTTGTTCTGATCACAATGAATAAATCTTTTGAATAGAAGCCATATGACTCGTATTTATTTATAATTTCAACATGAGTTAGCCACTGTTTGCCGGCACTAACCTCATCTTGACATTTAACAATGAAGACACCCTTGTGTCTTAATACCCTATAAGCCTCCATTCCTGATTTAAAATACATATCCGTGACTGCGGCGTGCCATTTTTTTGTTCCAGTATTATGGGTGTCAGCATTGACTTCATCTCCATTTGAATAAGCCGATGCAAATGCAGCATGAGTTCCAGAACCCGCTTTATGCTCATCTTGCTTGCGATAAAAGCCTTCCATATAAGGCGGGTCTAGCACCACACAATCAAATGATTCATCAGCGTAAGGTAAATTTCTACAATCAACGCCTGTAGCTATATCGGTACCATGCACTTCGTAGTTTTCTGTAAGAACTTTTTTCCAAAAAACCCCTTTTCCCCATGTTACATCGGCTATTTTTGCTCCTATCGGAACATGTAACTCAAGAATCTGAGGAAAGATATTTTCGTTGCAATCAACATGTGCAGACATAATTAAGTCCGAAGTTGAAATACCTCCTTGGACTCTTTTACCAGTAGTTGATCGCAAATCATCTTCAAATAATTTGCATTGTATGGTGCGCTCAGTCATGAGAGAATAATATCCTGTATTGGGATAATTTGCAAGAATAAAGGCTGACGAGCGAGTAGCCCGCATGAAGCAGTGCGATGCGGAGGTGACGCGGCGCGGGCGGCGCAGACAATGGAGTGGGCAACGCAATATCTTGGCTTATTGGATGTGGCACTGGATACCCTATCCAGCGGACGGGCGCAAATGCAACAAGGCATCGCCGCGCACTCGCCAACGGCTGCGCCCGCCACCGTCCTCCCTGCCGATGCCCTCGCCACCCTCAGCCGCGCCGTCACCGGCTTGCGCGAAGCGGGACGGCAAGACCATTTACCACGCGGCTTACTCGCCCGCGCCGCTGCCTATCGCTGGCACGGCGAATTTGCCGCTGCCTGGCGCGACCTCAACGAAGCCCAAGACATCGCCGAGCGCGGCGAGATGAAACTGTGGCTGACCGACTGCGCCCTGGAAGCCGCCCGCCTGTATCTCGCCCAACAACAGCAGGACGCAGCGGTTGCCGAATTGAAAAAGGCACAAGCCCTGATTGCCCAGACCGGCTATCACCGCCGCGATGC
>DYOB01000240.1 GCA_020720765.1 Borreliella garinii
TAAGTCGTAACAAGGTAGCCGTACCGGAAGGTGCGGCTGGAACACCTCCTTTCTGGAGCGAGGTTATGATTTGTCAGGTTCGCTTTAAGCGTGGTGTAACAAAGGAGGGAATTCGTTCACTTTTGCGTACTACATTATAGTTGTTTTTATAAAAAACTCGGGGGATTAGCTCAGTTGGCTTAGAGCACCTGCCTTGCACGCAGGGGGTCAAGGGTTCGAGCCCCTTATTCTCCACAGAAATAACAAGCGTGTTATTTTTAACGAGGATATGATAAAAAAAGAAGAAAAAGAAGAAAAAGAAGTTAGAGCCTATACAGGCGAGAAAAGAAAGCCAGTCCTATAGCTCAGTTGGTTAGAGCGCTACACTGATAATGTAGAGGTCGGCAGTTCAACTCTGCCTGGGACTACAATAGATTATTAGTATTGAACCACTAAGAATCAGCATTTTAAATACTTATATATTCAATTTTACGAATCATTGCGAAATGATATAGTAAAAAAGTAAATGAATAAAGAGTAAATAAAAACGATCTTTGACATATTGAAAGAAAGAGAAAGAGTAGTAAAGAAATACTATGGCAACATAGTATAGAAGTATTTGTAACAATGGTGCATGCACCATTGTTGAACACAAGTACGAGCAAAAAGAAATAAAAAAAGCAAATAAGAGCGAACGGTGGATGCCTAGGCTCTGGGAGGCGATGAAGGACGTGATAAGCTGCGATAAGCTTGGGGGTGGTGCAAATAACCTATGATCCCAAGATTTCCGAATGAGGCAACTCAGCATAGTGAAGCTATGTTATCCCGCTAGTCGGGAGGCAAACGAGGGGAACTGAAACATCTAAGTACCCTTAGGAGAAGAAAATAAGAATGATTCCGCAAGTAGTGGCGAGCGAACGCGGAGAAGCCCAAACCAATGATGTAGTAATGCATGATTGGGGTTGTAGGACTGCGATATTTGGATTAAAACAGAATTGGAAGCGTAATGGAAATTTGTACCATAGAGGGTGATAGTCCCGTACAAGTAAAGTTTTAATTTGATAGCAGTATCCTGAGTAGAGCGGGACACGAGAAATCCTGTTTGAATTCGCCGGGACCATCCGGTAAGGCTAAATACTCCCCAGAGACCGATAGTGAACCAGTACCGTGAGGGAAAGGTGAAAAGTACTTCGAATAGAAGAGTGAAATAGACCCTGAACCCGTTCGCTTACAAGCGGTTGGAGCAACTTTGTGTTGTGACAGCGTGCCTTTTGCATAATGATCCTACGAGTTACTTTCACTGGCAAGGTTAAGCATTTCAGGTGCGCAGCCGAAGCGAAAGCGAGTCTTAACAGGGCGCCATAGTCAGTGGGAGTAGACGCGAAACCAAGTGATCTACCCTTGAGCAAGTTGAAGGTTGGGTAACACCAACTGGAGGACTGAACCGGTATACGTTGAAAAGTGTTCGGATGACTTGAGGGTAGGGGTGAAAGGCTAATCAAACTTGGAGATAGCTCGTACTCCCCGAAATGCATTTAGGTGCAGCCTTGTGATAGTTTATAAGAGGTAGAGCGACTGATTGGATGCGAGGGCTTCACCGCCTATCAAGTCCTGATAAACTCCGAATGCTTATAAATGTTTCACAGGAGTGAGGGCGCGGGTGCTAAGGTCCGCGTCCGAGAGGAAAAGAATCCAGACCATCAGCTAAGGTCCCCAAATATATACTAAGTTGAATTAACGAAGTCGAACTGCAGCGACAGCTAGGATGTTGGCTTGGAAGCAGCCATTCATTTAAAGAGTGCGTAACAGCTCACTAGTCGAGCGGTTTGGCGTGGATAATAATCGGGCATAAGTATATTACCGAAGCTATGGACTCAAGTATTTGAGTGGTAGGGGAGCATTCTATTCAGCGTTGAAGGCGTAAGGACAACTTACTCTGGAGCGGATAGAAAAGCAAATGTAGGAATAAGTAACGATAATGGGGGCGAGAAACCCCCACGCCGGAAGACTAAGGATTCCTGATCAACGCTAATCGGATCAGGGTTAGTCGGGGCCTAAGGTATAGCCAAAAGGCGAAGCCGATGGAAGAACTGGTTAATATTCCAGTACTACTTAATAGAGTGAAGTGGGGACGCAGAAGTGAAAGTCCTGCCAGCTGACGGAATAGCTGGTTAAAGGGTGTAGATATTGAGGGGGGTAGGCAAATCCGCTCCCTGAGTCGAACCTGATAGTACCGAGAGCACTTGTGTAATCGGATATGGATGTAATCAGACTGCCAAGAAAATCCGCTAAACGTTAATCTATTAAGTACTCGTACCATAAACGGACACACGTGGTCAAGTATAGCGTACTAAGGCGCTCGAGTGATTCACAGCTAAGGAACTAGGCAAAATAGTCATGTAACTTCGGGAAAAATGACGCCTCCTCGCGTTGAGCGAGAGGCCGCAGAGAAATGGCCCAGGCGACTGTTTAACAAAAACATAGGGCTTTGCAAAATCGAAAGATGAAGTATAAGGCCTGACACCTGCCCGGTGCTGGAAGGTTAAGAGGAGATGTTAGCGCAAGCGACGCATTGAATTGAAGCCCCAGTAAACGGCGGCCGTAACTATAACGGTCCTAAGGT
>DYOB01000051.1 GCA_020720765.1 Borreliella garinii
GGCGCCCTGAGCATCCCGGCTCCCCGGTCCTGTGTCAAAATCTCAAGCGCAACAGACTCCTAGCTTCGGAGGGAGGTTTTTATGAGCAAAGAACAACACGAGAATGTTTCCCCCTTTTTAGGGAAACCCTTCCCGGAATTTTTCCTACCCGACCAGGAGGGAAAGGCGCATACACTTGCACAATACCGCGGTCAATTTGTGGTCTTATATTCCTATCCCAAGGACGATACCCCCGGTTGCACAATGGAAGCGTGCGGTTTTCGGAACCGTAGGCCTGAACTGGCTCAAGCCAAGGCTGTCGTTTTGGGAATATCGATTCTCGACTCCCAATCAAAGGCTAAGTTTGCAGCAAAATATAAACTCAACTTTCCCCTCCTTTCCGACCAGGAAGGCACCTACCTCAACAAGATAGGGGTCTGGAAGGAAAAGTCAATGTTCGGTAAAACATATATGGGAGTGAGCCGTGAGACCTTTATCATAGGTCCCGATGGAAACCTTGCGATGCATTGGCCTAAGGCAGAAGGCAGCGACAACCATTCAGCCGAAGTCTTGAAATGGCTTGATTCCCACAAAGGGGAGTAAACTTGGGTGAGAAAACTTCGGTGTTGAATTGGTTTGAAAAAGTTTCAGCCATTCCCCGGTCGAGCGGACACGAGTCCGCCCTCCGCGAATGGTTGATTTCCTGGGCTGAACTCGAAGGCCTGGAACACATAACTGACAAGGTTGGTAACCTTCTAATCAAGAAAAAAGCCCCCCCCGAAAAAGCTAAACTTGCCGCCGTCCTAATGCAAGCACACCTGGATATGGTCGGGGAGAAAAACTCGGGAACGGAACATAACTTTCTCACCGACCCCATCAGACTTGTGAAGGAAGGCGACTGGCTGAGAGCCAATGAGACAACCCTCGGTGCAGACAACGGTGCCGGCGTCGCCCTAATGCTCGAAATCCTGGCTGACAAGGAAGCGCAACATCCGCCCCTAGAGTGTCTTTTTACAGTTGACGAAGAATCCGGCCTCACGGGAGCCCTCGGTCTTGATTCCAAACTCATCGGTTCTAAACGTTTGATCAATCTAGATAGCGAGGAAGAGGGCGTAATCACCATAGGCTGCGCTGGCGGCCTGACGGGTTCGATCTATCTTAACATTAAACCATTCACGCCCCCTGCAGTTTGCGAACCCCGCCGCCTCCTCATAAGAGGATTGCACGGAGGCCATTCAGGGACCGATATCCATAAGCGCCTGGGAAACTCACTAAAAATCCTCGCACGTCTTATGATGGAAATAAGCCCTAAGGGACAGAATTGGTACCTTCAGGCTTTAGAGGGCGGCGACAAGCACAACGCCATCCCCAGAGAGGCTTATCTAGAGGCATGGGCAGAACCAGAGCAGTGGAATTCGCTGGAGGCACGGCTCGATGCGTGGCGGGAGGTTATTTCGAAGGAAGTTGGTAAGGAAGGAGCGGATATCCTTTTCAGCATAGAACCTGCCAAACCTCAGCAAGCCTACGAACCGAAGGATTTTGCCCGCATCCGCGATGTGCTTCTATCACTCCCCCACGGCGTTTCTACTTTTAGTAAAGAAGTTGATGGACTCGTCGAGTCCAGTTCCAATTTGGCCTCTGCGGTCCTCAACCACGATACGGATCCACCCCGGCTGACCATCGTCTTCAGCGTGCGCTCCGACAAACCCTCCCTTCTTGAAATTCTGACCGAACAGTACAAGGCTGTTGCTAGACTTGCCGGGGCGGAGGTTTTCACCCGTGATGGATACCCTGCATGGTCTCCCGATCCATCCTCACCGCTTCTCAAACAAGCCATTTCTGCTTGGTCTGAACTTACCGGCAAGCCCCCTATTGTTTCAGCTGTTCACGCAGGTCTGGAATGCGGAGTGATCGGCGAAAAGATACCAGGTATGGATATGATTTCCATAGGGCCGGATATCCTCGGCGCCCATACCCCTAAAGAAAGGATGAACATTACTTCACTTGAAAAAATCAGGGGTTTTCTTTGTAACCTCTTAGCAGATCTTATATGACTGAAATAGGAATTATAGGCGGTGGTCAACTGGCGCGGATGATGATCTACCGTTCGGCCCATCTTGGGCTTGATTTCACCGTTCTCGACCCGGACTCCAAGTGTTCGGCATCGAGCCTTACGCCGCATCTTATTACGGGCAGATTAAACGACGAGGCGAGTCTCCGCAAACTCGCTGGTTCCGCACGTATCCTGACCTATGACATTGAACACATAGACGCCCAGATTCTCTTAAAACTTGAAACCGAGGGTGTTATCATTTTCCCCAGCCCGCGTTTACTTGCAGTGGTCCAGGATAAACTGATTCAGAAGAAAACCCTCGCCGCTACTGGTGTCCCCCAGCCCCGATTCTGGGAGAGCGACCCGGGAGTACGACCTGCCGTTGAGAAGACCCGGCGGGGTGGCTACGACGGTCGCGGCGTCACCCTCCATAAAATAAACGGAATCCCATCTCCAGTCGCCGATACCTATTGGGAAGAATGGATTGATACAGAAAAGGAGATAGCGGTCATCGCGGTTTTGGGCCAATCTGGTATCCCGGTTTTTTATCCCCCTGTTGAGATGGTTTTCGACCCGGAGAGCAATATCTGCGACCAGGTTCTCCTGCCTGCCCGAATTCCAGAAAATATAATTAGCCAAGCTCTTGACGCTGCGAAAAAGACAATACAATCACTCAGCCCACTCGGACTCCGCGGAGTCCTCGCAATAGAGATGTTCCTTACAAAGTCGGGTGAAATCCTTGTCAACGAGGTTGCCCCCCGCCCGCATAATTCGGGGCACGTAACCATGGAAACCAGCGATATCTGCCAATTCGAAGCGCATATCAGGGCAATATCTGGCTACCCGCTTCCCCAACCTGTAACCCACAGGGCAGGATGGATGAAAAACCTGCTGGGCACAGGTATAGGTCGGCCGAAATTACTCGGAGGGGAAATTCTCCAATACGGCAACGTCAAACTCCACCTCTACGGCAAACCGGAATGCAGAACGGGCCGGAAAATGGGGCATGTAACTATAACTGCTTCGACACCGGAGGAAGCCCTTGAATTCTCAAAAACAACAGCTAACCTAAAGGTTTCAGCTCTGTGAGCCTCTTGAAGATTCTCCAAAACTTCTAGTATATTAGAAGTATGTTAAAAGAGAGCTTTCAACCCGAAGTTGCTATTATTATGGGTAGTGAATCCGATTATGATATTATGTCGGGAGCAGCAACTGTGCTCAAAGATTTTGACATAAGTTATGAAATTACAGTAGTCTCCGCCCACCGAACACCAATGCGTCTTTTTGATTATGCAACATCAGCTGAGAAGCGAAACATCCAAATCATTATAGCCGGAGCGGGGGGCGCTGCACACCTGCCCGGGATGACCGCCAGCCTTACAATTCTGCCGGTTATCGGCGTTCCAATTCCCACCAAACACCTTCAAGGTCTGGATAGTCTCTTCAGCATTGTGCAGATGCCTTCAGGAATTCCCGTAGCAACAGTAAGTATTGGCGGAGCTAAAAACGCAGGGCTTTTAGCAGTCCGGATCCTGGCTAGGGGAAACCCGGAGCTGACAAAAAAACTTCACGATTTCGAAGAAAAAATGCGTACACAGGTCAAGGACATGGCCTTACGTGTTGAAGCCGGCACACAGTGAAAAAGAAACTCCTCTTGGTTGAACCGAACCTGGAACTCCGCGATTTTCTGAAGGAAAGATTTTCTGAAATGGGAATCGATGTACTGCTGTCGCAGGATGGGGTTGACTCAATGGTCAAACTTAAAGATTTTCTGCCTGACCTCGTCATAATTTCTCATCAACTCCCCGGAGATTCTCAGACGGGTTTTCTTAAATCAAAAAAACTCTTCCATACGGCGGCCGATACTCCCGTTTTTATGCTTACGGGTAAAATCTCTAAAGATGAAATCGAGGAATACACGGCATTAAGCGTGACAAAGATTTTCCCGCGTCCCCTGATGATCGATGTCCTTTTCAAAGAAGTTTCCACTGTCCTTAATACCCAAACCAATATCGACACAACTCCTAGTATCGTTGAAGCACATCTGAACGAAGGAATTCTCTATGTGGAAATCGGCCTAGGCTACAATGCCGAAAAGATACGTTTGTTAGAACTTAAAATCCATGAACTCCTCGATCTCTATCAAGTTAAGGTACCCAAAATTATCTTGCTTTTGCCTGAAACTGAAATCAATGCGGATAATTTAAAAAAACTTGAAAGTGTTCTCAACCTTCTCTTAGAGACAGTACATGGCAGGGTCGGGTGGATAAAAATCCTCAGCCTCTCCGGAAAAACAAAGGAAGTGATTAAAAACTTTCCGCGCATGGGGGAGATCGAAGTTTTTTCAAGTATCGATAAAGCACTCGATTCCATCACAACGACTCATAACGAGAAAGACAACCTGGAAGAGTTAATTTTTTCAAAGAATTCCGGAAATACCGACCAAGCGTCTGTAAGTTTAAGATTTAAGGAACCCAAGTTGCCAGACAGGCTTACCCACCCACCGACAATAGCGGTTGTGGACGATGATTTTATTGTTCAGGAAATAGTAAGGAACACGCTCGAAAACACCAAAGCCGATGTTCAGCTTTTTGACGACGGACCGAGTTTCCTTAAAAACCTTGACGATGAAACCGACCTGATTTTTCTCGATATTATGATGCCGGGAATGACCGGTTTTGACGTCCTCGGTCACTTGAAAGACAGGGGAAAAACGATCCCTGTCATTATTCTCAGTGCCCTGAGTAGAAAAGAAACGGTTGAAAAAGCCATGGGCTTCGGCGTGAGAAGCTATTTAATAAAACCCTTGAAACCAGGGGATATTCTGCGGAAAACGCAAGAGGTGCTGGCATCTCAAATTTAGAGAATTTCCCCGATTTGCTTACCGGGATTTATGAATACGCCGAGGTTGGAATTGTAGTTTTGGACCATAACGGGATCATCCTGGATTTTAACCCCGCATTGTCGAGAATTCTTGAACGTCCACCCTCAGAAATCCTGGATTTCACCCTGGGCCATTTTATGGACAAAGCGTCTGAGGAACAGTTTAAGGCCTTCTTCGTCGAGTTCACTATGGGCACCGCCGGGGATTATTATTTTGAATCAAGGTTCTTGCCTACCCATCCCCGCCTTGCATGGTGGAGTCTTCAGCTAAGTTATATCAGGCGGGAATCGGAAGGAGGAAAGTTTTTTTCTGCCATCGCCCAGGATATCACGCTAAAAAAAATTGATGAAGAAAAACTCAAAGAGGCCCGGATACTCGCTGATAAGGGGAATCAAGCGAAAAGTCAATTTCTTGCAAATATGACCCACGAGATTCGAACTCCTATCCATACCATCACCGGTATGTTGGAGTTGATTTCCCAAACAGAATTGACACAAGAACAGAAGGATTATGTCAAACAAGTAGGTTCAAGCGCTGACGCCTTGATGAGTCTTGTAAACGATGTCCTTGATTTCAGTAAAATAGAATCGGGAAGAATGGTTCTTGAAAACTCCGACTTCATCCTTGATGAGGTTATCGCTCAAGCCCTCGATCTTATCGTCAACAGGGCTTTCACAAAAAATGTGGAAATCGTTCTCTTTGAAGAACCCGCCGCCCTTGCTTTCGTGAACGGCGATCAGCATCGTATCAGACAGGTACTTGTCAACCTCCTTTCAAACGCCGTCAAATTCACTTCGGCCGGAAGTATCTCTCTTAATGTAAAACTTGGGGGTTACGACGCTGAGTCCCTGCTTTTCCTTATTGAAGTCAAGGATAGCGGAATAGGAATCGACTCGGTTCAGAAAGAAAGGCTCTTCCACCCTTTTAATCAAGGCGACAATTCCACCACCCGAAAGTTTGGAGGGACCGGGCTAGGACTTAGTATTAGCAGAAGGCTGGCTCGCATGATGGGAGGGGACATCGAACTCGAGAGTGAACATGGCAAAGGTTCCGTCTTCTCCTTTACTTTTTTTGTACAGGGGAAGTTTGAAAGCATCCCAACTAGTAACTTGACGAAAGATCTCTATTCGGGGAAGAAAGTTTTACTCCTTGAATCCAGCGAAGCGGCCCAAGAAGCAGCCTGTGTGCTCTTAAAAGGCTGGGGTTTTCAGACTGTTTCCATGTCGAATGGAAAAGAAGGGTTGCGTTTCCTTGCGTCATCAGGGGACAGATGGGACCTTATTCTTATTTCTGAGAATCTCCCTGACTACGATCCTTGGAGTTTAGCGGAAGTTTTCAGGTCCTTGGACAATCTCCATGCTGTTCCGCTTATGCTTTGTTCTTCACCCGCCCATTCACTAGAAGCAACCCAGAGAAAAAGTTCCAAACTTTTCCAAGGCTATGTCACCAAGCCTCTGCGTCAGAACTTATTGGCCGCCGAGGTGATGCGCGCACTCTCGGGCGAGCCTGCTCCGCCCGTTTCTTCAAGGGTCCTTAGCAAATCAGGAAAGGACTTTCCTCTTAAAGGGAAAAAGATACTTATCGCTGAAGACCATGAAGTGAACAGGACCTTGTTTAAGATTATTATTGAAAAAATGGGCGGACTCCCTTTAGTGGCTATGAACGGTATCGAAGCGGTAGAGCTCTATAAAAAAATGCTTCCCGATATGGTGTTTCTAGACCTTCAAATGCCTGAACTTAACGGATTTGAAACGGCAGTCCAGCTCAGACAACTTGGTGCAATAATACCCATTGTCGCAGTCTCGGCAAGCGCCTTGAAGAGTGAAGTGGAAAAAGCAAAAATCTCTGGAATGGATGATTTTATTTCCAAACCCTTTAAGCGTATCGATGTGGAAAATTCCTTTGAAAAGTTTTTCTTTCTTTCCCATGAAGCTGAAAACGAAATACAAAAACCTCCATTCGAAGAGAATCTCACAAATAGAAATTTCAACCCCGCCGAAGCCCTCGACATCTTTATGGGAAATACCGCCGTCCTCCACCGGGTTTTGAAGAATTTTCTTATCCGAAGTGAATCTGATCTTGTTAAACTCCAGTCAGAACTCAACGCAGGGAATACCGACGGAGTTTTTAGAATAGCGCATACCATGAAAGGCAGTGCCTATAACCTTACAGCAATGGTCTTGGGCGAAAATGCGGCCGAGATAGAAAAACAGGCAAAAGAAGGAAGACCGGAGAACATCCCGAATCTTATCCCAAAACTCGCAGAATCATGGCTAATATTCCACGCTCTCGTCTCCGGCTACCTCTCTGGACATGCCGGAGAAAACTAGGGTATGACTGTCACTGGAGGATCACAATGTTTGACGTCGTCACCCTGGATCTCGAGGGTGTTCTTATTCCTGAAATCTGGATTGAGTTCGCTAAAAAAGTTGGTATTGAAGAGTTAAAACTTACTACCCGGGATATTCCTGTTTACGATGAACTTATGGCCCACCGCCTGAAAATCCTCGACGCCCACAAGTTGAAAATCAAAGACATACAGGATGTTATTAAATCGATAGAGCCTTTTGAGGGGGCAAAGGATTTCCTGAACTTTCTGCGAAAGAAAACCCAGGTCGTCATCCTCTCCGACACTTTTCTCCAATTCGCCGGCCCTATGATGGAAAAACTGGACCAACCTACCATTTTCTGCAACAGTCTTATCGTCGCTGATGACGGGCGCATCACACATTGGAAAATGCGTCAACAGGACGGTAAACGCAAAGCCGTCCGGGCCTTCCATTCCATGGGCCTCAAGGTTTATGCGAGCGGAGACAGTTACAACGACCTTGGCATGATCGAGGAAGCGGAAGCGGGGTGGTTTTTCAACCCTCCCGCCAGCATCCTGGAGAAATTCCCCAAGATTCCAGTCGTCCGAAGTTTCGCTGAACTCAGGACTGCACTGGAACCCTTTATCGGATAATTATTTTCCGCTGGGAAGGAAGGGCATCAAAAGTTGAGCAAGGGCGCGTACATTGCGCGTCTGTACCCAAATCTTACCAGGACCCAAATATTCTCCTACGAGACCTTCACCGGAAGCAAGGGTGGAAAATAGTCCTTTTGCGGCCTTTTTGATCTTATAGGTGACTGATTCCTCGAAAGCGACTATGTGGCCGGTATCAACCCGGTAAAGTTCGCCGGCAGCCAAATTCTTTTGGAAAACAGCGCCGAAACTATTGACAAAAAGGTCACCTTGGCCGGTGATCTTGCTTAAAAAGAGTCCTTCGCCGCTAAACATAGCGCGAAACGACCCCTGAGTCGTGATCGTCAAACCCTGGGATCCTGCCAGATACGCACCACCCTGAGCCAGAATAGTTCCACCGGTCATAGAAATATGGACAATATCACCGGGAGCCGAAGGTGCAAGAACGAGTTCCCCGGGTGCACTTGCGGTGAATTCAGAGGAGAAGAGCGATTCTCCCCCGACCATCGCACCGATTGCTCCAAAAAAGCCCTTGCCGGTCGTCTTGGCCTTGAGTTCAATGCTCGGACTCATACTTACCATGGAACCCGATTCGGCGCGAAGGATCTCGCCCGCTTCCATCTGAATCTTCAGAATGGAAAAGACCGGCCCAAATTCTACAGAATGTTTCATAAATAGCCTCCAAAACCAGTTTGGGAGATATTTTTTTAAAATCAAGGTTTTTATACCGGCGGGAACGGGATATTTTCCAAAAATATTTTGTTTTTACCCCTTTACAAGTTGAAATTTCCATGAGAGAATTATGGAAACGTTTCTATGGAGGAATGTACATGAAAAGTTTTCGTTTAATATTGGTATCCCTTGGGCTTTACCTGGGATTTTTTTCCTGTTCCAACCCTGCTACTGATGGCGGAAACCCCCAGCCTCCGCCAACTTATACAGTAGAAGTTGAAGTCGATACCGGGTCGCTTGTTCCTTTTGAAATCCAGGTTCAGGCCCGATCCTCAACAGAATCAATCATTGCAGGAACCAATCCAAGCACAGGGCATTATAAGGTTTCCGGGCTGCCTGCCGGGTCTTATTCAATCGAGGCTAACGCAACGGTGGACCCAACCAGCCTGATCTACTACTCGGCAAAGGCTGATATCCAGGTCGATGGTCCTAAAAAACTTGTCTTGACTCTTGAACCTTCAAAGGTCCTTCCTATCCTTTCCAACCCTGAAAACGGTTACTGGATAGGACCTGGTGAAAAAATATCCCTACTCACCAACACCCCTGACGCTACTATTTATTACACCCTTAATGGAAGCGTTCCCACAGGAACCCCCTCCGAAACCAACTTTTGGTACGATCCCAGTGAACAGCTCACCTTAACAGCTTCGGCTACAGTTCGAGCCATTGCTTATAAGTCTCCCCTTAGTCCCAGTGAAATGCTTGTAGCCAGTTATGTTTTTGCGTCGAACCAAAGTCAGGCTCCACAATTCAGCCCGGCCTCGGGAACCTACGAGGACCATGTTTCGGTGACTCTATCAGGACCGGGTACTATTCGGTACACGACCAATGGCACAGACCCCACCGAGTCCAGCCCCTCATACTCGGCTCCCATCGACCTGAATACCGTCGGAACACACACCTTGAAAGCCCGTTCCTGGGAATCCGGAAAAGATCCGAGCAGTGTTGTGACTGCTGTCTACACTATTTCCGAAAATCCCGTACAGCTTGATCCTCCTAATTTCTCCCAGGACAGCGGCACCTTTGCCCAAGCCTTCCAATTGACCCTTTCCGGACCCGAGGGTTCCACTATCCGGTATACGACCAATGGGAACGAACCCACAGGTACTTCCACTATTTATAGCGCACCCATTCAGATTGCCATAGGAACCACAACGGTGAAAGCCTTTGGAATGCAAACCGGCAAACTGGACTCGGACATAATCACAAAAACTTACATTGTCACCGACTCACCTGTTCCAACCCCTCAACCCACCCTTACCCCTGTAAGCGGCACCTACCCCGAAGGACAGAAAGCAACTATTAGCGCCGAGGCTGGAGCAACGATTTATTACACGATCAATGGCGACGATGTAACAGTGACTTCTTCTACCTACACCGGCCCTATTGATTTAGCAGTAGGTGTCACGACGGTCAAGGCTCGGGCCTTGAGCTCAGGGAAAAGCCTTTCCAGCCAAGTTGAAGAAACTTACACAATTGAACCTGTAAGCAGTGAATACCACCTGTATTTCAAATACACCGGAGCCGGTACTCCTGAAGCCTATGTTTGGTACGGAACACCCGTAGTTCAGCCTTTCGGGCCTTGGCTAACTACAGCTGCTATGACTTCGATGGGCAACGGCTGGTGGGTTGCGGACCTTGACGCGAAAGGTGTGCCTGTAACCCAGACTGTCGGTGTAATTTTCAAAATCGGCGACACTAAATTAAGCGGGGCTTCAAACCTTAGCAGAACTGGTACTGGATGGTGCCGGATGGAAGGCGGCTCACCGGTCTGGTCAGACGTCAACCCTGAACAACCCGCAAAACCCACTGTAACATTGAGTCCCAACGGCGGCTTTATCAACACAACCCAGGTTGTCACCGTAACGATCAATGAAAATCTTTCTGCCATTACTTCGAAAACCTACACTGTCAATGGATCTACCCTGCCGCTCACCGCCGGAACCATCACTTTAAATGCGGCGAGTTTGAACAATGGTGATACGCTGACGCTGACTGTGAGCGCCACTAACGGCATTGGCACAACACAAAGCGAAGCCGCGGTTTTTACCAAGAGCGAAATCGTCAACCCGCCCGACACCCTCGGAGCACTGTATTCAACCAGTGCAACCACCTTCCGCATCTGGAGCCCGGACTTCAGCAACGTTAAAGTCTACCTCGGAGGCTCTAACGGTTCGGGCGGAAACGAATATACACTAGCCAAACGCGGTGACTTCGCCGGCTACACGGATGTTTATGAAGTCACGGTACCCGGTGAACACGCACAGAAAGAATACCAGTTCCGTGTCAACGGTAAAGGTGTCCGCGACCCATACGGTACCATGGTGAAACCCGGTACCAACTGGAACATCGTGATGAATATGTCTACATCTGCGACTATTCCAGCTAACAGCAACGTAGCCCGCCCAAACCTTCTGAACCGTGAAGATAGCATTATTTATGAAGTCCACGTACGCGACTTCACCATTGATGCAAGCTCCGGGGTGGATGCCTCCAAGCGAGGGAAATTCCTCGGCATGGTTCAAGGTGGCACCAGGTACAACACCACGGTTAAAACGGGTCTAGACCACCTTGTGGAACTCGGTGTTACCCACGTTCAGCTTCTGCCCTTCTACGACTTCGGCACAGCCCAATACAACTGGGGCTACGACCCTGTCAACTACAACATTCCCGAGGACCAATACGCCATCAACCCCAACGATTGGAACGGCAGAGTCAAGGAACTTCGCGAAATGATCAAGGCTTACCACGCCGCCGGCATCAGGGTCGTGATGGATGTCGTCTATAACCACACCCTCAGCAAGGAAATGTTCCAAGATATTTCCAGCAAGTATTACACCTCCGGTACAGGAGACCTCCCCGACCTTTCAGGTTGCGGCAACTCCATAGATACCGGGGTTCCCATGGTCAGCCGTATGATACAGGATTCATTAGAGTTTTGGATCACCGAATACGGTATCGACGGTTTCCGTTTCGATCTCATCGGCATTTTCCATTACAACGAAGTCCGCAAATGGGGCGAGTACCTTAACGGTAAATACACCGACCGTAATATCCTTCTCTATGGCGAGCCCTGGAATGGTTACAAAAGCGACCCCCGTGAGGCCGATGTCGTACGCCTTGGAAAGGCCCCTGCCATGGCTTCAGGCCACATTGGTCTTTTCAACGGCGAGTACCGTGAATCCATCAAGGGCGATAACGACAAAACCGGAAGAGGCTACATGTTCAACAATGGTTTCGGCAAGTGGTGGGCTTCAATTCCCGCAGGTATGAGGGGTTCTGTTATGGGAGCTAAGAGTACCTCCCCGTTAGCAAGTAACTGGGATTCCATGTTCGCCTACGACCCGGAGCAGAGCATCAACTATATCAGCGCACACGATAACTTTGCTCTTTGGGATAAAGTCTACCTATCCCTAAGTACCAATGTTACCCAAAGCGAACACCACCAGGTTTTAAGTCTTACGCCTCCCACCAGTTTGGACTATTCCAAACGTGTCGACCAGTTCGGGATGGGGATGATCCTCACGAGCCAGGGAATACCTTTTATTCACGGCGGCGATGAATTCCTCCGCACGAAGACGAATAACCAGAATATGACTAATGCTTCGGACTGGAACTTCGGAGCTCAGGCTGGAACACATAACACCTACAACTCCCCCGACAGTTTCAACAGCTACAAGTGGAGCCGCAAGTCCGCTGAAAATTCCACCTTTGAATTCTATAAAGAACTGATAGCACTGAGAAGAACCAGCCCTGGAATGCGCCTGACTACGTGGGACGAAATTAAAAACCGAGTCGTGACAAGGATCAATGCAGGTGCAAATAATGCATCCTCCATCAACGCCGTACATGACGCCAGCCTTCCCGTAAAAGTCATTATCAACTCCATTGACTCGGACGGTGTGGACGGGGCCGACCTCATCATTGTTGTCAACTCAGACTCCAACTACACGTTGACACCGCCTGCCGGCACCTGGAAGAAAGTCTTCGACGCCAGCGGAGCGGTCAACACTTCCGACTTTGTCTGCGAAGGGACTGCAGTCACAGTTTTCAAAAAGCAGTAAATCGTTTTTAGAAAGAATTTTAGTCCGGCCTAACAGCCGGACTTTTTTTACATTTTCCTTGACGAAGCACCGGATTTTCTTCCACTATCAATTAAATATTCCAAAGAGGAATACATGAATAAACTCTCTTTCTTAAGTCTGGGTTTCATACTCTTAGCCGGATGAAGTCCTGCACTCAAGGAAAGTACGGCGACCCTCGACCGTCTTCTCCACCATGCCCACATCCTGAGCCTCAAAGGGGATTCCTACAGGATGAAAGACCGTTTGAAAGCCGGGGTCGTTGACCCTGAATGAATCACAAAAAGCGGAACTTTGAAACCGGTGTTGACATCTCGATCCTTTAGCGAACATGAACAATAGCAACCCTCAAATCAAAGGTTACATGTTTAATATATAGAGCCATTTTCAAAACTCCAGATTGATTTGTAATTTAAAGTAAAAATGGGCATTCTCTTTTTATGATACGATGTGATTATGACAAAACACGCACATAAAAAGGAATAACCATGAAGAATCTTACAGATATTTTAGGTGGAGCACAAATACTTTTAGAGAGCCTCTTTCAAAAGTCAACGAAGAAGGGGTTTCAGAAGTGAAAAACGATGCGAAAACCGCAGTTTACTCGGGTAAATGAGGATTTGAACGAGTTTTTGCGAACCGATAAATCCTCCGCAGTAGTTTTGGAAAAGGCTCCCCCGTCGAGGTGAAACCGGTGTTGACACGGGCCAATTCCAATCTGAAAGGGATATTTCTTCCCACCGTGTTGTATGTAAAAGGGTATAAAAAAGTGAACTTCGTTGTCATGATGGGAGTGATGCTTCATACTGCAATAAAAGTCCTACAGCATTTCGTACTCCCTGCAGAACAAAAACCCCACACAGCAGAGTAGGCGAGAATGGTGAGTTGCTCATAAAATACGAATCCACTCCTGCTGATTTATTCGCATTCAAGTTATGGCTGGGAGTTTTGAAAAAGGCTCTTGACAGCAAAACCCACATAATCTAGATTAATATCTTACCTGCTTTGCCGGAAAAGGTAGGACAAGTCGTTTTGTTGTCGAATTGTGCCGCGGTGCGGGGGAAAGACCGAATTCCGGTAAAAAACTGTAAACGAAAGAAATGACAGTTACTACCATTTTTTAAAATCGGGCAAACAGGAGGGATCATGACAAAGCAATCGAGTCTGACCCCATTGATATGGGAATAAAATGGGAGGCACGAATTATGGAAATAAGGAACTACAAATATCTTTCCGTTCTTTTTATGACGACCGCACTGTTCGCATGCGTAAATATTTCGAGTCCGCCCCAGGCGTTGGGCACCGAAGATTTGCGCGCATATATGCACGGCATCGAAGCCGTCAGGAACGACGACGGCAGCTATTGGGTGATGTTCTCGGCCACCGGTATGCCTCCGACTGGACCGAACCAGGAGGGTTCCTGGCCTCATGACGTCTATTACGCCAAGTGGAGTGCGGGCGACGGGAATCTCAAGGCGGCCACCAAGTTCATTTCGCAGCCGGAGGCGCAGGAGCCCGTGTCAATAGCGCGCACGAAGGATGGCCACATATTGGTCACCTTCGAGGATGGATACGCCGCATCCAACGTGCTGGCTCAGCGCTATGGCGTTTATGACGCCGCCTTAAAGGCGATCAAGGCATACCCCAATGACGTTCTGGACGGGGGGCATTCCGGACATGTCGCGGCTACCGCCAGCAACTTTGTTGTATTTTATTCCGAGGACTGGGTGGATCACGGCGGCGTAGACGATCTTGGCACCGGGAAAGGTGTCTATGCCACCGTCTACGACAGCAACGGCGACAACGCGCACGCGGTACAGGTGGCCCCCAATGTGCGCGAGTGGTGGCCTATGCTGGCGGCATCGCCTGAGAAAGTCCTGTTGATCTGGCAGCGCTATGTCCCCGGCAAGCTTTACGCCGATCTGCGCATGGCCGTGCTGGATCCGGCAACGGGCAGGCTGACGACAGCGCCCAAAACCCTCAAGACTGGCATACAGTATTATGTTTATCAAACCGCCTATGTAGCGGCCGTGGACAGGTTTCTCGTTACAGGCACCACTCATGGCGGCGCCGGTTTCGCCTACCTTTTAGACTCCGCTGGCCGGATAACGGCAACCCTCACAGACCTGCCGGCGACCGTGCGCGAGGGCGGGATAGCTGTAGAGGATAATCTGGTCTACCTGGCAACTAGAACCAATGAGCTGATACAGTTGTCGCTTACATCCACAAGCATCTCGCTGAAAGCCGTCAGAACGTCCCCCATATCATGGTCGTACAGCGGCAATCTCGGCTTGTTGCGCGGCGGTTCAAAAGTGCATTGGGTGTCGTTGGGCCGGTACGGCCTGGAAGAAGCCGACTTCGACTTCAGCGATACGATCGCCGACGTCGGCGCGCTGAAACAGTAGCCCGTCCACAAGTAAACGCCCATCCGCTTGACGGCTTCACCACCGAAGCCCGGAAACCCTGGTCTGTGTCAAAAAGCCTGAAAGAGTGCCTATTCTCCCCTTTATCTGACCAAAACCGCCAATCTTTTAAGGTTATAAGCACAGCTCACCAACTGCCACTCCAAGTTGACTTTCCTTAACCCACGAAGCAAAAACTGCCGGAAGCCCAAGACCTGTTTGATGATTCCAAAGACCGGTTCGACGGTGCTCTTTCGCTTCTTGTAGAGTTCCTTTGCTCTGTCTTGTCCCATCGCTTCTTGCTCGGCTTTCTGTAGCAATTCAGCGACTTTCTCTGAAAGTTCCTTCTCCAATTCAACA
>DYOB01000241.1 GCA_020720765.1 Borreliella garinii
CCCACTGCCTAGCCCGCTAAGGGCTGCAAGTCCGCTTGTGTTGGTGTGTAATGCCCTAAGCCCTGAGTCCGGCGGAATACGGGCTTAGCCCGCTACAATGCCCCTAAGCTCCCGCTGTGTGGGCTGTGATGGTCGGTAGTTGTTCTGGCTGGTATCGTGCGGCTGCTGTTAGTAGAGAGCCGCATAAGCCCCTCACCCCTGCAAAACCTCTTCATTCGCTCTCTAACATCATCCGCTGCGTGCTGTCTAGGATTCCCAGAGCCGTTGGCGTCTTCTCGCCTATCCTTCCGTCCATCCATCCCCACACATGCGCATACGCTTTGCGGCGCTTGTGGGGGGTTTCCGCCCCTCCCTTCCCCTCTTCTTGTCATAATGTCCATAAACGGAAACGCTTGGATTATCAATAACTTGCAAATGGTCAATAAACTATCATTCTGGCCTTATGTTGAATTTGCTGGAATCGTTTAAGCTCCTTTGTTATCCTTGGTTTATGTTGAACTGCCGCAAACGGTTCAGGCAAAAAAAATCCCTGCAAGCACCGCAAATGCTTCAGGGGGTGATGAACTTACTTAGATAGATTTGAAGGAAGGGCGTAAGCTCATGAAAGAAATTCTACACACAACTCGCTTGCCGTTCAATGTTTCAGTCTGCGATGTTTCTCCTCTTGGCGATTACGAACCTGTCTCCTTTGCTGGTGATTGTTCTAATGGTATTCGTCTTGCCGTTCAGTCTGAGCAGCAGGAATTAAAAGCGGGTATTAAATCATTCTGTAAAAAGAATGGTAAGAAGGAAAAATTCGGCTTAAAAGAAAATGGTGAATTAGGCTATTATTATGTTATAGACGATGATTTAAAAGGCTCTTTAAAAGATGAATTAAAAGCGGGTTTTGATCATTTTCCTAAACAGGTTGCCCGTGATTATGTTTTGTTTCAGGTTGGCATTCAGGATACAGTTGTTAAATCATCTGTTATTAATCACTCGATTAAACCAAAGGCTTTAGGTGGTTCTAAACGTGGTGTTATTAAAGAATTGACACGTAAAGCAGTTAGTCGTATGAAGCTTCATATTCGTAATACAGCCATTGAGCATACCAAAGCTTTTTTAACGCTAACTTATCCAGATAACTTCCCAACTGATGGTGCATTGGTTAAAAAGCATTTTGACCTTTTGAAACGTTGGCTTAAGCGTAATGGCGTTAAATCTGGCATTTGGTTTTTAGAGTTTCAGACTCGCGGCGCTCCTCACTTTCATTGCTTTTTGCCGAACTATCCGGCTGGCGGCGTCGATGCCGTATCCCTTGCGTGGTTTAACATTGTTGGCTCTGGTGATCTCAAGCACCTTGCTTGGCATAGGGGGGAGTTGTCCGGTAGGCCTTGTCTTGAAGTTTTCCGTCATCCTCATGCCGCTAGTGCTTATGCCACAAAGTACGCTACTAAGATGGAACAAAAGGCTGTTCCTCTTGATTACCAGAGCGTTGGGCGTTTCTGGGGTAAATGGGGTAAGGCTTATCCTGTTTGGTCTTACGTTGTCGGTGCGGGTTATGAATCGGTTGAGCGCGGTAAAGCCGCTATAGCCCTTTTTCGTACTCGCTTTCAGACTGGTGTTGCGCTTGATCTTTGGATGCAGAGGGCTTATGCCTCCTGCACTATGTGGGGCGGTTCTGCTGATCTGCCTGAATTGTTGGATAATGTAGGCTTTGGAACTCACTATGTACCTTTCTAATTTTTATGCTTCTGGGGTTTTTGGCGTGCGTGAGCCTTGTAACTTCACGGGTTCGCTTTGGGATGATTGCGCAACTACGCGCTTTTTGTTTGATGTTCACAAGTACCAGTTCACGGAGCGGGAAAAGTACACTAGGCCAACTTTTACTCGTTGGGATGGTGCGGTTACTGATACGGTTGTTCTTCGTGAGCGTTCTCCGCTTTCTCAGTCTCAACAAGATGACCGTTTTAATGGTCGGTTTCTTCCACCAGCTCTTACCGATCTGGATTTTTAGTAGCGGCTCTTGGGGTGCTGATAACACCCCTCAAGCCTTCCACAATGCAATAAATGAGGTATTACACAATGGAAACGCAATTATTCACCTTTTTAGCAGGCGGCGCTATCGGCTTTTTGTCCTGCATCGTTCTGACTCACAAGTTGCGGGTTGACGTCCCTCTCGCTCCTCCTGTCGACTATAATGCGCTAATGTTGCAGCAAATGCAGGCTCAGCAGTTGCAGAATGCTCTTCGGGCTTCTCAGCTTGAACAGGTACGGCAAGAGGCGGAATTGCTTTCTCTTACCCGTGAACGTAACGCGGTAGCCAAGCTTAACTATTCTGACATTCAGCGGCTTGCTGGTTATACCGGAAGTTATACCGATGAATCACACATTCCACGCCAGCAGTAAGAGTAGGCGCTGCTGATCGGTTGCCCTACACTGCCCAAACGTCCCCCCTCCCCGTCCCCTTTCCGCAAGAGAGGGGTTTAAGGGGAGGGGGGTTTAAGTGCAGGGTTGGGTAGGGTGATCGATCACAAGCCAACGTTTAAGCGCCCTTGATCCTCGTCTCTATCCCGCTGCCTTGTCTCTATCCCGCTGCCTTGTCTCTA
>DYOB01000242.1 GCA_020720765.1 Borreliella garinii
CTCCTATCAACCGGTCCAGAATTACGTTTATATCTTCACGACAGTAACAGGAATCATATACATGGGACTTGCACCCCATTAGTTCACGTCCATGCCGGGCGTACACAAGGCTATTTCAGCCGACGCAAAAAGCCGCGCGGCTAAAAAAGCAACGTTAGCCTTATCCGCGCAATCTTATTTTAATTGGAGGCACCGCATGAAGAAAATCGTGATTTGTCTTGATGGTACATGGAATACGCCTGACAACAATCCAGAAGTCGACGGAAACACGAGTACCAATGTTTGGACGTTACACAATTCATTGAGAGATTCTGATTCGCAACAAATTCACCAAATCAAATGCTATGAGACAGGAGTAGGTACACACTGGTACGATAAAGTGCGAGGTGGCGTATTTGGCGTTGGGCTGTCGGATAAAATCAAGGACGCCTATAAATGTTTGGCTAATCACTACGAGCAAGATGACGAAATTTATATCTTCGGATTTAGCAGAGGCGCATATACCGCAAGAAGTTTAGTTGGATTAATTCGGAACTCAGGGTTAATTAAATCTGATAACATAGACCTCGTTGACGAAGCCTATTCGCTATACCGAACACGCGATGAGGGACCAGATGCTGAAAACGCAAAGTTTTTTAGATCGAAGTATTGCCACGAACCTGAAATCAAATTTCTCGGCGTCTGGGATACAGTGGGAGCGCTTGGTGTTCCAGTCGAGTCGTTTGATTGGTTCAATAAGCGGTACTATGAGTTCCACGATACCGAGCTTAGTGGCATTGTACGAAATGCATTTCAGGCGTTAGCAATTGATGAACACAGGAAAACTTACCAATGTGCGTTATGGGATCCGAAAAAAAAGTTAAACCAACGAATTGAACAGGTATGGTTTAGCGGTGCGCATGCGGATATTGGAGGGGGATACAGCGATAGCAACATATCAGATATTCCGTTGCAGTGGATGATGGATCGCGCAACTGAATGCGGACTTGAGTTCAAAGAGGACGGCGCACCTCCCGAACCTGCTGGCTTTGCGCCACTGCATGATTCCTATAAACAATTTTTGAGTGGTGCGTATAGCATGTTTGAGCAACGGTACTATCGCCCCGTGCTTGAAACAAAGTTTGGTGGCGAATCAATAGATTCATCCGCGATCTTTCGGGCGAAAACTGACGGTAGTTATTGGCCAAAGAACTTAGCCGGAAAAATTGAGTCCGCTAAGCAGAGTGAAAATGGCTAACCTGTGCCTTCAACGGAACCCGCGCCATGTGGTCGGAGTTTTCGAACTTCGATTTCATCTGTGTACGGCGCGGGTCCGCTGAGGCTTGACGTTCGGCGCATGCGCGTTAGGGGGCATCAAGGGAAAGGACAGAATATGAAATTATCCGAAAGCTTATTGCTGTTGACCAAGAAGGTAATCCGAAGTGCTGTGGGGGTGGGGCTCGACGAAGCTGGAGCGCGCATATGTGGACCAACCGCATGGAAATACGTAAAAGCAAGTTTGACCCCGGTAGTCGATGATATGGAACATAGGTTTCCTAAGCTTTTTTTAGTGCCAGAAGAGGCAGAGAGGGCAGTGGGAGCTTTGTCCGCGGACAAGGTGTTCGAGGAAAGGCTCAGCGAGAGTTTCGCAAACTTGACGAGCGGACAGCAAGAGATTCTTGCTGTACTCGCTCAACAAAATGAGACTCTATCTGTAATTGGAAAGAATGTTGATGACGGATTTACACGGCTTAGCGAAAAGATCGATAACATGCAAGCTGTTACAGAATACATCGCCACAAAATTAAATGAACTCAATATAAATATTGATGCTCTTGTTACACATAGAGGTACTGATCTGCCACCCTTTGCACCAGTCATGTCGCCTCGTGAACTCTATAATCAGTCCTTCACATACCAATCGGACGCGCAGAGATGGGTAGGGTCTGGAGAAGCAGATACAGCATCTGAACGCCTTGCAAATGCGCGTGCCCTTGTCGAAGCTGGTCTGAAACGCTACCCAGAAAATACTGACCTCTTGGTATCCCTAGGTTACGTTGAAAAAACTCAAGCTCAAGCAGCCCAGCTCCAAAATGATTATGAAAAATACGTAAGTTGCTTAGAAAAAGCAGCAAAATGCTTCGCTGCCGTGTTGAGTCGCGATCCGTCTAATATTGGAGCCTTGAACGGTATGGCCAATGTTTACTATTATCATAGGGACATTGATCGTGCTATTGAGTTGGGTAAGCTGGCGGTCCATAATGCTCCAAGCTATGGCGCCGCATCTTGGGATTTGGCTATATCGATAGAAGCTAAGCTCGAAGAATCTGGCCCGACCTCAGCACTGACTGACCAGCTCAAAGCAACTTATCGGCACCTCGTAGTGCTGATACCGCAACAGCCACAAGTGTTTACGGCAAGCGATTTGGCCCACGTGCACAAACGATTGGAAGCTTTGGAGCATTAAGTAGTGCCATGCTTTTGAATTTACAACGCCTGATGCAATGTCGTGTGCTGAACCAAGCGCTACCTGACTGCCTCCATCGTTCGCTCACACCTCGCTCCGGCCTCCGGTAGTAGGTGAGTATCAGCGTTACAAAAAAA
>DYOB01000243.1 GCA_020720765.1 Borreliella garinii
GAGGGGGTGAGGCAGGCGGATCACGGTGGTGTCGCGGTCTAAACGGGCGCGGGGGGGGAAGATCAGTTTGTGTTCATCGGGGCGTTTGCTGCGCGGGTCTTCGTATTCAAACCATTGCACATTGTGCTAGAGGAGGACATAGAAAACCATGTCCTCCTCTAGCACAATGTGAGCAATGTTTATAACCAGTATTTCGGGTATGAGCGTTCTTTAGGAAGGTTGTTAAAGATTACAGCTACCATTACCAAAATAATTGCACCTAATAATGTAGGCGTAAGTAGAAAGCTCCAAGTTGGGGCAGTCAACATAACAATCACCGGATTAGAACCAGCAGGTGGGTGAACGGTACGGGTAAGTTGCATAACGGCAATCGCAGTTCCAGTAGCAAATGCCATGCTCCACCAATGAGAACCCAGTAAAATAAGAAATATGAGTCCCACCAATGAAGCCAGAAAATGCCCTGCAATCACATTACGCGGTTGAGAAAAAGGGCTGTCTGGGAATCCAAATACCAGCACACAGGTTGCACCGAATGAGCCTAGCACTAAAGGTACATGACTAACATTGGCAAGATAGGCAACGACGGCAATGGCTACCACGCCACCTAACCATGAAATCATGGTCAGTCTGAGATTTGCACGGGGGGGGCATTCTCCCCCTCCTCGCATTTTTGAAAAATAGTTAGTCATTTGTTTGACACCGTGCCATCCAAGTTGAATTTCGGATGAAGATCAATGCCAACCCATGAATGTAACATTGATGCCCACAGGCTAATTCCTTCGAGTGCTTTGGAAATAAGCTCTTTTCCTCTTGGTGACTGAGGATCATGTGGATCAATATGTTCTAATCCCATAATACTGTGATGTTCGTCAGCTTCGACATGGACATCGAAATATAAGTCGCCTATGCCAAGCATGTGCATTTTAGGCGATACAGCCTTAAAAAAATCATTTGAACAGCGTTCGATTCCACTATTTAGACCTACTAGCCATTTGTTACGATCTTGCTCAATTGCCATTTGATACGCATAGTTTACGCAAGCATTGGTTTCGGTAGTGGGTATTACATTTTTTATTTCTTCTGGAGAAGCAAGGAGGTTATTCCTCAGCATCCACTCCAACAGCATTGCATGATGGTCAGCCTCACCGAACGCATGTTTTGCGTAGAATGGCATCATATGATTCTCTGACATAGGAGTTAAACCGAGCATAAGCCCCATTACTTTTGGAAAAGTTGCAGAATGATAATAGAGCTGTTCTGCCGCCTGTTTGAAATCAAGAGGTGACTGAATATCGTCTAGCCACTTAAAAAATGGCATAGCTAGTACCGCATCACTTGCGCGATAAATTGGATTCACAATCCATGCGTGTCGATCACGCAGAAACGCTAATTTTACCTCATCAATTTTTTCATAAACTGTATGACCGCTTACATGGTTATCTTTTTCCAGTGACATATTCATAAAATTTCCTTTTAACATGTGGTAATGATTTCTGTCTTGATGTGTTCTGAGTAAACATGTTCACTCGAAACTAAACAGACAGGTCTGTATAATAACATGAAGGCTAGTACAGAATGCAAGCAATTTAGGTCTGGCTAGGTAATACAGAACTAGATCGAGCAGAGCCAAGGAAGTGCTAACCGATGCTGTGTTCATGTGTTAGAGGGTGATTATTGGCCAATAATAAACACATGATCATTCACGTCAATTGAATACTCTTAATTCCGAGCCTAGAATATACAAACCTTTCTGTTCTGAAGAACGGAGGGTGTTCTACGCTACTTGGAAAAATGCTTGTGATCTCAGAAAAAAAGAGAATTTTAGTAGAAAAAGCAACGGAGCTTTTTGCGGAGGGAGGGTATACCGCTGTCGGTATTGACCGAATTATTGCGGAGTCTGGTGTCGCAAAAATGACGATGTATAAATATTTTCCATCAAAAAATAGCTTAATATTAGAGGTACTGAAGGAGCGTGATAGTGCATTCCGCTCGTCGCTGATAGCTTATGTAGAACAATATGACACACTTATCGACAGGATCAAGGCAGTCTTTAGATGGCATGATACTTGGTTTAACGAGAAAAATTTCTTTGGTTGTATGTTTATAAACGCATCAGCAGAATTCCATGATCACAAGGATGAAATCCATAAAATTGCTGCTGAACATAAACAGCTAATCATAACGTATCTGGAAACATTGCTATTTAAAGAATATCCTATGTCAGCAAGAAAATTAGCCATACAAATCAATATTTTGATCGACGGGGCTATTGTAGCAGCCCACGTCGCAGAAAACCCAAACGCGGCAAGCGATGCGTTGGAAGCCGCAGAATTCCTGTTGAATTCAGTTGAGAGAGTGAATTCTGCGCATCAAACTTGCCTACCGATCACGTCGTTTTAAGCCGTTAGTTCTCGGCTTAGGTGGCAATCCCGTATGCTGCGTCAGAATTTTCCCGCTTTGTGACTTACCTGCACTTTTGCTTGCAGGCTGTACAGTAGAGTTTCCCATATTCGGTTTCCCCGCAGGTTTCCCCACCCGCTTCTGATGCTCCCCGCCCTTATTCTTGCGCCGATGCGCCTCAT
>DYOB01000244.1 GCA_020720765.1 Borreliella garinii
AAGAAAGAAGCCCTATGCAATCCGACGGATATGACATAGGGCCAGGAATGGGGGTAATTTCAATAGCGTACACCCATTTTTCTATCGTGTCAAGAGCATGGAACTAATTCTTCAATAAAATATCAAACCGGCCATATCCCCAACCAATTCAATATCCATTGGCTCCATATTATACTTCGAGCAGAATACCAAGTAATCCCCATAAGCATCGAGAAACTCACTTCTTCCCAATACCATGTATCCCGGTACTACATTGATACCCGCTCTAGGTTCCACGCTCTTTACTAGAGCCGCCCTATCGAACAACAGGAACTAAGTGCTTTACGGCCACCACTCCCTTGCAAATCGACATTTCCTTCTTCAAAACTCTGGCTGCCATATCAATTTCCTGCTGATTGACAGTTATAAAATCCACAGGCGCTTCGCCATTCAAAACAGCCTTCAGCAAAGCTCCCAAATCCACACATTCCCCATTCCAAACTTCTCGATACGAAACATTCTCAACTTTCGGCACCTCCTTCGTCTTCCGAACTTCAAGTTCCGTCTCTTCCAAGCGTTCCGCTTCTTCCTGCTTCCCTTCTTCCTGCAACTTTTCCAACTGCAATTGCCGTTTCTTTTCAGCCTTCTCTCGTTCCCTCTCTTCAGCCTTCCTTTTCTCTTCCATCTTCTTCTCAAAGTAAGTAGTCATCTTCTCCTTCGCAATCTTTTCTGCATTCTCCAGCTTCCCCAAATACTGTTCCTGTTCTTCCTTTATTTCCGCCAACTTCGACTTCGCCTCTTCCAAATCTTCCTTGAAGAAAGCCTTGACAATCTTCTGCGTATCCTTACACCGCTTGCAAAAATCAGCCGTCTCCGCATACTGTTCATCGTTCTTGACAACGATCAAGTCCATGTCTTTTAATACCGCCCCAACTTCCCTCACAATTCCTTTCAAGCTCATCTCAGTACCCATCTTTTCCTCCTCGAAAAGCTCTTCCAATCGCATAAGCGATTGCTGTAACCAGCCACATTGCGAATGGCATCAAAAACGAAACCACTATCACCACCAGGATTCCATCCAAAAACCCCATCAGGCACTCCTTCGGGCTTCAACGGTAAGTCCCCAAATGAATCCATTCAAGCGGGTGCCTTCATCCATTCCCGGCGGTATATCGACCGCATATAAAAACTTAACCCCTGTTTCTTTCTCATACCTATAAAGCCCAACCGTCTCCAGTTTTACCCCCTCTCCGATCACCATCTCCACCATGACATAGCTATTGCTATCTCCCAAGCAATACCCAATTCGCCAACTCTTCACATTCTCAATATGAACCCTCACAAACCTCTTCATGCTTCATCCTCCAGCTGCATCAAATCCTTATATTCATAATTCTTGCACCAATGTTTGAAATCAATCATAATCCCTGGTATCTGTTCATCAAAGATCAATACATCCGCCAAGTTCCGTTCCTTGGCAAACTCCAAGAATGCCTCTCTAAGTTCCTTCGTCGATTCATCTCTCATCGCTTTACCTCCCCTATATGTTTCCCAACCGGGCCAGAATAGCAGTGCATACAATCCCTACACCGCTTCCCTTCACAAAGAACATCTCCTTCCGGTATATCCTCCCTCTTCTCATAGACTGTAAACACTCCGGTAAAACCTTTCATTTTCATATCAACTACTTCTTCACGTTTTCCAATCCAAAGACTTGAATATATGATTCTCAAGTTCTTCGGAATCTTCCCAGCTTCCACCAGATCCCTTCGTTTTGTCCACATCGTGAAGAAAGCCAAATAATTCACCTCTGCAATCTTGCAGAAGTTTTCAAACTGCATTGCTGTCTCAAGTTCTCCGTGGCTCAAGAGACGTACATATTCCCCAGGCTTAAACCGTGGAATTTGCCAGTCCTCCAATGGCGCCTTCATCATTTCTCCATTCTGCCTCCATCCCTCCCTTGCTCTTTGCCGAAACGTTCGCAGCATCTTCCTGCTATAGCAATGTTCACAAACCGTACCTGGTATTTCACTCATCCTATTGCAGAAGTCGTTATCCAAACTGGAAAAGTTTATGCTTTTGAATCCCTTCAGTTTCCCACTCATCGTTGAAATACTTATTGCTTCATCCATTCGTTTATTCCTCTCATTGCTTCGTCTACGAATTCATCCGTCTTCATCAAAAGCGCTTCCTTCAGTTCTTTATTCCACCTCGTATACTCATCTGAGGCATACTTGCTAAGAACCCGGTAACTGAGTCCATCAAAGTCCTTGCAATTCTGCAAGTTATACAGTTGGTAATGTGCAAATGGATTCCCATTCATATCAAGGCTCTTAACATAAACCATGCAATGCAGACGGGTACTAAACCCATCCTTCGTGTTTCCCCATTGCACCCAGTTCCTAGTATAAAGCCATACTATTCCTGGGATTTCCTCATCCCAATCAAGTACTGTATTGATCCTCATTCCTTCACAGTCTTCATCTTGCCCTTCTTCATCCCTCAAATACTCCTTCGTTTCAAACATATCTTTAACGATATGTTCCGTTACGGACTTGTTCTTCAAAGATCCTGCCAATATGATACCCATTCTGTCCTCCTA
>DYOB01000245.1 GCA_020720765.1 Borreliella garinii
TGCCGTATTTTCAAAAACAAACTCGGTATTGGATTCTGCTTTTACAAAAAATGCTTGGTTGGGGGCAATGTAGCGATTTCCGCCGTTTATACTGATTCCGCCTTGTTGGTAGGCTGAATAGGCGTTTGTCATTGGGTCGAGAGTCAGATATGAATTGGCATGGGCATTGATTGTAATTGCTTCAAAATCAATAGCTGAGGCATACGGATTTCCGATGCAGTTCCAACCTGTGTATAACGGGTCTTCGGTATGTTCGGCAGTAATCGGAACAGCAATTTGTCCAACGTTGAGAATGCCTGCAAGTTTCGGAATTTCGGTTACGGAATTTGAAGTATTGTATCCGCGTCCGATTTCCATAAAACTGTTCGGGTTTGTTTCCCAAACTGCGTTTACCTCGTCCCACTGAGTTTGAGTAGCATTGATAAGACCTGTGGTTGAAGGTGTTGCAACAGAAGCAGAATAAAATCGCGGAACACCGGCTTCGAAATTGATTTCGGATTTTCCGGTGAGCGTATTTGTTTCGTTTTCATCAATAAATGAAGCTCCGTCTTCGATAATAAAATTCGCGGGAGTTCTGTTTGCGTTGTTCAAAGCTACAACGCCGCCGGGTTTTATTGAGAATGAAGTTCCGTTTTTGATACGAATCCAATTTACATCGTCTCCGCCAAAAGGTTCGGCGAGTATGGCTCCGTTCCCTTGCACAACAACGTTGGTATCCATAGCCAAGCCGCGAACACCAGAAAGAGGCTCAATTTGGAACTTCTTGCAAGTTAGAGTCGCTGCGGGTTCTGCGGACACTGTTCCGTCTCCGATGACAATTTTTCCGTCAGTATTCAGGATTCCGAATGCAGATAATGTTGCCGGAAGAGTTGATTTTTCTGCTGTTTGTGAAATATACAAACCTCCGCCTCGGCTGACCAACACATCAAAGGCTACAGCGCGTTCGTCGCGTTCGGCAGTTTGCGAGATGTACAATGAGCCGCCGCCGCCGATATTTACACGTCCTGCGGTGCCGCGGTCATTACGTTCTGCTGTTTGTGAAATGTAGATTTTACCGCCGGCATCCATGTTCAAGCTCGCATTTGCACGCACAGCACGTTCAGCGGTTTGTTGAATGTATAAACTTCCGCCCGAAAGAACATGCACACCATGATTTGAGCCTTTTTCGGCTGTTTGTGAGATATAAAGCGTTCCGCCGCTGCCGATGTTTACAACAGCATTTCCGCGTTCTGCGGTTTGTTGAATATAAAGGTTGTGTGTTGTAAACGTTGCCACAGCTCGTCCGGGACCGCCGAGGTTGAATGTTGTTCCAGAACCTACGTTAAGGAATCCGGCTTCTGCATTGCCTTCGGGCATGTTTACGATAACATCTTCAATTACAACAGAATCGCCCAAAGTTGGGACTGTTCCTGTGTTCCATTGTTCGGGGTCTGACCAGTTTAAGTCAGTTACACCTTCGTCGGGAACTACATTGTCATAACCGACTAATATTCTGAGGTTTGAGGATTCAATACACGAACCGTCCGCCATTACGTTCCAACGTAAAATTGTTTCGCCTTGTTCGAGATTTGTTACTGAAGTTGCGGTTGATTCAGGGTCTGAAATAACAACGGATGGTCCGACTTCTACCGACCAATAGCCGGAAGTAACGTAATCTGTCGATATTTCAGCACTTGTAATAAGTTCTTCGGGGTAAGTAGAGTGTAGAACCAAGTCGCCTTCGACAGCGGGCAAAGTGCCGATTTGTTGTCTAGTTATATCAACCAAATCGATTGAAAAACATGAGCCGTGAGAAACATACCATCTCAGAGTTGTTACTCCCATTTCCAAATTTACGATTTGGGTGTTATAATTTGTAGGATTTAAAATATCTCCATAACCGGATTCAACCATCCAATAGCCTGTTGCAGCACCTTGCGGCATTGCTGCTTGTAGCATAGCAGTGTTCGGAGCTATTTCCGGACAATCTACGGAAAGGTCAATATCTTGACCTGCATCGGCAACGGGAGCGTTTAATACCGTTATTTCTACTTGGTCGGACCCTGAGCAATACGCGTTTGAAACTGTCCAAGTCAGCATATTCATACCCAATGTAAGTCCGGTTACGTTAGAAGACGGAGAATTAAAATTGTCAAAAAACGCATTTCCGGCAGAAACCGTCCAAGTTCCGGTTGCTCCGAAATACATTGACGGATCATTCGCATTCAGCATCAAGGGCGCACCCATGCAAATGGTTTGCGGAAAACCTGCTTCTGCTTCTACTCGATAATTAAAAATGCTGACATCATCGTAACTGACAACACTTGCTCCGTCCATTTCCGACCAGCGAAAAACATTCTCACCTATTGCCAGACCTGAAACCTCCGGTACGTTCGAGTTCGGGTTGTCGAAACCTCCGGTGCCCATAATTACAGACCATTCGCCCATTCCCATTCCGGGAATGTTAGCTCCAAGAATTGTGCTTGACTGGCAAACAATTTGGTCTTCACCGGCATAGGCTTGTGCGCTCATTTGTACCGATACAAACAGCGCAATTGCTAAAAGTATAAGTTTTTGTA